>DGRV01000067.1:0-1322 GCA_002391225.1 Christensenella sp. UBA4379
ACCCTTGGAACCTGTGTAGATCATCCTACCGTAGGGAAGCGGAAACACTGAAGGTGTTTGTGTTTTTGCCCCTGCGTGCGGACGCGGGGGCTTTTGATTGATTAAAACTGGAGGACTGAAACCATGGATTTCCTTTTTGTCTCCGCTTTGGCGGAAGAAACGGCGCAGCCGAGCTATGTACGGGATACGCTTTTTAAAAAGCTGCTGAGCGCGGACATTTCCTTCTGGGGGATGATCATCGGCCTGGCAGCCCTGGCGGTGATCCTCTTTGCCATCTGCCGGGGCCGGAAGGCCTGGACGGCGCAGACCGTCGCCTACGGGGCGATCGCCATTGCGCTGAGCTTTGTGCTGAGCTACATCCGCGTATTCCGGATGCCGCAAGGTGGCTCCATCACGCCGGCCAGCATGCTGCCGCTGATGCTCTTTTCCGCTGCCTTCGGCGTCGGGCCCGGTGTCGCGGCGGGGCTGATCTACGGATTGCTCCAATACCTGCAGGGCGGGGATTTCCTGTCCGTCTGGCAGGTGATCTTTGACTATCTGATCGCCTTCGCGGCCCTGGGCCTGGCTGGGCTCTACCGCTATACGCGCAAGGGCTGGCAGGTGTTCCTGACCCTGGGCCTGTCCGCCGCCCTGCTGGTGCTGATGATCATCAGCTATCCTTCCCTCTGGGTGCTCTACGCCCTGCTGCTGGCGGCCCTGGCGGTGCTTGCGTTCTTCGTGATCCGGGATCCGGAGCGCTACAGCCTGCTGCCCGCCATGGGCGTGGCGGCCCTGGGCCGGGCCGCTTCCGCCATCATCGCGGGCCTCATGTGGGTGGCCGCTTACCCGGTGGAGGGCCAGGCTCCCTTTGTCTACAGCGTCGTCTATAACGGCGCGTACCTCGTGCCGGAGCTGGTAATCTGCATGGCGGTCGCCGGCCTGGTCGGAAACCGTCTGCTCAAGACGATGAACCCGAGGATCAAGTAACGGAATTCTGCCGCAATCCCTCCGACAGGGAAAACGTAAGAAAAAGTTTGCAGTCCTTCTTTTAGGGGTTTTGAAGGGGGCTGCAGCCCCCTTCAGGGAAATCCGCAGCAGCGACATGTGCGGTGCGAGGAGAATTTTTGCGGAGCAGAGCTTGCCCTGCGGGAGCAAAAATTCATTCCTTACGGATTTTCCGCCCGGGGTTCGCAGCGCCTGGAAAACAGGCCAGTGGCCTGTTTTCAGCGAGAACGGGCCAGTGGCCTGTTTTCAGCGAGAACGGGCCGGGAGGCCCTGGAGCAGGCCTGACAGGCAAATCCGCCCAGGGGGTGGCATTGGCGGGGGAAGGATTCCCCCGCCAA
>DGRV01000067.1:1380-30250 GCA_002391225.1 Christensenella sp. UBA4379
GCCAACAGGCTCACGCTTGCGTGAGTCGCGATCCTTCCGATTTTAGTTGTTTACAATCGGGGGGATTTTTGCTATAATCACATGGAAAACCGCCGGAGCAGACCGGCGGATGCAAGGAAAGGCGGTACATGCTTTTATGATCGATCTGTTTCGGAATATGACCCTCTTCGCAGCGGAAGCGACGACTGCGGCGGCTGGAGCAGCGGATGGAGCCGCTACCGGCGCCTATGACGCCAGCGCCGGCGTCGGTTCCCTGGTTTCCATGGGTCTTTCCATGGTCGTGCTGTTCGTGGTGTTCTATTTCTTCCTGATCCGCCCCCAGCGCAAGAAGGAAAAGAAAACTAAGGAGATGCTGGACGCGCTCAAGAAGGGCGACCGCATCTGCACCATCGGCGGCATTTACGGCACCATCGCCAGCATCAAGGATGATACCATCACCCTGATCGTCGGCGGGGACAAGATGACCATGGTCGTCGCCCGCTGGGCCATCCGCAGCGTGGAAGACGTTTCTGTGGAAAACGAAGGCGAAATGCTGAACTGATTGAACCTGTTTGGAAAAGGCTGTTGCGGCGCACTGCCGCGATAGCCTCTTTTTATAGCGGAACGGAGGCTGTATATGCTGTTTATCGGAATCTGCGGGGCCAGCGGCTCCGGCAAAACCACCCTGGCCGAAGAACTGATTCGGGACCTGGGGGTGCCGGTCACGGTCATTCATCAGGACGGCTACTATCTGAACCACCCGGACATGAGCTTTGAGGAACGCTGCCACCTGAACTATGACGAGCCCTTCATCTTTGACCACGACCTGCTCTATCAGGACATCTGCACGCTGCTGGAGGGAAAGCCCATCTCCCGAAAGCTCTATGATTTTTCCCAGCACGCCAGGGCGGACGACGGCCTGCTGGTCTATCCCACCGACGTGCTGATCGTGGAGGGCATCCACGCCTTCTATGACAAGCGCCTGTGCGACAAGATGTATTTGAAGCTCTACATCAGCGTCGAGCCGGACATCTGCCTGCTGCGCCGTATTTCCAGGGACATCAAGGAGCGCGGCCGCGAAATCGACAACATCGCGGACCAGTATCTTTCCACCGTCAAGCCCATGTACGACCGCTACATCCGCAACTATGTCCACGAGGCAGACGTTATCGTCGCCCGCGGCGGCAAGAACGCCAAGATCGTCGACATCCTGGCAGGCTATATCCGCGACCAGCTGCTGGCGGACAAGCAGAAGGAAAAGCAGCCGTGAAGCGCGTGAACGCTCCGAAAAGGTTCCTCCGGTTCTTTTGCCTTGTGTGTCTATTGTGCCTGCTGCCGGCGGGGAGCCTGGCCGCTTCTTCGCCGGGCGATTATCAAGCCCGCTATGCGGACCGGTTCCTAAAGCCGGGGGAGCCTTCCGGCTGGGACGGCTGGGTGTACAGGAGCGAAAGCCTGTATATTTCCGTCCAAGAAGAGCGGTACATGGATTCCGATGTGTTCTGGGCGGACATTTATCTGTCCGACCTGTCCCAGCTCCGCCGGGCTTACGGCGGGGGGAAATGGGGCGTCAAAAGCCAGAAGATCTCCGTGATCGCGAAAAACGAGAACGCCGTCCTCGCCCTGACCGGCGACAGCAGCCGGAACCTTTCCAAGGGTCCGGTGTTCGGAAATGGCGTCCTGCTGCGGGATTCGACCAACCGCAAACGCCAGCTCTGCCTGATCGACCGAGACGGCGTGATGCGCATCCTGGAGGGGAAGGACCTGACCCGGGAGGACATCCGGGCCCTGGAGGGCTCTGTCTGGCAGGGCTTCCTGTTCGGTCCGGCCCTGCTGGATGAAAAGGGGAAGGCGCTGACCGCCTTTGTGAGCGACGTCAAGCCCGCCAACCCGCGCGCGGTGATTGGCTATTATGAGCCGGGCCACTACTGCCTGATCCAGGTGGACGGCCGGGGCACCAAAGGCCTGGAGGGAAAGACCAATAAGGGCCTGACGATGGCCCAGCTGGCCCAGCTGGCCGAGCACCTGGGTCTCACCCAGGCCTACAATCTGGACGGCGGCCAATCCGCCGCCATGTGGCTGAACGGAGAAATCATCTCCCACCCCTACCACGGCGGAAGAGCCGTGAGTGATATCATCTGTATTGTGGATTTACCATAAGTATTTCCGCCCGCCGAGTTTGGATCGGCGGGCGGATGTGCTTGTGTCATGTTGATTTTGACTTGTTGTCGTTAAAATGGATGGAGGTTCAACGGTTTTTATCGTGTGATGTGGTCCACACCGTTTTCAACGGCCCAGCTTTCAGCGTACGAATCTGCCGGTACGACCAACATCACATTGCTGTCAGTAAAGGCATCTGAAGCGATAAAAGTGACTGTGGCTGGAATGACAATCTGGTCCACTTGGTTTAAGCCCGCAAATGCTTCCGATTCGATTTTGGTCAGACCGCTGGGTAGGGTCAGGATATTCGCAGCCCGGACAGTGACGGAACACTGCGCGGTGATACCGCTGGCCGACGTTGCGGTGATGGTGGCCGTTCCTGTGTTGTGGGCGGTGACCATACCTGTTTTGCTATCCACGGAGACGATGCTTGGTTTGCTGCTGGTAAAGGTTACCAGATGATTCACGCAGTTCTGGGTGCGCATGGTGACGTTAGCGATTAGTTGCGCTATTCCACTGTTGGGAATGGAAACAGTATTGGTTTCAAATGAGACTGCAGTGACCGGGTAGCAGACGTGAAGCAGTACGCCATGGGCAATATTTTTTTCCGTTGTAGCTAAGATAGTAACGTCTCCTGGTGTTTTGGTGGTA
Source organism: Christensenella sp. UBA4379 (assembly GCA_002391225.1). Lineage (GTDB taxonomy): Bacteria > Bacillota > Clostridia > Christensenellales > Aristaeellaceae > UBA4246. The sequence continues at coordinate 4,168 of DGRV01000067.1, forward strand.
ACAACCCCGGCACTGTTTACTGTGGCGATAACAGTGTTTGTACTGGACCATGTGAATTCAGCTGTTGATCCTTCTGGTACCAGATGAGGAATCAGGGTCAGAGGTTCCTTGGCCACGGTCCAGATCTCATCCTGATCAAAAGTGAAATCAGAGGCGTACATATGCACTGTCACTTCTACGCTGGCGGATACGTTCCCTACTGTGGCGGTGATCGTGCAGCTGCCTGCGCCGACTCCGGTCACCGTTCCGTCGCTGACTGTTGCAACATTGGTATTGTTGCTGGTCCAATGAATGACGGGATGATCGTAATCAGGACATACAACGGGATACAGTGCTGCTGTTTCCCCGTATTCCAGAAATAACGTTTCTGTATCCAATGTTAATGTACGCTCACTATCTGGAACAAAGTGATCCAGATAGATACGTGTGATGTTTTGATCAATGGCATAACTATCCGCACCTGAGTATTCATAGCAATAGAATGTTGGGAAAACCGTAAACATATTGTTTCCGAAAGTCAGTTGATTGCCAAGGAAATATACTTTTGCCAACTGATTGCAATAACTGAACGCTTCATCCCCAATGGTGATGACATTTTCCGGGATCGTAATGTTCTTGAGGTTTCTACAGCCGTAGAAGGCACGCTTATCAATGCTGGTGACACTGTTCGGGATTGTGATGCCTATCAGGCTGGTACAGTTAGCGAAAACTTGTTCGCTAATGGTAGTGACACTGTTGGGGATCAAGATACTCGTCAGGCTGCTGCAGCCAGAGAAGGCACATTGGCCGATGCTGGTGACACTGTTGGGAATTGTGATGCTCGTAAGTTTGCTACAGCTAGAGAAAGCATAACCGCCAATGTTGGTGATGCTGTCGGGGATCGTGATGCTCGTAAGTTTGTTACAGCCAGAGAAAGCAGAATCACCAATGTTGGTGACGCCTTGTGGAATGACCGCAGTTGTTGTGCTTTTATCAATGGCCCAAACTGATAGATCAGTTATTGTTTCATTACTATATGAGTATCTAAATTTCCATTCGGGGAATTCATTAGTAGAGAAGAATGCACCCACTTCGTTAACTAGTCTGGTTGTATTTCCATTCAAAGAACTCACGGTGACGTATGGAACATTATTGAATGCACGTTGGCCGATGCTGGTAATGCTGTCCGGAATTATGATGTCTGTTAAGTTACGACAACCGGAAAAGGTATAGTTGCCAATACTGGTGACGTTGTTTGGAATGGTGATGCTTCTCAGACTACTGCAGTTAAAAAAGGTATAGTTGCCGATGCTGGTGATATTGTTTGGGATCGTGATGCTCATTAGGCTACTACAACCGGAGAAAGCATAGCTGCTGATACTGGTAACATCACCTTCGAATCTTACCGTCTGCACATATGAAGCCTGACTGTTCCACGGAACATCGGATGCAGCATTATAAGAATACATTTCTCCGTATCCTGAAATTGTCAATAACCCATCAGAACTGAGCGCACATAATAAGTTCTCTCCGCAGTTGCCGGATAACCAAAGATAAGCGCATGTATTGCCATTTGTTTTCGCATAGGAAGCTGCCGATGAACTCATGTAACAACAAATCACAACCGATGAAGGAATCGCAGAACCGTTGATAACTGTAACACTATTAAGAATTGTGATATCGGTCAGGTTACTGCACCCAGAAAAGGCTCCATAGCCAATGGAAGTGACACTTTCCGGAATCATTACGTTCGTTAGATTGCTACATTTGTTGAATGCATAGTTGCCTATATTGGTGACGCTATTCGGGATCAATATGCTTGTCAGGTTGCTACAGCCGGAGAATGCAGAATTGTCTACGCTCGTAACACATTGCGGGATAACTACATTTTCTAAGTCTTTACTAGCTGCAGAAACTGACATGCCGATTTCTTCTTCATTGCTATACAAGTAACGGAATTTCAATTCTGGGTATTCACTTGTGAAAAAGTATGCACCTGCTCGACTGACTAGCTTGGCTTTATTACTCGTCAATGAACTAACAATAACAAAGGGGAGACTATTGCAACCAGAGAAGGCATAGTAACCGATGCTGGTGACACTGTCCGGGATCGTGATGCTTGTCAAGCTGCTACAGTTACTAAAAACTCCACCCTCGATTCTGGTAACGCTGTCTGGGATCGTGATACTCGTCAGGTTTTTACAACCGTAGAATGCATTTTCATCTATTCTGGTGACGCTGTCCGGGATCGTAATACCAGTTAAGTTACTACATTCATAGAAGGAATACTTGTCGATTCTTGTGACGTTGTTCGGAATAGCAGTGTCACCGCTGCGCTTTGGGGAGCACCAAAGCAACTGTTTACCATCTTTGGTCAACAGAAAACCGTCCACCATTTGGTAGGCTGTATTGAATTCATCGACAATAATACTGCTTAGATTACTGCATCCTTTGAAAGCACATTCACCGATACTTGTTATGCTACTTGGGAGTGTGATGTTTGTCAGTTTGTCACAGTTTTCAAAGGCGTAGGAATTAATATACCTAATACCGTCAATGAGTACAATGCTTGTTAGGTTCTTACACCCGGAGAAAGCACTAATACCAATGATGTTGACACTCGCTGGGATCAAAATGCTTGTTAGGTTGCTGCAGCAGCTGAATGCATAGTTGTCAATAGCGGTAACACTTTCCGGGATCGTGATGTTTGTTAGGTTAGTGCAACTTGTGAAGGCAGAGTTACCGATACGAGTGATATTGTTCGGGATCGTAATACTTGTAAGACTGGTGCAACTGTTGAAGGCAGAGTTTCCAATGCTGGTGACACTATCCGGGATTGAAATACTCGTCAAGCTGGTGCATTTAGAGAAGGTAGCGTTGCCGATGCTGGTGACGCTGGTTGGGATAGTGATTCTTGTCAGGTTGCTGCAGCCTTCGAAGGCCCGGCTACCGATGCTGGTGACACCGTTTTCAATGACGACTTTATTGATTACAGATGTATTATTCCGCCAATTTGACGTTGAATTATAATCAAATTCTAACATATCCCCCGTCCCACTGATTGTCAATAGGCCGTTGTCATCTAGTGTCCAGGTTAAGTTTGTTCCATAGCCGTAGCCACAAGTGCCGCTGCTTGCAGCCAGGGAGGAGTCGCTGAATAGCAACATGAGCAGCAGCATGGCGATACATAGCCAAAGCGCTTTTAGTTCAAGTTTTTTTTCCATCGTCTTAACCCTCTGTCTGGTAGTCGGAGTCTTGTGGTGTCAAATCTTATATCTTAATTATATCATCGTCTGCAGGCAAGATGCAATCCTGATTTTCGGTGTTGTACGATTAAAACAGCTTTAAGCCGGACCTATATCCCCATTTGGATCGTAGTCGTCTTCAGCGTATTGGGAAGCAATGTGAAACCCCCGGAGCGTTTTCAGGATCGCTCCGGGGGTTGCTTAAATCAGGGATTAACTGCTCAGTTCTCCAGCCTGTTCTCAAAGTAGCTGATCTTCGCGGCGTTGGTCCAGGATTCGACCGCGGCGTTGTAGGTTTCGTCCTGCTTGGAGGACAGGAGGGAGGAGAGGATCTCGTCCTTGAAGGCATCCAGTCCGGCTTCGCCTTCGGGGATGTCGGCCACGTACTTGAGGATGTGATAGCCGTAGGTGTCGTTCTTCACGGGCTCAGAGACGTCGCCCACGTTGGCCAGGGCCATCGCGGCGTCCACAAACTCCGCCATGAAGGGGGTGTAGCCGGTGCAGACGGCGTAGCCGTTGGTCTTGCCGGGCTCGGACTGCATGCCGGGGTCTTCGTTGTACTGCTCGATCAGGGCGTCGAAGTCCTCGCCAGCGGCGAGCTTGGCCGTCACTTCGTCCAGACGGGGCTGGAGGTTGGCAAAGGCGGTTTCCAGGGCCTGCTGGCTCTTGGCTTTCGCTTCGTCCAGGACAGCCTGGGCGTCGGTTACAGCCTGATCCAGGGCGGTGCGGGCCTCGGCCAGCTGAGCCTTGGTTTCGTCGGTTACGCCTTCGGCCTTCTGGGCGTCGTCGTTCTCGGTCACGGCGGCCTGGGCGTCGGTCAGGGCCTTTTCAGCGTCGGTCACGGCGGTGTTGGCGGTGTCGATGGCGGTCTGGTCGTCCGCGCCGAACTTGAGCAGAATCTGCTTGACGTAGCGGTAGCCGGCGGGCGTGTAGTACGCCTTCTGGCCGTTGTTGACCGCGGTGCCGTAGGCGGAGAGGTTCTCTTCGTACTGCTTCTTGGCGTCGTCGACGTTGACCTGATACTGGTTCTGGACTTCCTCGTCCGTCACGGTGACGTCCTTGATGGCGTAATCGCGGAGCTTGTTGGTCTTTGCGGTTTCCAGGGCGTTTTCAGTGAAGCTTTCCAGGGTGCCAAGGTTGTTCTCTTCGGCGTACTTGCGGGCTTCTTCCTTCAGGGCGTCGCCTTCGCTGGTGGTTTCACCGAGGTAGCCGCCGTCGATTACCTGCTGGAGCATCTCGTTGAAGTTGGTTTCCGCTTCGGCCTTGGCGGCGGCGGTTTCTTCCTCCGTCAGGGTGTTCAGGCCCAGCTCCTCGCCCTTCTGCTTGAGAACGATGTCTTTGACCGTCTCGTCATGCACGGTGGTCAGGGCTTCGGTGTGGATCTGCTCGGCAGAGGGCATGGAGTAGCCGCTGATGCCGTAGTACTGGTACATCTGATAATAGTAGGAATAATAGTTGTTCAGATAGTTTTCCTGATCGGCCAGCTTTTCCAGGTATTCGCCCTTGGTGACGGTTTCCCCGTTCACATCCAGGATGATCTGGGCGGCGTCCTTCACCTTATCCTTGACCACCAGGGAACAGCCGCTGAGGGTCAGGGAAGCGACCAGCAGCAGCAATAATAACAGTGCAGCCTTTTTACGCATTTTCATGCATCTCCAATCTTGCTAAATGATGACAACAGACGTATTATACAGGAAAAAAAGATAAATGACAAGTTATTTTCTCATTTTTTCGCCCGCGGGGAGGGCGGAGCGGGGAAACGGCTGAAACCATCAGTAGGATGAAAGCATTTGGATCAGCCCCTCGTCCCGGACGGTGTTGGCACCGGAGGGGATTTGAGCCGCTTTTTGAGGGAAAAACCTTTGCCCGAGGGCGGTGATCCTTGTTTTTTTCATTTCCAGGGCGGCGGTGTGCCGGTCGTTAACGGAAAGCGGGGCGTAGCGGTTGAAGCGCTCGTGGCGCTTTCCGTCCGTGCCGAAGGGACGGGACAAGAGCTGCAGAACAAGCGGAAATATCTGCAGCAGGACAAGGACGGCCGTTCCGGCCAGGGCGAAACCGGGCTTAAAAAAGATGAAAAGCAGGAGGGAAAGCACTGGTACCGTCAGCCCGCCCAGATGCGTCCATAACAGCCTGCGGCGGTCCCGCTCAAAATAGCCCCCGAGCCAGAGCGCGGGGGAGAGGGGAACAGGGAAGGGAAAGCGGGCGCTTTTTTCCAGCAGGAAGGCCTGGGTGTATTCAAGGGCGCTGTAAAACCAGACCCGGAGCCTTATGCGCGCGCAGCGGGCGGTAAGGATAGACAGAGCCCACAGGACGACGCCGGCGCAGAAGATGGCCGGGCTCATGGGGCCGCCTGCGTTTTCTGCGCCTGCTGCTCTTTTTCCCAGGCCAGGTACTTTTTGATCGCCCCGCGGGCCAGCTCGTCGCAGCGGTTGTTCAGCTCGTTATCGGCGTGGCCCTTGACCTTGATGAAGCGCACCTGATGGGTCTGCAGCTGGGAGGCCAGCATGGTCCACAGGTCCTGATTGGCGACCGGGGTGCCGGCGGCGGTTTTCCAGCCCTTTTTCATCCAGGCGGAGAGCCAGTGCTGGGAAACGGCGTCGACCACATAGGTCGAATCGGAATACACGTCCACCTGGCAGGGCTTTTTGAGGGCCCCCAGCCCGCAGATGACGGCCAGCAGCTCCATGCGGTTGTTGGTGGTCTCCGGCGCGGAGCCGGACATTTCTTTTTCCTTGCCGCCGTACATCAGCACGGCCGCCCAGCCGCCCGGGCCCGGATTGCCCGAGCAGGCTCCGTCTGTATACAGCGTTACGTGGTGAAGTTCCGGCATCTCATTCCTCCTGTACGGGGCTGACATATTTGAGCATCACATAGCCCTCCGCCGCGTCGGTGCGGACGCGGATCCAGTCTCCCTGCTGCTCCAGTACCGCCAGCTCCTGGCCATAGTACAGCCGCATCAGGATGTCGGAGGTCGTGTTGCTTTCCCGGCGCAGGTTCAGGGTGGAGTCGCTGGAGATCTGATTGACGATCACTTTGGTTTCGCCGGGACGGAGGGTCACCGGCATCAGGGTGGGGCGGGGCGTCGGCGTCGCCGGGGGCGCGGGGGTCGACAGGAAGGAAGCGCTCAGGGCTTTGGCCGTCTGGTAGGTATAGGGCACCCGTTTCAGGGTGATTCCCTGGTAATAATAGCGGAGAATCTGCCGGTAGCCCCAGCCCTCCTTGGCGGCCATCCGCTGGGCCCCGCGCTGGCTCAGGCCCACGCCGTGGCCGAAGCGCCGGGCTTGGAGGACAAAGGCGCTCTTTTCTTCCCGCAGGGTGGTGACCTCGTTGTTCGCCCCGTTCAGGGAAAGGTTGAACGCGCTCTCCACCTCCCCGAAATAGGAAAGGGAAAGAATTACGGGCTGGGCAAGGTCCGTCCAACCGTCCAAAGAAGGAGTGGGGGCCGGGGTCGGGGACGGCAGATGGTTCAGGTAGATTTCTTCCTCGCCGTCGGGGGACGCCTGCTCCGGGGCGGGAGACGGAGAAGCCGGAGCATCTGTCGCGGCGGGCGTCTGCGCCGGAGCGGCGGAGTTCAGGAGAGTAACCTCTTCTTCGTTGTCGGGGGCGGGCTTGCCGCGGACGGAAACCAGGACGCTCAGCCGGAGGGTCTGATGGACCCCGCTGCCTTCGTTCGTCGGGCTTTCGAGGGAGGCCTCTGTGACAGCGCGGACCCGGACCTCCGTTTCCGGTCCGTACCCGCGCTGTACCAGGGTTTCCTGCAGGCGTGGCTTCAGGAAAGCGCCGAGGACACCGGCGTTTTCATCTTTCCCCCAGGTCTTGGGGATCAGGAGGGAGAGGACCGGGCTTTCCTCGTTGGCCAGGTCGTAGGGGTCCGCCTTCTGGTGTACGTAGCCATAGGGGCCGTTTGTACCCCACACGTTTTCGATGCTTTCCACCAGGCCGCCGTTGCTGGCGGTGTAATAGCAGGGCACCATGCTGCCCTTGTAATAGACGCAGATTCCTTCCGTGCTTTGAACGGCGCTCCGGATGGACGGGGCGTCGGCAGTGATCCCGGCGTAGACCTGGTCGTTGGTGTTGTCCTCCACGTCGTAAGCCCGGTCCGGGTTCAGGTGGGTCAGGGCGTAGGTCCTGGCGGCGACGGCCTGGGCCTTGAGGGCTTCCAGAGGGAAAGCGCTGCTCATTTCATAGGGCAGCACGCCCAGCAGATATTCCTCGATCTCCAGCCTTGCCACGCAGCGCAGCAGGCCTTTGTCGATATCGAACAGCAGGTCCCCGCAGTACAGGGGATAGGCCCCGCCTACGCGGATGCCGTTCACCGCCTGCCCGGGGAGCTGGTGGCGCAGGAAGGTGACCTGTTTGCCCATGTCCCGCACCATGCCCTCGTAATACAGGCGGATGCCGCCGTCCCGAAGCTGCAGCGTCACCTTGCTGCCCTGCTGAAAGGCCATCTCCCCGCAGGTATAGCTGCCGTCCAGCAGCAGCTCCGCCGTGTCGGTCAGGGCCAGCCTCGTCATCAGCACGCGGATGCTGCCGTCCGGGGTGCTTTCCCCGAGCGCGTGAACCGGCAGCACAAGCAGCAGGCAGAGGAGGAGCGCCGCCGGGCGGAGGAGGATCCTTCGGCTCATTCCGGCTTCTCCTTTGGATGAAGGAGGTTAAAATCGTGCACCCTCGAAAGCGGCATCCAGTACATGGCGTAGGTCAGGGTATAAAAAACAGCCCCGCCGTTTTCGTTCTTCCCGGCGGTGATCACGGCGCTTTCCTCGATCACCTGACGCACGAAGGGGGAGACCTTCTCGTGGTTGGTCTCGCTGTAGGGGTCGAGGGCCAGCACCTGCTTTTCCCCCTGTACCTCCCGGGCCTGGCAGAGGGCCACGATGTGGCCGACCCGCAGGTTGCCCAGGGCCGCTCCGCCCCGGAGCAGGTGGTCATACAGGGTGTCCAGGTCGTTGCGCAGGCCGTCGCCCCGGTAGGAAAAGCCGAAGCGCTCCGCCTGGCCCTTTTCCTGCATCGCGGCAAGCAGGGCCGGGCGGTCCGTCCCGTCGTCTCCCCGGCCGCCGTTTTCCATGGAAAAGACGGCCAGGGCGTCCGCGTCAACCCGGAGACCGTTTAAAAAGCCCACGGCGTTGCCGATGGAAAAAATGCCGCAGCCCGCGTTGGACAGCGTCGCGTCGGAGCCCTGATAGCCATAGTTCTGCGTCCATTCACGGCAGCGCTGGTTGTACAGCCGCAGCGTCCGCCCCTGATAGTCCGCATACAGGTATTTGCCGGTCGGTGTCATGCGTCTCTCCCCTTATTGGTCGCGTTATTTGATCACATATCCCAGGGTTTTCAGGTCGTCCGCGGAGTTGCGCCAGCCGGGACGGACCTTGACCCAGAGCTGGAGGTAAATATGGTAGCCGAACAGCTGCTCCATGTCCTCCCGGGCCTCCTGGCCGATCTGCCGGAGCGTCTGCCCGCCCTTGCCGATGATGATCCGCTTGTGGGATTCCTTCTCGCAGTACATGGTGGCGTCGATCTCGGTGGTGTTCTTATGCTTTTCAAACCGCAGGATTTCCACCCCGATCCCGTGGGGAACCTCTTCCCTCAGGTGAAGCAGGGCCTTTTCCCGGATCAGCTCGGCGCACAGCACCTGCTCGGGCTGGTCGGTCACCATGTCTTCCGGGAAGTAGCGGGGACCTATGGGCATGTGGCTGCTCAGATCCTGAATCAGAGCGTCCACCCCTTCGCCGGTGGAGGCGCTCAGGGGGATGAAGCTGTCAAAGGGCAGGTCCCGGAACTCGGCCATTACCTCCAGAAGCTTCTGCGGGGTGACCAGGTCGAGCTTATTATAGACCAGCACCTTATAGTCTTTCCTGGCGGAAAAATCCTGCACCAGCTGGCGGTCCCGGTCGGTGATGTGGGAGGCGTCCACCACCACCATGAGCGCGTCGATGCCCTTCATGGCCTCCGTCACGGACGCTTCCATGAATTCGCCCAGCCTGGTTCGGGGCCGGTTGACGCCGGGCGTGTCCACCAGAACGATCTGCCACTGGTCCCCGTTCATCACGCCCATCAGGCGGGAGCGGGTCGTCTGCGGCTTGCTGCTGACGATGGAAATCTTCTCGCCCACCAGACGGTTGATCAGGGTCGATTTGCCCACGTTGGGGGAGCCGACGATGGCCGTAAAGCCGGAATGAAACGTTTGTTCCGCCATGTCATTCTTCCTTTCCAAGGTATTCGGAGGTGCCGGTGCTGGGGCCAAAGCCGTGAGGCAGCAGGTCGCTGAGCTTCGCGCTGGCTTTTTCATCGCCGTAAGCGACGAGGACCGTCATATCGGGAGAAAACTCAAACAGGGCCTGGCGGCAGATTCCGCAGGGCCAGGCCATGGCCTTGTCCGCGGCGATGGCGATCTTGGTAAAATCCCTTTCGCCCTCGTAGACGGCCTTGAACAGGGCCGTCCTTTCCGCGCAGTTGGTGGCCCCGTAGGAGGCGTTTTCGATGTTGCAGCCCTGGTAGACCTTTCCTTCGCGCGTCAGCAGGGCCGCGCCGACGCGGAAATGGGAATAGGGCACGTAGGCGTGCTCCATGGCTTCCTTCGCCAGCCCGATCAGCTCGTCGTCCGTAATGCGGCCCATGCCGGCGCTGTCCAATGCCTTTTCTTCCATGGTCCTCATGCTCCTTTTTTCGTCTTCGTTCATATGGTCATAGCCGAACAGATGGAACAGCCCGTGCACCAGCAGGTAGGCCAGCTCCCTTTCCGGGCTGTGGCCGTATTCGGCCGCCTGGGCCCGGGCGTGGGGGAGGGAGATCACAATGTCCCCCAGGAAGCAGGCGTCCTCGTCCGGGTCATACTCTCTTTTAAGAAGTTTTGGCGCCCTTCCCGCGGTGACGCCGGCGGGATAGGAAACCGCGGGAAAGCTCAAAACGTCCGTCGCCCGGTCGATGCCGCGCTGCGAAAGGTTCAGGCGGTGAATTTCCTCATCGTCCGTCAGAACAACATGAACGCACAGCGGCACGGAGATTTGCTCCGCCCGCTGTGCAGCATCCCCGGCGCGGGCCAGGAGGGCTTCCGTTTTCTCCGTCCGCCCTTCCGCTGCGCCGGGATTCCATTCGAGTTCGAGTTTCATGTTCTGTTCACCTGTCAGGTTCTTCGTTGTTGCCTTCTTCCGTAGGCTCCGCCTCCGGGGTTTCGTCGGCGATGTCCTCCGCCACGTCCCGGCCGGCGGGAATGTAGGCGGGCGCGTTTTCCGTCTCAATTTCTTCGGGCTTGGGCTGGTCCTGGAGCATGGCGTCCACGGCCAGGCTTTCGGGGGAGGGAGGCGGCGTTACGGGGGCCGGCGCGGCGGCTTCGGCGGGCTTTTGCTTGGGCTGGGCCGGAAGGGCGGTTTGCCTGCGCCTGGCCCCGCGGTCATTGCGCTGCTTGTCGCCGGGATAGGCGACGCGCTCGTGGTTGACGCCCTTGAGCACAATGGTGCAGGCGGTGCAGATCTTGTCGATGTCCTGCAGAGTCAGGGGGGCGTTGTTGAGCTGGCCGTCGGACAGCTTGCCGCGCACGAGCTTGACGATGTAGCCCGTCAGCTCTTCCTGGGTCATGCTGTCCTTGCGGCTGCGGACGGCGGCCTCGATGGTGTCGCAGAGCATGATGATGGCTTCTTCCTTGGTGGAGGGCTTATTGCCCTCGTAGCGGAAGAGGTTGATGTCCACGGGGGTTCCGTTCGCCTGCTGGACGGCCTTGTGATAGAAGTACATCACCGGGCTATTGCCGTGGTGGTTGGCGACGATCTGCTGGATTTCCACCGGCAGGCGGTATTCCCGCGCCAGCGCCAGCCCGTCCCGTGTGTGGGAGGTCAGGATTTTGGCGGAAATTTCCGGCTCGGTATGGTCGTGGGCGTTTTCTCCGCCCGCCTGGTTTTCGCTGAAATACTGGGGGCGCTTGAGCTTGCCGATGTCGTGATAGTAAGCGCCGACACGGGCCAGCACGGGGTTGGCCCCCACCGCTTCGGCGGACGCTTCCGCCAGATTGGCCACCAAAATGCTGTGGTGGTAGGTGCCCGGCGCTTCGATCATCAGCCGCTTTAAGAGCGGGGAGTTCGGGTTGCTCAGCTCCAGCAGGCGCATGGTGGTGGGCAGGTTAAAGGCGGACTCCAATATGGGCTGGAGGGCCATGGCCAGCAGGCCTGCCAGCACCGGGCCGGCCATGCTCAGCAGGGCCTCCTGCCAGACGTCCGTCCAGGAAGAGACGGTGATCATTGTCAGCCCGACCACGGTGATGAAGTTGAGGACGGCCGCTGCCACCCCGGCGATCAGCGGCTTAAAGCGGCTGCCGCTCTTGCGCATGATCATCCCCGCGGCGGTGCCGCCAATCAGGGTCATCAGGGTGACGCGGATCACGCTGGTGGAATCGTTTTCGCTGAAGCCCAGGATGAAGATGAGCATCAGGGCGCTCAGGGCCGTGTTGACGCTCAGGCCCGCCCGGACGGAATCCAGCGCGGTCAAAAGCAGCACGGCCAGCAGGAGCGGCATCAGATACAGGTTCAGCATTCGGGCCGCGGCGCTGAGGATCAGCGTGCCGCCCATCACCAGGCAGAGAATGAGCATCCTTCGGACTTCGCGGGTGAGCCCCACGGAAATATGGGAAAGCACCAGGTATAACAGGATCATGACGGCCAGGCCCAGCACGGAGGAGCCCGCGTAGGCGGCCAGGTTGATCTGATCCCCGCCCAGGAGGCCGAGGCTGCGCAGCAGGCCCAGCTGACTGGCGGTGACCCGGCCCTCGCCCTTGACCACGATGTTCTGCCCCTGCATGATGACCACGGGCTCCACGTCGTCCCGGGCCTTCTGCCGGGCCTTTTCGGTCTCCGCCTCGTTGAGGACCATGTTGGGCTCGATGCACTCCCGAAGCACCGGCAGTGCCACGTTCTGCACCAGGGCCGTGTCAAACTTGGTGCCCATGGTGCTGGTGATTCCGCGGATGACCTCTTCCAGCTGCTCGCTGGTAAAATGGGTGTTCATCCAAAGGTCGGTCATCGAGTACATGGACTCGCAGAGGGCGTCAAAATCCTCCTGGCTGGCGTTCATCAGCGTGCGGAGCTGGTGCTCGTTCATCACCATGACGGTCAAAAGGGAGGCGGCGTATTGGAGCTCTTCCCGGGAATAGTCATTGCCCTGCTCTTTTTCCAGGGTTCCGCTGAACTGCCGGACAGCGGCCAGCTGGGAATAAATCTGGTCCAGCTTGGTCATGACCCGGGGTTTGACCTCGTCGCTGTAGACGGTGACCGGCTGCACCCGGTTGGCCGCTTCGGTGCGCCTGGTTTCGGTGGTGATCTCGTCCACCACGTCCTTGGTCGCGGTGATCGTCACGTTCGGTACCTGGCCTAAAAGCAGGCTGTACTTTTTCGGAATCAGGCTGACGACGAACAGCGCGGTCACCAAAATGGTCAGCACCGCGTACAAAAGGCCGCACTGGGCGCGGGCGCTGCGAAACAGCCCGCCTCGTTTTTTCGTTTTTCCGGGAATGGCGGAAGTAGTCTGAGGGTCGCTCATTTTGTTCAGCTCCTTTGCCGAGCCGCTTCGTATTTCTGGTAGGCGGCGACGATCCGGCGCACCAGTTCATGCCGGACGACGTCTTCCTCTGTCAGGCGGATCATCCCGACGGCGGTTTCCTCGCGGAGGACCTCCATGGCCTGCACCAGGCCGGACATTCTGGCGTTGGGCAGGTCGATCTGGGAGACGTCACCCGTTACCACACAGCGGGAGCCCAGGCCGATCCGGGTCAGGAACATTTTCATCTGCTCCGGCGTGGTGTTCTGGGCCTCGTCCAAAATAATGAAGGAATGGGCCAGGGTCCGGCCGCGCATGAAGGCCAGGGGGGCCACTTCCAGCACGCCCCGCTCCGTCAGCCGGGCGTAGGCGTCCGCCCCCATGGTGTCATACAGGGCGTCGTACAGCGGGCGCAGGTACGGGTCGATCTTCTGGGTCATGTCGCCGGGCAGGAAGCCGAGCTTTTCGCCTGCCTCGACCGCCGGACGGGTCAGCACGATCCGGTCGACCTCCCGGTTTTTGAGGGCGGCGACCGCCATTACCACGGCCAGGTAGGTCTTGCCGGTGCCCGCCGGGCCGATGGCCAGCGTCAGCTCGTGGCGGCGGATGGCGTCCACGTACTGTTTTTGCCCGGGCGTCTTGCAGCGGATGGGGGCCCCCTTGTGCGTCAGGGCGATGATCTGGCTCATCAGCCCGTCTAGCTCGGAGAGCCGGCCGGACCGCGCCAGGAATATCACCGTGCGGGCCAGGGAGGGCTGGATACTCTCGCCCTTGCCGGCCAGGGCCATCAGCTTTTCGGCGCACTGGGCGGCGATCAGGACGTCCTCTTCGTTTTCCCCCTGGATTTCCAGCTGCTGGTCCCGGGGCCGCAGGGAAACATGCAGTTCGTCCTCAATCAGGGAAGCAATCTGATCCCCCGCCCCGAACAGGGATACGTAGGTGCTTTCCAGGGTCGTAAAGTGCTGATGCAATCGGTTGCTCCTTTCAACGCAACAAGTTGTGGTTGCCAAAAACCCTCCCCGTGCTGTTTTCATACGGATTTCCGCCGAAGCCATATGCAGATGCGGGAGGAATGATACAGCGATGACACAAAAGACGCCCGCAGATGCGCATGGACGAAACGGAAATCAGTATAAGCTTTAGGGAGGGCTTCCAATCGGGTGAACCGGTTTCAGATCATGAAACGTTTAATATCTTCCATCAGGTCGGCGCAGTCGTCGGAATAGACTTCCAGGGAGATGGGCTTGGACAGATCCAGGGAGAAAATGCCCAGGATGGACTTGGCGTCCACGACGTGACGACCGGCCCGCAGATCCATTTCGTAGGAGTAGCGGTTGACCGTATTGACAAATTCTTTTATTTCTTCAGCCTGAGAAAGTTTCAGCGTAACGGATTTCATCTTTATTGTACCTCCTGCTCTGTTATTCTACCATAATGTACGCCTCGAATCAAGTTTTTCTTTCGGTTTTTACTTGCACAGGACTGGAACGTCAAAGGGCAGAAGGTCCAGGATGTCTTTTTGCATATCGACCCCGGGGTATACCTCCTTGAGGGCCAGGCCGTCGGGCGTCAGCTCAAACACGCAGCGCTCGGTGATGTAGAGGACCCTTTGGCCGTTTTCAAGGGCCCTGGCGGCGGAAAAGCTGATGGAGCGGACGTCGTTGACAAACTTGGGGATGGAACCGTTGTTCAGGATCGTCACCTCGTCCTTGCGCCGCTCGATTTCAAGGCCGTGGGTGTTGAACGTCAGGCAGAACACGACGGTAGGCGTTTTGGCGGTGATGTTGGCAAAACCGCCGATGCCGGAAAAGGTTTCCGGCCCCCGGTGGGAGTTGACGTTCCCATGCCGGTCCACTTCAAACGCGCCCATAAAGCAGATGTTCAGCCCGCCTGAATTATACAGGTCGAACTGGTTGGCCATATCGTATACGGAGGCCGCGCCGATCATCGCGCCGAACACCGTTCCCGAGGCGGGGAAGCCGCCGATCCCGCCGGATTCGACGGTCATGGTAATCTTGTCCAGCAGGCCGTTTTTTCTGGCGTAGCGGCTGACCGTTTCCGGGATGCCGATGCCGATGTTGACGATGTCGTCGGCCTTCAGTTCCCGGGCGGCGCGGCGGCCGATGGTGTTGTAGGCGGGGTTGGACTTGCTCCTGGCTTCGGACAGGTCGTCCACCATCTCCTGCCAGCCCTTCCATTCCTCATAGGGAATTTCAAAGGAACCGGTCAGGGCCTTAAAGGCCACCGGACGGACCTCCGGGTCGGCTACCACGATGACGTCCACCAGGCAGCCGGGAATGATGGTGTTGCGGGGGCGGGAGGGGGTGGTGACCAGCCGGTCCACCTGCACGATGACCTTGCCCCGGTTGGCCTTGACCGCCTGGCAGATGGACAGAGCGTCCCCTGACATGTACATGTCGTCAAACGAAATGTTTCCAAAGCGGTCCGCCGCCGTCCCCTTGATCAGGGCGGTGGTGATCTTCGGGAGCTGGTAGTACAGGTATTCCTCCCCGTCCACATTCACGGGCTTGACCAGGCTGTCGTCATGGGAAATCCGGTTGATGCCCGGGCCTTCCCGCCGGGGGTCGACAAAGATGTCCAGACCGACCTTGCTCAGCGCCCCGGGAATGCCGCTGGCCTGGGCGCGGATCGCGTGGCTGATGCAGCCCAGGGGCAGATTGTAGGCCTCAAACCGGTCCTCCAGAACAAGGCGCTTGGTGGACGGCATGGCCCCGAAATGACCGCAGATCAGCTTTTTCACCGCGCCTTCGCGGATATATCCTTCGGCGCAGCGGTCGGCATCCCAGACGCCGAAGCCGGCGCTGGAAATGATCGTGAGGTTGTTCGGCTCGTGGGTCTCATGAAAGCGCCGGTAGATGGCCTCGTGCAGCTCCACGGGGTTTTCGATGCCGACGAAGGAATTCACGCAGATGGTTTCGCCGCTCTGAATCAGCCGGGCGGCTTCATCGCTGGAAAGAATGCGGTACATCTTTTTGTTCCGTCCTGTCAAAAGTCTGACGCGAAGGGGTTCTTCTGCGGGCCCGGCGCGCCGGATGTCCGGTAGATGGCCGAAAAACCGGCCTCCCCGGATAAAACGGTAGCATCATACCATGAAATGGACGGAACCGCAAGCGGTTTCCTCAGAGCGTTTTGCACATCATATAGTCATTCGCATAGCTGCCGTCTGGATATTTCATGCCATGCGGTCTGGTACCGCAAACCTGAAAACCATATTTGACATACAGATGGATCGCCCGGCGGTTGGTGGTGACCACCTCCAGTTCGATCTGTTCAAATCCGCTTTGTTGGGCATGGGCGATCAGCCGTTCCATCATGGCGGAACCGATGCCCTGTCGCCAGAAATCCTGCCGTACGGACATGCCCAATGCGGCCCGGTGCAGCGTGCGGCTCTTTACGCCCATCGGCGTCACATCGCTCACGGCAGCGATTTCTCCGTCGATTTCCGCGAGGATCATCAATGCCCTGGGATCGTCCCGCCGACGTTTCAGCACTTCCGCTTCTCCTTCTATGGAATAGTCAAATTCCTCCGGCGAGCGGAGAAGGTAGGGCGTTTCGCCCAGCATGATCTTCATGTACGCGATCATCTTCTCCGCGTCCTCCGGCTCCACAGAGCGCAAAACGCAGGCCTTTCCGTTTTTCAGCAAAATGGTTTCCCTTGCCATTTTCATGGGTGGTTCCTCCGTCAGTCGATCCGTTTTAGTCCTTCATAAAGGTCGTTGAACGATTTTCCTTTGCGGCATCTGCCATAGGAGAATTCCTGATTCTCTCCAAATTCGAGCAAAAAGCATTTTGCCAGTTCCTCCACCGTCTGCTCCAGGGCGGTGAAAAACTGTTGATAAGCAAAGTTGCTCGCCGCCGAACCTTCCTCGAAGCAATTGGTGATCAGCGATTCCGTCACCTGATCCAGCGGATACATTTTGATGTGCATCAATTCGTGTACGATGACTTCTTCGATGTTTTCCTGCGTTGGGTTTACAGCGTTCAGCATCAGGATGGCTTTTCGGTCGTCGCAGTCAATCTTGAAATCCCCCGTCTTTTTCCAGGAAGGATTTTCGACCCATTCCAGCCGCACATCCCAGGCAGGGGTGATTCTGAGCTTTCTGATATATTTCTCGAACAATCTGGTGATTTCGGCTCGATCCATGCTTTCTGCCGCCTTTCCTTATGCAGACATTGCCGGGACGTTCATATTTCTTGTTCGGTATCTGCTTTATGGAGACCTTCGTTTATATCGTAAGCACTGACATCAGGAATGCGACATTTTTTTCAACAGGCAGCGTCCCATTAATTCGTATGACAGGGCATCGAACCGTTTCCAGCCATGTTGTTACATCATCCTCCGGCCTGCTGTCTGTGATGGAAAACCACTTGTTTTCTTTTTCAAACAGGTCGCCGCCTGGAAGGATTCTGTCTCCGAATTTCTGATACGAGCGGTTTCTTACGCGCTTGCTCCTGATCTGTTTCGGTGCTTCTACCAAAATGATATGCTTCAGAGAGCCGATAAATTGGTCTCCATAATCGCCCTTGACTGCAGCAAAAACAAAACGGTCATGATTTCTGATTCTTTCTTCGAGCAGCTGGATGACTTCCTCCTTGCTCCGTACGACGGAAAAGGCATACGACGGATCTGACTTGGGGAAGAAGAGATCTTCGTTGTCAATGAATTCATAGCCGATATGATCGGCGAGAGCCTTTCCCAGGGTGCTTTTTCCTGCTCCATTCAATCCGCAAATCAGAATCCCCATGGAATTCGCTCCTCTTGTTCATGATCTTCTGTGCTTCCTGAAACAGCTGTGGGGTTACGAACGGATAGGTCAGGTTTTCTGGAAATTCATGAAAAGCCTGAATCCTGCTCATTTCACTCAGCGGCAGCTGGCCCAGCTGATGAATGATTGCCGCATATACCCGGCCGTTCGACGAGCCTTCGGAATCATATGCAAAATAGTCGCATACCGGGAGAAGCTCTGCATCGGTGACTCCGCTTTCTTCATATAATTCACGTTTTGCCGCTTCTTCAGGCGTTTCCCCCTGCTCGATATGACCTCCCTGTGTTTCCCAGGAATGATGCCCGCTGTGGTAGCTGAGCAGCTTCTTCCCTTCATAGAAGGAGCATATGACCACAAAGCGGAGTGGGCTTAAGGAACCAAAGGGATGAATCTGGCATTTCAGTTCATGATGGCCGGTCATTTCGGCATCCATTCAAGATCCAGAGATTCAAGATCCTCCGGAACGTACAAGTTCCCGTGATAGTAGCGGGAACCTTCTTCCAGATAGTATTTCTTTCTTTGTGCCAGATTCTTATCTTCCGTATGGTAGAGCAGCAGATTTTTGACGTTCAGCTTCTCTGCCAGTTCGCAGGCATCCTTCACGGTGGAATGATGCTTTTCATACGGGTGGAAGTCGTCCCGTTCCGAATACAGACAGAACGCTTCGTGCAGCAGCCAATCGCTGTTTTTCGCATACTCTTCTTCGCAGGGATTATAGGGTTCGTCCCCGCAGCAGGTCAGCTTCTTCCCATTGCCCAACTCCATGGAGAAACCGTACTGTTTTGCCTTGGTGGACTGGATATCAAAGAAGGTTACGTCATGCCCGATGATGTTCAGCTTCTCTCCGTTGTGGACCTCCACCAGATGGAGCCCATTGTCCAGGAACAGTGTTTCTTTTTTGTTCAGCAGCTTTCCCGCGATGTCCCGGATCAGCTCCAGGATGTCTTTGTGCGAGTAGATAGTTGCTTCACCCTGATACTTCCCCTCTTTCATATACTGGCAGATCATCCGGACCATCCAGAAGATGCCCATCAGGTGATCCATGTGTTTGTGCGTCACGAAGATATGGCGCATGTCCGTCCAGTCATAGCCGGCATGTTTGAGCTGATGCAGCACGGCGCTGCCGCCGCCGCCGTCCACCATGAAATACTGCCCGTTGTCTTCAATGACAAAGCATGTATTATAGCACTCCGTCACCAGGGCGTTCCCTGTTCCCAGCATCGTCAGTTTCATATTCGGCCTCCACTCCATTTTGAATCATGTGTGTGCAAGGATCATATATATCGCTAAAATGGTCTCCAGTGCGGTGACACGCTTCATCTGCGTTGGTTTTCCTCCTCCAAGGCCTTCAGGATCAGATCAATTTTCTGCTGATCCTGCTTGCTTTTTACGTTCTTCCGATAGCCGTCCTTAGAAGAAGCTTCATAGACCCTGAGATAATCCGGCAGCTCCAGCAGATAGTAGCTTGCGCCCTGGTCATTGATCAGGGGAATATGATTCAGGTCCACACCCGCAAAGGGTTCGAGATTTTCGATGGACGCAAAGGCCATCCGAAAATCGCCCTTCACAAATTCATGCTCTTCTTCATCCTGAAGGGTGTAGGAAAGCTCTTCCATCATGGCGATTAACCGCTGCCAATCATCTGTCAGAAGCCTTTCCGGCAGCAGGACGTCGATATCGTCCGAATTCAGAGAGATTCCCAGCCTTCTCTCCAGCCCCAGCGATCCGAAGAGCAGCGGGGATACCTGAAAGGTTTCGTTGATCTTTGCGGCGGCGGACAGGAATTCGCCGTACTTAAAATCAAATCGCCAGATCATGACCTGCCGTTTGCCTTCGGCATACATCTCGTTGTCTTCCGGAATCGGCGCTGTTTCTACAAACCGGCCGCCCGCCAGTTCGCAGGTTCTGGCGGAGGCGAGGTTTTCGGGAACGCAGGTGATGATCACATAAGCCATCCGGTGTTTCTGCGCCTGCCTGAACAACAGGGCGCAGGCCCTGGCGGCGTAATGGTGTCCGCGGTGGGCTTCGTCAATCCCATAGCCAATGTTCCCGCCGATATACGTTTTATCATTGTGGCCGATGCGAAGGTCGCAATAACCGATTTTCGTCCCGTCCGGCAGACAGATGTGGAAATAATAGGCTGGAAGCCACCGCTTTTCCGGCTGCGCTTCGCAGGTGTGATCCAGCTGCAGACAGATCACATCATCCCTCAGGTCCTCCACGGGATAAAACATCCTTTTCTCACCGGCCTTTCCTGTACTGTTCCCGCGTCAGCACGCAGGAATCGATCTTTTTGACGGAACCGTCCCATGGCCGGGTCAGCTCGTAGGTTTTCTCGTATTGGAAGCCGAAATGCGCGGCCAGCCTTTTTGATTTCTCGTTGTCCTGAAAGTAGCTGTAGCGGAAGTCCGCAGCCCCGAGCTTTTCAAAGGCGAGGGCCAGGAGGAGGGCGACGATCTCCTTCCCATACCCGAGGCCCTGGTATTTCGTGCCGATGCAGATCCCGGATTCTTCAAAATGACCTTTTTCTGTTTCCTTGAGGGCGCACAGGCCGATGGCTTCATCCGTGGTTTTCAGGGCGACAAACCAGGAAAGATGATCCTGCTGATAGATCCGGCTCCTTTGACAGCGTTCCTTGGCGTCCTCTTCCGTCCGGGTCGGGGCATACAGCATCCACCGGTAAACCGCCTCGTCTCCCCATACGTTTTTCAGCATGGACGCCCAGTCTTTTTCTTCCGCCTTGCGAAGGCGGATCCGCTC
Organism: Christensenella sp. UBA4379; assembly: GCA_002391225.1. GTDB lineage: Bacteria > Bacillota > Clostridia > Christensenellales > Aristaeellaceae > UBA4246. The sequence continues at coordinate 24,458 of DGRV01000067.1, forward strand.
GCCCTCCAGCGTGCGAATTTCTTCGTTTTTCAGGTCTTCCGCTGGATCAAACGCCATCTTTTTCGCCCCCCCTGATCCATATACAAAAACGGGGCTGCTTGCCATCACAGCGCCGCAGTCCCAATTTTTCATAAAAAGGATTGATTAACGATAACGATTTATTTCCCCCTGAAATCAATAGCGGATTCGATCTTGGAAAGAGGGGGTGATCAGGGGGATTCTTCCCCCTGATTGAAATCCGCAGCGGCGGCATGTACGCCGCGAGGAGCATTTTTGCGGAGCAGAATATGCCTTGGGAAGAGAAGACACCTTCACTTCTGCGGGAGCAAAAATGCGTACCTTGCGGATTTGCCGCCCGGGAGTCCCGTTAGGGACGACAGGCAAATCCGTAGGGGAAAGCGTGGGAAGGGGACAGAGTCCCCGTCCCAGTAACTGTTCGGTCGAAGACTGAACAGTTGATATTATTTCTTTTTGCCCTGGTTGGCGACGGCTTCCATCTTTTTCTTGAGGGCTTCCTGGTCGCCGAGGTAGTAGTGCCGGATCACTTTGAAATCATCGTCGAACTCGTAAACCAGCGGCGTGCCGGTGGGAATGTTGACGCCGATGATCTCTTCGTCGCTCAGGTTGTCAAAGTACTTGACCAGCGCGCGCAGGGAATTGCCGTGGGCGGCGATGATGACGCGCTTGCCGGCTTCCATATCCTTGCGGATGACTTCGTTGAAATAGGGGACGGCGCGCTCGATGGTGGTCTCCAGGCTTTCGCAGGCGGGGAGGTCTTTCTTGTCGACGTTGCGGTACATCGGCTGATTCAGCGCGGAGCGCTCGTCGGTCTCTTCCAGGGCCGGGGGCTTGATGTTGAAGGAACGGCGCCAGATCTTCACCTGTTCTTCGCCGTACTTCTCAGCCGTTTCGGACTTGTTGAGGCCCTGCAGAGCGCCGTAGTGGCGTTCGTTCAGCTTCCAGGTTTTGATGACCGGCAGCCAGGCGCGGTCCATTTCGTCCAGCACGTGGTTCAGGGTGTGGATCGCGCGCTTTAAATAGGAAGTGTAGCAGACGTCAAAATCATAGCCCTCCGCCTTGAGCAGACGGCCGGCGGCCTTGGCTTCCTCATGGCCCTTTTCGCTCAGATCTACATCGGTCCAGCCGGTAAACAGATTCAGCTTGTTCCATTCACTCTCGCCGTGACGGACCAGAACCAGTTTCATCATGGGAATCATCCTCCTTATGTTACCTGTAGACGGGAAGACAGAAAATATTCTTCCTGCCTGATATTCTATCCGATTCCGGGCCGGTTGTCAATGACGGCGCTGGCGGCCTGAAAAGGCCAGAGAAAAAATCTTTAAAAAATTTTTTAAAAAAGCAGGATTTTTCACAAATATGGTGTATAATAAAAAACAACAAAAAGTATATCCATAGTGACACTCTTTTTGAACCGCTTTCTTTGGGCTATACAGGCCTGAAAGGAAAGGAATATATGATGACACATCCGTTCTATTGTCAGGCAGATTACCAATCTTTACCCTTCACCCTTCCGCTTCCGCAGGAAATCAAAGACGAAATGATTTCCTGCTTCTGTGCGTCTTCCATGATGGTCGAGGGGATGCTCGATCTGTGCTTCCCCCCGGAGGAATGTTTCCGTTTCGCCTCCCAGTGCGGGCTGGAAAACTGCACGGGCGATCTGTTCTCCGTGTTCTGCGGGGCGCTGGCGGGCCGCTTCTGCCTGCGGCTGACCAGGGAAACGGTGCTTTCGGACGCGCTGGAGCGCCTCCGCAGCCGGAACGCCCCCTGGCTCCTGCTGCCCGTCCGGCGGGAGGCGGTGCTGACAGACACCCAGTATGAGCGCCTGCGCCATATCGTGCTGGTCAACGGCGCCCAGGAAGACAAGTATCTGATGATGGACCCCATGTTCCGCCCCGGCCGCAGCAACCGCCACATCCGCCGCAACCGCCTGCACCAGGAGGGGGACAGGACGGTCGTTTCCCGGGAAGTGCTGATGCGGGAATATACCGGCGCTCCGTTTTTCGCTTTTTCCAGAGGATAATCCTGTTTTTCTTTTCTGTTTGACGAAATGGAAAATCTGTTGTACAATAGGGCCCGGGTAAGGCGGTTGGATGACCGCGGGCCTTTTCGGGTCTCCCGGAAGGGAATGAGGAAAGTCCGAGCACCACAGGGCAGGGATGCCAGTTAACGGCTGGTGGAGGCGACTCCAAGGCAAGTGCAACAGAGAGATACCGCCAAAGCAATTTGGTAAGGGTGGAAAGGTGCGGTAAGAGCGCACCGGCGGCCTGGCGACTCGTCCGTCATGTAAACCCCATCCGGTGCAAGATGAGGAGGCACACAGGGCTGCCCGTCCGCCTCCGCAGTATCGCTGGAGCGCATCGGCGACGACGCGCGTAGATAGATGGTCATCAAAACAGAACTCGGCTTACAGACCGCGCTTCCCATTTTTGTCTCCGTAGCTCAGCAGGATAGAGCGTTCGCCTCCTAAGCGAAAGGCCGCGCGTTCGAATCGCGCCGGGGACGCCACCGAAAACACCGAAGCTTTCAGGGTTTCGGTGTTTTTACTTTATGAAGTATACTTAAGCTGATTTCTTGCCAAGCATAAGGAAATCATCTGTATGCAAGAAACAGCATCTGTGTTACGTCTTAATACATGATGAAGCGTTACCTGACCTTCGGGCAGGCTGGAGACGCGCTGCACGTGGATATGTCTGCCATGCCGCCCCTGTTTTCCAAGGATGAAAAGCTGAAGGTCTATAAAGAACCGAAGACCGGCGAATATGTCTGGCACATGAATGAGGACTTTAACACCATGAAGGTGATCGGAATCATCGGAGACGAATGGTACCACCTTTGGTTCCCGGCCACCGGGGAATACGGTTTTGTTTGGCAGAGCGATCTGACGGAGGGGAACGGTTGAAGCGCTCAGACAGAGCGTTTCATCATACGGAGGCAATAAGCAGCAGCACGCCGGCGGTGACGGCCGGAACGGTGACCGTATCATACTCGCTGGGCGTGATGAGCTCGGTCAAAGTGGCGAGGGCGGCCGCGACGCCGGCGGCCCACAGAGCGTGAGACGGGGTCAGCTTCTGCCCCCAGAGGAGCACGGAAAAGCCGCACAGGAAGGAAACCGCCAGCATGGCGGCGCTGCCTTCCCAGGATTTTTTGCCATCGGTCAGTCGGGATTTTACCTTGTGCTTTCCAAAGGGAATGCCGAACAGGGCGGCCGCGGCGTCACCCACGCCCCACATGAGAATGGCTGCGGCGGCCAGCTGCTGCTGCCCGAAAAGCCCCCAGACGATAGTGACGGCGGCGATCAAGACGACGAAAATCATGATCATGCTGCGCTTGACCTCGCCGGGGCTTTTTTGAACCAGCAGGACCGAATACCATTTTTTCTTTTCCAGGGACTTGAGCAGCGGATAAATCAGCACGGCGGCGATGAGGGCGGCCAGGGCCGCCGCCTGCCAGCTTTTGGACGTCAGGATCATCAGCGAGGAAAAGACGAGGGCTACAATATGCAGCATCTTGCGGAAAACGAAGGAGGGCACCTTCGTCATGAACCGGATGGGAATGAGGATGGCCAGCGAAGGCAGAATATAGGCCAGGAAGACGCCGATGCAGGAAAGGGTGTCCATGAACAGCGGTGACTGTGACAGGATGTCCCGATAGTGGAGGGCCAGCATGGCCCCGCCCAGAATCGTCAGCACCGCCCCGGTGACCAGGCCGACGGTGCGGCTTTTGACCCTGTTGGCAAAGCGGGCGGAGGTCAGGCTGGCGGCCGTGGCGACGGCGATGCAGAGCAGCATCACATCCCATTTTTCCAGCACGATGGCAGGGTGGATCAGGATGTGGCTGACGGAGGCGATCAGCGCCGTAAACGTCATGATGAAGGTGCTCGTGCCCACCGCTGTTTTAAGGCCCATCCCAAGAAACACCGTGAACACGATCAGCATCATCATGCCGCCGCCCGTGCCGACAAAGCCCGTGCCAAAGCCGATGGTGAGGCCGAAAAAGAGGGAAACGGCCACGCCTTTCCGGTCGAGCTTTTCTCCCTTTTTGGGCTGATTCGTCCTGCTGGTATCCGGCTTAATCAGAAACCGGATGCTGATACAAAAGGTCAGAAACAAGGTAAAGCTCCCCAGGACGACATTGCCTACGATATAGGCGACATAGCTGCCCACGGTGCACATGGAAAGGATGCAGATCAGCATGATCCGGCCGCGCTTTAAGTCAATATGCCTGTTTTTCGCGTAAGTATAGGCGGTGACGGCCGAGCCGAGGACATCCGAGGCCAGGGCGATGGCCGTCGCCTGGTAGGCGCCCGTGGGCCCCTGAAAGGAAGGACACAGCACGATCAGGATCGGCACCATGACGGTGGCGGCGGAAAGCCCCGCCAGCCCGGTGCCGATGCCCGCTCCAAGCGATGCGATGACGTACCACATATACTCCATGGCGTGACCTCCTTGACAAGATGATCTGCTTTCATTACAATTATAAACAACAGATGTTGATGAAACAACCGACAGATTTTGCCTGGTGGGATAATTGTCAACACCGGAGCGCGTCGTGTTGAGAATATCGGACAAATGGAAAAGAAAAAGGTGAGAAGGGTGGAAAAAAAGGAAGACAGGCGGGTGACCATGACCCGGCGGATGCTCAAAGACGCCCTGATGGAAATGCTGCGGGAGATGGATATTTACCATGTTTCCATCCGGGAGCTCTGCCAGCGGGCGGACGTCAACCGCACCACCTTCTACAAATACTACGGCAGCCAGTTTGACCTGCTGGGGGATATGGAGAAGGACTTTCTTGATTTCCTTTCCAAGGCCATCCGGGAATACGCGGCAAACCCCGTCATGATCATCGAGACCGTGTGCGAATATCTGGAGGAGCATCTGGAGTTTGGCCGGCTGATCATCAACAACAACGTGGATCCGCTGTTTCCGCAGAAGCTCTTTTCCCTGGCCGCCGTGCGGGAGGCTGCGCTGGAAAAGTACGCCGGCCAGCAGGACGAGGCGGTCCTGGAATATTTGTTCAACTATCTGGCCTATGGAGCGTACCGGGTGATCTGTATCTGGCTCAACAAGGAGAACCGGGAACCGCCGGAGCTGATCTCCAAACATCTGATCCGCTTCATTCAGATGGAATGAGCGTAAATCTCCGGAGCTTTCTGCTTTTCCGATATTTCCTTCTTCGCATTCACCGTTCTTTAACAAAACGCTGACAAAACATCAATGGAAAAACAGGAAAACACCGTCAATATCAGCTATTCCCCCGAGGAGCGGAAAGAAATGGCGTCCATTCGGGCCAAGTATCTGCCTGGCGGCCAAGGACAGCCCACCCATCTGGAACAGATCAGGAAGCTGGACGCCAAGGTGGAAGGCAGGGCGATGGCGACCGCTCTGACCGAGGGGATCATCTTCACGCTGATCCTGGGCCTGGGAATGACCTGCGTGCTGGTCTGGAACCTGCCGGTGATCGGGGTGCTCCTGGGGCTCATCGGCCTGGGCGGGGCGCTGTGCGCCTGGCCGCTGTACCAGAAGGTGCTGAAAAAGGAACGGGCCAAGGCCGCGCCGGAGATCCTGCGGCTGAGTGAGAACGAATAACATATCCTGGCAATACCGGATCACATACTCCATCGCACCGGTGACCGTCCGTGTATTGAAGGACGTTCCCACCATCTACCTGCCACATTTACCCCGCATGATTCCGTGTAGCTATCGGGCTTTGACTTGTCTAGGAGCCTTACCCTCATACGTTGCCTTATATGTGGTTTCTGTTCGTCAGGCC
>DGRV01000045.1 GCA_002391225.1 Christensenella sp. UBA4379
TCCGGGCCTTGATGCCCTCCAGCAGGGCTTCGGTATCAATCAGCCCGCCCCGGGAGGTATTGACGATGACCACGCCCTTTTTCATCTTTTCGATGGCCGAGGCGCTGATCATGTGGCGCGTTTCGTCCGTCAGCGGACAGTGGAGGGAGATGACGTCGCTTCTGGCGAACAGCTCGTCCAGCGAAACGTACTCGATCCCGCTGTCCGGTGCGGGAAAGAGGTCATAGGCGATCACCTTCATGCCGAAGCCCCGGCAGATGTCGATGAAGATTCTGCCGATCTTGCCCGTGCCGATCACGCCCACTGTTTTTCCGTGAAAGTCAAACCCCGTCAGCCCGTTCAGGGAGAAATTGAACTCCCGCGTCCGGTTATAGGCCTTGTGGATGCGGCGCACGGAGGTCAGCAGCAGGGCGATGGCGTGCTCGGCCACGGCGTAGGGAGAATAGGCCGGAACGTGGACCACGTGGACCTTGCCGAAGGCCGCCTGCACATCCACGTTGTTATACCCAGCGGAGCGCAGGGCGACCAGGCGCACCCCAATCTCATACAGCCGTTCAATCACAGCGGCGTTCACCGTATCGTTGACAAACACGCAGACGGCGTCGCAGCCCTTCGCCAATTCCACCGTATCCTCGTTCAGCTTCGTCTCCAGGAACCTGAACTGCATATCGTACTCGCCGCCGTAGCGCTCAAAGGAAGGCCTGTCGTAGGCCTTCGCGTCAAAAAATGCAACCTTGATCATTGTCCGCCTCCCGCGTATTATTTCTCGTCCGGATGGTTTTCCAGCGCCTCATACAGCCGGATGAGGACGCCCTTTTCGTCTGGGATTCCTTCCCCTATAAAGCAGTTCCGATGAAGATACGGGGCCAGGGCGGCGCTGTCCGTCAGAAAGGTCGGCACCGTTTTGAGCACCGGCCCTTCCTCCCCGTCGGCAGACCAGCCGTTGTTCTCAATGTAGATACGGCAGGCAGCGCCGGTATGGTCCGTCCCCTCCAGCATGTAGCGGGCCTGCATGTGGCGCACGCCGCTGAGATTGACCCGCTGCACGTCCACGCCGCCCGGGCAGACCCGCCCCTGAAAGATCTCCCCCGCCGCCGTCCCGCCAAAGGGGATCATGAGGACGCCGCCTCCCGGCCCGGAGAGGCTGGAGATTTCGCTTCCGTCGATCTTTACCCGGATCTCCAGGATGAGCTTTTTTTCCATATGCTGTCCTCCCTTACCAGGCAGAAGAAATGCTGATGCAGCTGCCGGTCTTCCCCATGAGTATAGCCGAAAGACAGGCGGATTGCAAGCCGCCTGTCTTTCGGATTCATGAGTTGATCATTTCATGCACGCTTGGACCCAGGCGATAAAGTTCTCCGTGGAGGAGCCTGTACGTTCGGCCTGGGTGTGGCCCTGGCCCCAGACAGTTTCAAAGTCCACGCTGGTTTCCTCGCTGTATGCCGCGGCCGCCAGCGCCAGATCGATTTCCGTGCAAAGAGCGGTATCGCCCTGATTGATGCCGGTGCGGATGCGCCAGAAGGTGGCGGGTTCGCTGGTCTGATAGCCTTCATAAGCGGGAGAGAGATAATACATCGGGTTGTACATGTTCACGCGGACGTCCACCGTGTTGCCCAGGGCGTCCTGCCTGGACAGATCGGCGCTGAACGCTTCCTCGTATTCGCTCCCGGCCGCCTGGGCAGCCAGATAGGCATCAAAGTGCGCCCCGCTGCCGTCGCCGCAGCCAAAGAGCGTGTTTTCGCCCTGGCCCCTGTCCAACTGGTCAAAGGCGGCAATGCCCTTGGAGGCGTTTTTCAGGGCCTGGACAAAGGCGGCGACGCTGGTGATGGTGACGGTGTTCGTGCTCTCGTCCCAGGCGACCCATTCGCCATTGGCGTTTAAGGCGTCGATATAAGCCTGCTTGGTTTCATAGGTGCCGCTCATGGACAAGGCGGAAGAGGCGCTTTCCGTGCGGGCAATGCCGTCCATTGCTTCATAATTGGCAGTCTCCCCCTGTTCTGCTTCCATGCCCTCGCCGCCGAAACCGCTCTGGGGCAGTTCGCCGTTTTCAACATCCGGCATCTGGCCTTCCGTCTGGCCGGGCATCCCGCCGAAGTTCCCGTCAGGCCGTCCGCCCCGGAAATTGCCGCCCCGGCCGCCCATCCGACCGCCAAAGCCGCCGGAGGAAGAAGCGGTGTAAGGGAATTCCGTATCGCTGAGGAAATGCTCCAGCGAGGTTTCAATGACGCCCTTCACATAATTGTAGTAGGTGCCGGCCTGCCAGATGCCCTCTTCGCTTTCGGTCAACATCAGGACGTTGCCCTCTTCGTCCGTCAGGCCCAGCTGGTTGATATATCCCGCGAAGGCCAGGGCCATGCCGTCCGAATAGGCCTGGTTTTCTTCGCTCAGCCCCGTTCTGGTGCTGCCCATGTTCCATTCATAGGCTTCGTCCGCGACATCCAGGTTGGTGATTGGGCACCAGCACATGCTGCCCTTGACGGCGTCGCTCTCGGTCATCACAGCCCCGATGGCCTCCAGATAGGGGTCATACAGCGCGCTGTTACCCGTAGCGCCGAGCAGGGCGCTCTGGGCTCCGCCGCCGCTCATGCCCAAAGAGAAAATGCTGTCCATATCTCCGGGAAGCAGATCGGCATTGTAGCGCGCATAGCGGATCGCGGCCTTAAAATCGGTCACCCCGGCGGGCGCTCCGGCGTCCCGGCCGCGGGTGCCTGCAAAAAGCACGATCATCCCCGCGCCCGTATAATCGGAAATGCTGCCGTAGCCCATGGAGCTGCTGTACCCGGTCGGCGCGGACATGGCGGAATAGCCGGGCGTGTTCACCGGAAGGATCAGCGGCGCGGTAAGGGCGGTGTACGGGCCGGCCGCGCCGTTTTCATTGACAGAGCAGGTATAGGTTCCGTCCCCGTTTTCCGCGGCGGTAAAGTAAGCGCCGGGCACAAAGATGCCCATGGTCTCATAGCCGCTGTCCGCCGTCGTGGCCGCATAGGACAGGCCCACCTGCCAGTACACATCGTCGGATGCCTCATACTGCCATTTCGTCATATCAATTTTCGGCAGGCCGGTTTCTTCCGCAGCAGCCGCAAAGGGCACCGCGCCGAAGATCAGCAGCGCCGTCAGGATCATTGAAAGTATTTTTTTCATTGCCTTTTCCTCCCACATTTTTAAAACGGATACCCGGTCTTGCGCTTCCGCTGCCCGGTATCATGAGGAAAGTATAGCACGGGAACTTAAAATAAACCTGAAAGAAAAGAAATTATTTTTCCGCCCATCTGTTCTCCCGGACGTATCCGTGCTATACTTAGTTTTGCGCCCCGAAAAACTTGAACGCTGAGGAAGAATTATGCTGATCAAACAGGATTTTTATTTTCATTCATTAGATGCCCACCGTCCCCTTCACATCCGTATCCCGGACTTTGGAGAGCCTCCGTTTCCGGTCATGTATTTCTTTGACGGCCACAACCTCTTTCGGGATGAGGACGCCACCTACGGAAAATCCTGGGGCCTGGACGCCTTCTGCGCCTCCTGGGACAAGCCCATCATCATCGTCGGCGTGGAGTGCGCCCACGAAGGGAACCTCCGGCTCTCCGAATACCTGCCTTATGGCTCCAGATACGGGTGGCTGAGGAACCTGGAGCCCCTGGGACAGAAAACCATGGACGGCATCATCCATGAGCTGAAGCCCTATATTGACAGCGCTTTCCCGACCATCCCCTTCCGCGAGTGCACCGGCATCGGCGGCTCCAGTATGGGCGGGCTGATGGCGGTCTACGCCCTGGTCCACTGTAATGAGTACATTTCCAAGGCCGCCTGCCTGTCGCCCTCCATCGGGAGTGTCAGCGGCATGCTCTGGCACGAGATGAACGAGACCCCGCTCAGCCCGGATTCGAGGATCTATCTCTCCTGGGGCACCAACGAAGGCTACGGCGGCGTCAAAGACCCCTGGGCCGAGGACACCTCCAGCTGGCTGTACAAAACCTGCCGGGCCACCGCCAACAAAATTCTGAAAGTAGGCGGCGCGGCGAAGCTCTACTGCCAGATCGGCGGAAGGCACTGCGAGGCTGACTGGGAAAAGCAAAATTCCCTTTATATGCCTTTTCTCTGGCAGGAATAAATGGTTGACCGAAGACGAAACCCCTGAACCGCTTGGCGATTCAGGGGCTTATGATTATTTCTTTTCAACCGCTTCGTTTCACGCATCAGCGGGAACCAGGGAGATCAGTTCACCGCGTTTCCGTCGACATAGAGCGTGTAACCGTTGGCAATGACGTTCTCGATATTGCCTTCAAAGCTGGTAACGTAGGTATCGGCGGTCAGCGTCCATGTGCTGGTTTCGTCCAGCACCACGTTTACGGTACCAGTTTCCGAAGAAACCTGGGCGCCCTTGGCGTTGGTAATGTCGCCGCTGAAGGTACCTTCAAAGGAGCTGCCGTTGTTCAGCGTCAGGGTCAGGGTGGCATTGTCGCCCACCAGGATCGTGCCCAGAAGGGTCTGTTGATCCGCTTTCAGCTCGCAGATGTTGGAAGCGCCCTGCCAGCCGTCATCACAGACAGAGAGAAGCACGTCGCTGCCTTCGTTGTTCAGCTGAACGCCGGACAGCGTGATCACCGCGTGGGTGTTGGTCACGTGGAACATGTGTCCGTTCAGGCTGGTCAGGCTGCCGCCCGTCATGGTAAAGGCGGAGGTGCCGCTGTCCGCGTCGCCGGACATGGACTGATAGATCATGATGGTATCATAGAAGGTGGCGTTGCCATTGCACCTGGTGTTGTTGGCGCTCAGGTCACAGTTTTCCAGGGTGATGGAGTTTTTCCCTTCGATGCAGACGCCCTCGGAGAGGTTGGAGGTAAGCGCCGCGTTCTTCACCGTAATATCCGCGGTGGAGTAGATCGCCGGGGAGCCAAGGCCGTTGGAGGTATAGCTGCCGCCGTCCACGACCACGGTGCCGCCGCCGCGGTCCGTCCGGATGGGGGCGGAAGAGCCGCCGGAGGTTTCGACCGTCAGATGGTTGGCGTATAAGATGCCGCCGCCGGTGGTCATGATGCCGCCGGAGCCGTTGCCGGTGGTGGTGATCGTGGTATCGGTGATGACGACGGTGGTTCCGTCCCCTTCAGCGCCGTTCTGGCCGGCGTTGCCGCCATAGCTGAACACGCCGTTGGCCCCGCTGGCGTCGGAGGTGATGGTGCCGCCGGTGATGGTGGTCGTGGAGCCGCCCATGACCAGCACCGCGGCGTTCAGGCCGTAGAAGTTACAGTTGTCCCCGCCGTCGGAGTCTCCGCTTTTCGTAACGGAAGGGTTTTCGATGGTCACGTCGTCAGCGGTATGGACGATCAGCGCGCTCTCGTCCGCGGTCATGGAAGCGTAGGTCTGATCCGCCTGTTCCTCCACCGCGGTGATTTCAGTCGCTGCGGCGTATTCAAAGGAAGCTGTCCGTCCTCCTGGCGGGGTACCGCCGCCAAAGCCGCCGGGAGCGCCGTGAGGCGGAGCGCCCATACTGCCGGAAGGCATGGCAGGCGGGTCGCCGGAGGGCTTTTCGGGCGGGGTTCCTTCAGCGAAGGCGAAGACAGAGGTAAGCAGCAGCAGAGCCGCCGTCAGCAAAGCAAGAAACCGTTTCATACGTACAAGCTCCTTTCCGAATGCAGGGGAGGCTCCTTTCCAGGAACAAGTCCCCGATTGCAGTCTTTCAAACGATCTGGGTCAGGGACTCCTTTTCCTTCCGGAGCCGCTGACAGGGATCATTATACGGGCGAACCTTAAATATACTTAAAATGAAAAATCTTTCTTCGATCAGCGGAATTGGCGATCGGGCCCTGTATCAGGAAACCCCTGAACCGCTTTGAAGGCGGTTCAGGGGCCGGTTTCTTTTCTCCAGGGGTCCTGCCCGAATCAGCGGGCAGGGACGATGCCAGGCAGACTTTACTTTTTCAGCAGGTCGGTCAGGGCCTTCAAGTTCTCTTCGCTCATGCCGGCCTTGGACAGGAGGTTCCGGGCGGCAGCCGCGTAATTTTCGGGCGTCACGCTGGCCAGGTCATAGGTGCCGTCACCCTTGGCCTCCAGAGAGGAATCAAAGGTCAGCAGATAGTTGATCATATCGTTGAACTTGAGCTCCACGATATAATCATACGCCGTCTTGTCCGACGCTTCCGTCAGGTTGTAATAGTTATCGTAGGTCACCATGTAGTCGTAGACCATTTCCTCATAGGTAGCGCCGCAGAGGCCTTCCAGGAGGACGCCCACGAAACCGGTTCTGTCCTTTCCTTCGGTGCAGTGGAACAGGATCTTCGTCGCATGATGCTCCAGCGCGCTGTTCAGCCCTTTGACCAGGGCGGCCTGATAAGCCGCGCCTTCATAGGCCGCGGACATGGCCATCAGGCAGACCTGATCGTTATCCAGCAGCTTCTGAGAGTAATCCAGCGTCTCCCATACATCGGCCTTCTGATACTGATCGATCTTTTTCTGCGAGTCCGCCAGGTTCAGCACGTAATTGATGCCGTTCGCCTTCGCCAAATCATTGACATAGGTGGCGCGGTTGTTGGCGTTGTCAAAGAGGGAAGCTGATCTGAACAGGACGTTTTCCTTCATCGCCTCGGACCGGACCGCCCGGAAGTTGGCGAAGACCTCTTCCTTGGTCGCGCCGTTTTTCGCTTCGTAGTCCTCATAATTTTTGCTGTAGGTCAGGCCGCCCACGAGCTGCTGTTCATAGGCGTACCCGCCCTGCTCCACCAGGGTGATGGTGCACTTCATGTCCGTCGTCAGATGCAGCAGGTTCCACATTTCCCGGTTGTTGTAGCAGAAACGGAGATACGGATAATCGGTCCTGGTGTACTGATAATCCTCTCCCCTCTTTTCCTTGATGGCATAGCCGTAGCCGCAGAGCAGCGGATCGCCGGTCTTGGTATAATAGCCGTTATAGAAGGGAACAGATTTGAATTCGTAGCGGTACAGATCGTTTTCCAGCACCACGTTGCAGGCGTCGCCCAGCTCAAAGCCCAGGGCGATAAAGTCCTTGATGGAGATGTTCACATCGCACCCGTAGAAGGCGTCCGCTCCTCTGTTCAGAATGTCCAGCGTCACGGAAAGAGGTTCCGCCGGGCTTTCCACCGCCTCGGCCTGCGCGCCAAATGCGCTCAGCAACAGACACAGTGCCGCCAGGATCGCAAAGAACTTTTTCATGCTGTCTCTCCTTTCATGGTCCCATATATTCCGGCTGCATCCCGCCGGATAGGTTTATTATAGCCCATATCCGCCAAATATTCAACCAGAAGAAAGCAATTTGGGGCAGATGACAAAAGGGCCGCTCCCGGCGCTGAAACGCGGGAGCGGCCATCAGTGTATTCCGTTTTCTTTACGCCGCCGGGAGCTGTTCCTCCTGGGTTTCTTCCTCTGAGCCTTCCAGGAAGACCCCCTCCCCGTAGATGGTTTCAAATTCGTCCTTCATGGAGACGGTCTGGATACCCAGGCCTTCGCAGTTCTTTTGAAACTTTTCCGCCTCGGCGGTATCACCGTAGTCCCGCTCTATATCGTCGCAGAGCAGCATAAAGGCCTTTCCTCCGTGCTGCTGGGCGTATACCCCCATGGCCAGGTCGCCGGAGCTGTCGCCGAATACCAGCAGGGGCGCTTGTCCGATTTCCTCCACGATCGCACTTACCTTGTTCATTTTCTCGGTTTTCAGCAGCAGGTTTCCGCTCAGGATCACCTGGTCCTCCATGGTGTAGGTGTATTTTCTTCCGTCCGTATCCCCCTGCCCCTTCGCGGCCAGGGAAAAACGGCTCCCGATCACCCGGTCCGCCGGGATCCATTGGTCCAGCGTGCCGCGGATCAGTTCCCGGACGCAATGCCGCTCCGCGGCGCTCAGGATATATACCCGGAAGCCATGCTCCGCCAGCGTCCGAACCAGGGAGACCATCGGCTGAAAGAACCCTTCCCCGTAGGTCATGCCGCGGAAGCCCAGGACGGGAACCGCCATGAAATCGCGGACATAGGCCCGGTACTCCTCCACCGTCATTCCCGCAAACACCTCGGCGGTATACTGGGCGTTGGATTTTGCTCCTTTGGGGGCTTCCTTCCGGTGGAACTCGGCCTCCTCCAGCGCTTCCACATAAGCGCGCGTCTCTGCCGGCGCTTCATAGCTGCCGTCGTGCAGGGCCCGGCGCATCAGCAGCAGGTGGTCAAAATAGGTCGGGAACCGTTCTCCAAAGAGCGTTCCGTCAAAATCAAATACGGCGATCCGGTCCTCCTGCGGCACATAGCCCGGAGTGCCTTCCCGGTCGATTTCCGACAGGATGCGCGTGATCTCCGCCGCGCAGGGAGAACCTTCCCGCCACCCGGGGATGGCCGTCTCCGCCTGCGCGTTCAAAAGCATCAGCCCCATTAGCAGGAGCGTCACCCACATGATCTTCCCCTTCATCCGTTCCTTCCCCTCTTTGTCAGGATCGTTTAGCTTCCATTCAATCTTTTCATGGTTGTGTCAAAATATTCGTGTCATGGATACGCACATCATTTTATCAGGCAGTTATTCCGTTGTAAAGACATAATTCGTATGTGCCGGAGCCAACCACTCCCCCGTCAATTCCGCTATGCAGAATATGCCCAATCTTTCCCATGGGACAGAGACGATGGGCTTGTCTGTAAAACCCGAACCAGCCACAAAGCAGGCGGAGAGCGGCGAAGCTGATAAGGGCGCAGGGCTTCCCAGCCTTTTTTCCTCATTTGGTAGGAAAAATCACGATTCTGATCTTGCCATTCTCTTTTTCTTCATGTAAAATATTTGGTCAGGGGACCTGTTCCCTACCACATACATTGTACTATATTCCTTCCTGAACAGAAACCGTATGATCACCGAACGTCGGGATCGTCATTTCAAAGACCGAGGAGGAACATTCATGGAGACAAAGAGACTGCTGTGCGCCCTGTTCTGCGTGCTGCTGGCGCTGGGTAGCGTCACAGGCACGGCCTTCGCCGGGGAAATCCCCGCGGCCGAACCAGCGCAGGAGGAATACTTCACCCAGTGGAACGCCGAAGCCCCGGCCCTGAACGCCCTGGTGGACTACGTGGAGGCGGTGACGGACCCGGAATCCCCGGATTATATCCCGGAGATGGACCGCATTGCCGTATTCGATATGGACGGCACGCTGATGGGCGAACTGTACCCCACGTATCTGGAATACTATATGCTGGCCTGGCGTATCCTCAAGGACCCGGACTGCCATCCGGACGCCGAGATGCTGGAGGTGGGCAGGCTGCTGCGGGACTGCGCCCTGGACAACTCCTTCCCCTCGGATATGGCGATGCGCCACGCCGTGCAGGCGGCCCGGGCTTACGCGGGCATGACCCTCAACGAGTTTTCCGATTTCGTCACCAGGATCCTTGTGCGCGAAGTGGACGGCTTTGAGGGCATGACCTACAGCCGCTCCTTCTACCTGCCGATGGTGGAGGTCGTCGAATACCTGCAGGACAACGGCTTCACCTGCTATGTATGTTCCGGCTCCGACCGCTTCATCTGCCGCGTATTCATCGAGGGCATGGTGGACATTCCCTACAACAACATCATCGGCATGGACGTGCAGCTGGAGACGACGGGTCAGGGCGGCGAAGCGGGGCTGGACCATACCTTCTCCGTGGGCGAAAACATCGTCCGCACCGATAAGCTCCTGATCAAGAACCTCAAGACCAACAAAGTCCTGCAGATCGCCCAGGAAATCGGCCAGCAGCCGGTGCTCAGCTTCGGCAATTCCAGCGGCGACACCAGCATGCACAACTACGTGATCGGCAACAACGTCTATAAGAGCGCCGCCTTCATGCTGGTGGCGGACGACGACGTGCGGGATTACGGCAATCCCGAAAAAGCGAAGGACCTGAAGGACCGCTGGACGGCCGCCGGCTATCATGTGATTTCCATGGCTGACGACTGGAAAACCATCTACGGCGAGGACGTCGTGAAGACCGGCGAGTTCCGCTGGATGGAGGAGCTGGCTGAAAACCGCGTCCCGGTGGAGCAGATCGTCAGCTATCTCGGACCTGCGGGCACCTACACCGAGGAAGCGGCCCAGTTTTTCTTTCAGAACGGCGAAGCCCTGACCCCAAAGGAAACCGTGAACGACGCCATCGGAGACCTGGTCAAAGGCTTTTCCGGCTACGCGGTGATTCCCCAGGAGAACACCATCGGCGGCCCTGTGGTCAACTATGTGGATGCGCTGATCGGCGCGGAGGACGTGTACGTGGTAGGCGAAGTGGTGCTGCCCATCTGCCAGACGCTCATGGGCGTGCCCGGTGCGACGCTCGCGGACATCACCACCGTCTGCTCCCATGCCCAGGGCCTGGTTCAGAGCGCTCAGTGGCGATCCGAACACCTGCCGGACGCCAAAGCGGAAGAGATGGCCAGCACTGCCGCGGCCGCCGGCTACGTGCAGGAAAAGGGCGATCCTTCCATCGCCGCGGTCGCAGCCCCCGGAGCCGCCGCCCTGTACGGCCTGGAGGTGCTGGCGGAAAACGTCCAGCTGACCGACGCCAACAAAACCCGCTTTTATGTGCTGTCCAAAAAGCCCCTGGAGGGCGAAGGCAAAACCCGTGCCGTCCTCGTGGCCACCTGTGAAGCCAATCAGATCGACGACATCATCATCCGTCTGCATGACGCGGGCCTGGAGCTGGTGACCCTCCACGACCGCCCCGAAGGCAGCGCCCTGGGCTCCTACCACTACGTGATCGAGGTGGAGAACCAGGCGGGCATCACCCAGGCGCAGCTCGACGCCGTGCGCGCCATGGACCAGGTGCGGTTCGCCGGCTGCTTTGACGCGATGGAAAAAGACAGCGCCAAGTAAAGCCCCTTAAACATGAATGGAACACGCCCGTCCAACGGCGGGCATGGCACATTATTGCTCCACCAATGAATTCTTGAAGCCAGATACGGTGACAGAAGGGGGAAGAGGCAAGGAATGGAAGCGCAGGCGTACCCGTAGGTACGGCAAGCTTTCATGACGCAGCATATTGCCCCTTATGGCACCGCAGATGTTTCAAGAATTTGTTGGGGGAGCAATTAACAAAATTTGAAGGAGGAATTCATATGTCAACGTTTACCTCGGTCGTCATTCTGGGCGTCCTGATGATCCTGGGAGGGATCTCCCTGATGGCCACTCCCCTGATCACCTTTATGAGCTCTGGTGTGTTCATCATCGTCCTGTTTTTCATCTGGGGTCTCTTCGGCATCATCAGAGGCATCAGCGAAAAGCGCTATGACAAGGAATTCTTCTTTGCGATTCTCAGCCTGATTCTGGGCATTGCCGGCCTCGCCGTGCCCGGCGCCCTCGCGATGACCAACTCCGTGCTGCTGTATCTGGCGGCGGCCTGGTTTATCCTCCACGGCGTGCTGACCATCATTGCCTCCGTTGAAAACAAGCGGAACGACGGCGCCGCCTTCGTGATCCTGGGCGTCATTCTGGGCATCCTGGAAGTGATCACGGGTATTTTCTCCATCATTCATCCCGGCTCCCTGGCGGTCTACCTGGGCCTCCTGATCGGCTTCTACTATGTGGAAACCGGTCTGAGCACGATCATCGTCGGCAAGGCTGTCTGCAAGGGCGGCAACAGCATGACGATCTTCCTGACGGTCATGGGCATCCTCACGCTGATCAGCGGCTTTGCCATGCTGGCCACCCCCGTGCAGAACTTCATGAGCACCGGCTACTTCATCATCATGCTCTTCTTCATCCACGGTATTGTGGGCCTGGTCCGCGGCTTCCTGGAAAAGCGCTTTGACAAGAGCTTCTTCTTTGCGATTCTCAGCCTGATCCTGGGCATCGTCGGCCTGTGCGTGCCCAACGCCGTCGCGATGACCAATTCCGTGCTTCTGTATCTGGCGGCGGCCTTTTTCATCCTGCACGGCGTGCTGGGCATCCTCAACGCCATTCAAAGCAAGGAAGAGGCCGGAACCGGCTTTATGATCCTCGGCATCATTCTGGGCGTGCTGGAGCTGATCCTGGCCATTTACTCCATCGCCCATCCCGCGGTGCTCGTCATCCAGTTGGGCCTCCTGGTCGCCTTCTACTTTATCGAGTCCGGCCTTCACATGATCTTTGTCGGCTCCGCCTACGCCAAGGCCGTCGCCCTGGGCCGCCGCGCGCTGTAAACCAGCGTTTGCTTCCCCGGTTCTCTTCGTGATCCCCAGGCGCAGGGCAGCGCCTGATGGATCACGAAGGGATCGAAAAAACGAAGAAAAGGAGACGAACAAAATGAAAAAACTGCTTTCCTGCCTGCTGGCTGCAGCGATGCTCTTCACGATGGCAAGCGCCATCGCCGCCGAGCCCTTCGAGCCCATCGAGAGGAACAACGCGCTCGTCAAGTTCCTGAATGAAACGGATACGAAGACCAAGGACATCGCCCTGCAGCTTCAGTTTGGCGACGATGTTGCCGACCTCGTGCTCCGCGCGGAAGGAGATAACTTCCACGTGGTGGCCCGGGATAACGGGACCCAGAAAGGCCATCTTCAGCTGACCCCCGAAGCGTTGTTTGTAACTTCCAACGGCAGCGTCAAGCAGCTGAAGTATGCCACCGTGGTAGCCTTCATGCAGGATATCGTCAAGACCGCGGACGCCCTGGTTAACGAAGCCATTGACAGCATTCCCCAGCAGGAAGTTCCCTCCGAAGCGGAGCTGGCTGCCGCGGCCGCGAAGGCCGAGGTGATCGCGTCCATGGCTGCCGCCCAGCAGCAGGCCGATGCCGCTACCCTGTTCTCCGCCGGCGCTTCTTTCGCCAGCAAGTTCAAGGCGGAAAACATTCTGGACGTCAAAGAGAACGACGACAGCTTGGAAATCAGCCTGCGCAGCGAAGCCTACGCTTCCGCCCTGGCCGACGCCATTGACGACCTGATGCTGGATCCTGCCCTGGCGGAGCTGGTGGACCGCAAGGCTGCCGCGACCGGCGGCAAGACCTTCGCTTCCATCCAGAAGGATTGGATCGTGAACCGTGAAGCCACCCTGGAAGCGATCCGCACCATTCAGAGCACTGACCTGATCGAAGACGGTCACTGGAAGTCCCACTTCCAGATCGGCGAAAAGACTGAAGAAGAAAAGGACAATGAAGTCCTGGTCTGCGATGTGGACACCTGGATCAACGATGACGCCGACGCCGCCGAGATGGTACTCAACCTGGGCTTCCAGGATGCGGATCCCCTCATGGTATACGAAATGGCCGTGAATCCTTCCCGCTTCTGGGAAAAGGTGACCGCCCAGAACTCTGAGGCGGAAATCCGCTATGATATCGAGGAAGGCAGGCTCAGCGGCGGCTTCGTCAAGGCCGTGGTCGAAGGCAATGAAGAACTGTACGCTGAATTCAGCCCGGATTACATGTATATGAAGGGCGCCAACGGCGGCTTCTTCTCCTCCGTTCGCGAAACCTGGACCGGCAAGATCCGCTACGAGCTGGTGGCCGAAACCGCCCAGGGCGCGGAAGCTTCCATGACCGTCGATTTCTATGAGGACGGCGACAGCCTGGTCTGCGAGCTGAGAACCGGTGAATCCGATCAGTCCCTGATGTTCAAGCTCAGCCGGATCGACAGGATCGACATCGAAGACCTGAGCGACGCTGAGAACGTGGAGCTCACCGAAGAAACGCTCAAAGCCGAATTTGAGAACATCCTGAAGACGGTGCTGCCCGCTCAGACCACCAATCCCTGAATCATCATCAAAACCTTGTAACTGCCCGGGCCCCTCGCATTGAACGAGGGGCCCGGCTTTTCCATCTTTCAGCACGAAAAGTTCCTGTTCCGGACAGAACACCGCGTATCTTGACCGGCTGAAAAGAGCACAGTATAATTGTAGCCAGCAGACACCTTACCGGCAACCGACAGACGAGGGAAAAGTGTCGATGATCGATGAACATCACAATCAACCCCCGCGAAGCAAAAAGCGCCGCGGGCAGAAGGAGGAACAGAAATGGAATTCAAAACAGTCGTTCAAAACCGTTATTCCTGCAAAAAGTACAGTGACCGTCCGGTGGAAGCAGAAAAGCTGAACGCCATTCTGGAAGCGGGCCGTCTGGCCCCCACCGCCAAGAACCTGCAGGAGCAGCATATATATGTGCTGCAGTCCGCCGAAGCCCTCGCCAAGGTCGACGCCATTACTCCCTGCCGCTACGGCGCGCCGACCGTGCTGGTGGTGGCCTTTGACAAAAACAACGTCTTTACCTATCCCGGCGGAAAGCGGGATTCCGGCGTGGAGGACGCGACCATCGTCGCGACCCACATGATCCTGACGGCGGCCAACGAAGGCGTCGACAGCTGCTGGGTCAATTTCCTGGACCCCGAAAAGCTGGCTCAGGCCCTCAGCCTGCCGGAAAATGAAGAGGTGCTCATGGTGATGGACCTCGGCTATGCCGCGGAAGGCGCAGGTCCTTTGGCCAATCACAGCAGCCGCAAGCCTTTGAGCGAGACGGTCTCGTATCTTTAATCCCACAGGCGATCAGACGGACCGCGGCTTGTTAACTGCCGCGGTCCGAATGTATTTTCATGAATCAGAATGGAGAAAGACCGATGAAAACCATCCTCCTGAACGGCAGCCCCAGAAAGAACTGGAATACCGCCCTGCTGCTGAAGGAAGCGCAAAAGGGCGCGGAATCCGTCGGGGCTGAAACCGAGTATATCGATTTGTTTGACCTTTCCTACACCGGCTGCCGCTCCTGCCTGGCGTGCAAAAGAAAGGGGGCCGAGCGGTGCAGGTGCTTCTGGAAGGATGACCTTTCCCCCGTCCTTGACCGCATCTTCGCGGCCGACGCCCTTCTGATCGGTTCCCCGATCTATCTGGGCGACGTCACCAGCCAGGTGCACGGGCTGATCGAACGGCTTCATTTCTGCGCCCTGTCCTATGACGATTATTCCAACTACTTTACCGGGAAAGTCAACACCGGCATCTTCCTGACCATGAACGCGTCCAAAACCTATTATAATCTTGCGTACAGGAAAAAGGCCAAGGAAATCGCAGACTGCTTCCAGGCGCTGAATGGGACCGTCGAAGTGTACGCCTGCTGCGATACCCTCCAGGTGAATGATTACAGCAAATACGACATGGCCAGCTTCAGCGAGGAGCACAAACGGGCTTCCCGGGAAAAGCAGTTCCCGCTGGATCTGGAGAAAGCCTTCCAGATGGGGGCACGGCTCAGCGGCGGACAATGAACGATCCTTTCGGGAAAAGCGTTTTCTTTGCTCACGCTTTGATTTTCTCTAAGCCCTGATATCCAAGCCTCGTCAGGCGGTGGCAGTAATCGTCGCTGCGTTTCTGAATATCGTCCTGGTAGACCTCCAGCTCCGGCATGGAAACGGCGAAGAAATCATAGTCCACTTTATCAAAGATGTGCCTTTCGCCAAAGATGATCAGCTGGTGGAAGCTCTTTTTCGCCTTCTCCAGGTCGCCCAGGGCGGCATAGGCCAGGCCCTGGTAATAGATGTAATCCGACGGCTGATCGTTGTAATACCGGACCGGTTCGGGCATTTGGGAACCGGCGGTGGCCTTTTCAAAGCAGGCTTTCGCCCGGGCTTCGTCCTTCATCATCCGGTACGCGCAGCCCATCACATAAAAGGCCCGGTTGTCCGGCACGTTTTCCAGCTTGCCTTCCCCCAGGTTTTCGGGATAGGCGAGGGTGCGCTCTGCGTAGCGCAAGGCGTCCTCTGGCTTTCCGTCCTGCAATGCCCTGTCCGCCAGGGCAAACAGGGCGTTTTTGTATTCGTCCGCCACCTTGCCCTCGCCGCCTTCCCACACATGAAAGGTATAATGCGTCAGCAGATCCAGGGCTTTTTCGTGCTGGCCGTCCTGGTTCAGCAGGGCCGCATAGGCAAGCATCAGAGCGCTGCGGTCGGGAATCAAATCCTCATGCGCTTCCAGGATGGCCAGGCGTTCCCGCACCGGGCGTTCCAGACGCTTGAGAAGCTGCTCCTGCTCCAACAGGAAACGGCTGTTCTCCGGCTCCAGCCTGCACGCCTCCGCGATTTCCGGGGCGGCCAGATTTCTGTCCCCGTGATTATAATAGGCAATGGAGAGATTCCGGTGCGCGGGAGCAAGACCGGGCAGCTGCGCAACCGCCGCCTGCCAGTGCTTCACGGCTTCTTCATATTGCTTTTTATCATAGAGCAGTTCGCCCAGGAAATAGTGGGCCTTGGGGGCGGCGGGCAGCAGGAAAATCCCATATTCCAGCATCAGCTTTTCTTCCACCCTGCTGGGGAAGCACAGGTCGGTGGACATAGCTTCGGCCTTTTCCGCGTCCATCCTGGCGGCCTCTGCCCGGCACAAGCGCCCTTCCGCGTATGCCCTGGCGTAATACTTCATGGGGCTTTCCGCCGGACAGGCGGACAGGAGGTCCGCCGCGTCCTCCAAGAAGCCAAAGCCGATCAGCTCGTAGGCCGCGTTCAGATATTCCTCGATCCGCCCGCCCGTGGCTTTGTTAAAGGCCGCCTGGTCAGCGCCGCGCCACAAGAGAGACGGGTACAGCGGATCGACGGCCAGGCTCTCTTGAAGGAAACGCCGATACTCGGCACTCTCCTTCTCCATATGCGCCAGGATGGAGGCCTTTAAACTGCGGGCCTTCATGTTATGCCAGCCCCGCAGCAGGCTTTCGTCGGCGAATGGGAGTGCCTGCTTTAAATTGCCCTGTTTTACACAGATGCAGGCCAGATGGAAATAGGCCGCTCCCGCCGTTTCAGCGCTCCAGGTCGCCTTAAAGAAGGCGTCGTAGGCTTTCGGCAGTTGATTCAGCAGTTCCAGGGCCAGCCCCAGGTTGTAGTACGCCTCCCCCGCGTAAGGGTTGGGATTGCGCCAGGTCTGCTTTTTGATGGCCGCCCGGAAATAAGGAAGGCTTTCCTCCATCCGCCCGGCGCGCAGCAGATATAGGCCGTAGGCGTTGTTCAGGCGAATATCCGTCGGGTCCCGACGGAGGCCCTCCAGATAGTAATCCGCAGGCTGGAAGGTGGCGTGGCGGTACTGCTCCAGATGCTGGCCGGCCAGGTACAATTCTTCCAGAGACTGGATTTCACCGGGCCGCTTCAAAGCATCGGCGGGCTCTGGAATCGGCCTGTTTTCTCTCACGTATTCTCTGTATTCGCAGAGGACGCCGCCCTTTTCATCATATACCGCGACCTTATAATCGCGCAGCCCCTCCACCGTATCCACAAAGGCGGCCAGGGGGCTCAGATCAGCCGTCTTCCGATAGATTTCCCTGTCCCCCGCCCACAGCACGATGCAGGCGTTCTGATACTCCCCGGTCGCATAGACCTTGATACGGGCCTTTGCCGCCCGCCGTTCAGCGGCTTCGTTCGCTTCCCTGCTGGCGGCAAAGGGATCGGGCTCAATGACCGCCCCGTTTTCGTCCAGGAAGTCCACGCCCAGGATCACGTCCTTGGTAGCGTTGCTGACCCGCCCCACGGTTTTATAGGGCATGAAATACTGGACAAAGCTCTTTTCCTCCTGGGGCTTGAGCCAGGTAAAGTCCGGCTGATTGTCGCAGTACACCCCGGTCATCAGCTCGATATAAGGACCGTCCTCGTCGGTCAGGTTCCTGTCCCAGGTCCGGCCGAAATCGCCGCAGCCCCAGGTCCACTGCTTCTTGCCCGGGCTGATGTGATGATCGGCCACGTGCAGCAGGCCCGCGTCCCTGCCTTCGTCAAAGTTGCCCACAAAGTCAAAGTCGGAATGAGCCGCCATGTAGGAGGTAGGCACCTTGATGTTCTTATACCGGGAAATGTCCACGCCGGCGGAATAATCCGCTTTATAGTATTCGCCGGTGGCAATGGGGAAGGTCGAAACCGCCCGCTTGCCATGATCCATCACAGCGTTTACGTCCGGCGGAAATACGGAAAAGGTATTGTCGTTCACGCTCACCGCCGGGTTGGCCCACCAAAGGAAGGTCTGAGGATAGTCGGTGGGGTTAAAGAGCCTACCTTTGATCTCGATATAGGCTTTATCGGGATACAGGGTCATGGCGGCGTTTCCCTTGGTGCCGTTGATGCGGTCGGTCTCGCCGATGATCACCGTGGCGGAGCCATCCTCGTTTTCGGTAAAGGTATAGTCCACCGGCATAAAGGTGGAAGGCCGGTGGTGCTGAGGCCAGTTGAATTCGATGCCGCCGGAGATCCACGGCCCGGCCAGCCCCACCAGCGCGGGCTTAATCACACGGTTATAATAGACGAAATCATAATGGTTGGTCTTGTCCAGCGCCCGCTGGATACGTCCGCCCAGCTCCGGGAGGATCATCACATAGAGGTAATCGTTCTCCAGAATCACCGCCCGATAGTCCACATCTTCCCTGGTGTCGCTGATCTTTTCGCAGATCGGCAAAGGATAGACCTTCCCCGTCGACCCCTGATACGCCCGTTTCTCAATAAACAGCGGGTTCTTTTCCAGACTGCCTGCCCTGTAGGTGGGAATGGTCACCATCTTTTCGTACACCAATGTCTTTTTCATGGAAATCACTCCTTGCGGATATATGCATATTTCAATCAAGCGATTTTCAGATGATACACTATCATTATACCCGTAAAAACCGCAAAAGCAAGATCAACCGCTACGCGGTTCGCGGCCTTCAATGAAAGTTTTCACCGAAAAACTTGCTTTTTTGAACCTGTTATGTTATGATAACCATGCTGTGGCGGCATGGCGGAATGGCAGACGCACCGCACTCAAAATGCGGCGGGAAACCGTGTCGGTTCAAGTCCGACTGCCGCTACCATTTTTCGCAGATCTTCGGATCTGCGTTTTTTGTTGTGGTATCAGGCGTTTTGGTTTCCCGCCGCAAAATAGACTTTGGTATTTATTACGAAAATATTACGAAAATGGATGTGGTTGGTTACGAAAACGCCTGATCACTCAGGCGTTTTCGCCAAATTTTTTGGATATGGAGCGTCCGACAGATTGGCCAGCTGTTTATTGAATTCTGAGACCTTCTGCATGTCGCGTTTCGTTTGTTCAAACTCCGCGTTCATATACTGGTGTCTGGTAAATTCAGCATCAGTATGGCCGGAAATCAAATCAATAGATTTGCTGCTGGCGCCAACTTTGTCCAGAGTGTTAGCCAGTGTATGCCGCCCGATATGAGCGGTATATCTTGGCAGGTTGTGCGCCTCCAGTACCATGGCAAACTCATCTGCAAGATGTCGATAGGCACTGGCAGAGATCGGCTGGGAGCCATCTTTGTTTTTGCGTTTCTGTCGCAAAATGTAGCCGTTCTTTTGGTCAAGCTGCCTGAGAATCGGTACTGCCCAATCCTGAAATGGTATTAGGCGCTGGCCTGCCTCGGTTTTAGTGGTCTTGATGGTGGGCTGGTTGTTATGCCAAGTGACAGCTTCGGTGATCACAAAGCAGCCCTTTTTCCAGTCTATATCTTCCCACTTTAGCGCAGCAATTTCCTGAGCGCGCATGCCGGACGAAAGACTGATAGTTGCCCACACTTTGACCATCGGATCCTGGATCTCGGGCAGCAGAGCAATCATAGCGCCCTGCGCAGTCTCTGTAGATCCTTTGCGTTTCGGTGCAGGCAGGGCGTTGTTCTTGATTTTTACGACCGGGTTACGCTGGATATATCCGGCGATCATCGCCCTGTCCATTATTTTCTTCATGGTGTCGAGCAGGTGTTTGAGCGTCTTATGGGAGTAAGTGCGGTGCGTGGCCGGGCTGATTTCTGCACTTTTCCGATTAGCAAAACGCTGCACGTCTGTCTGAGTGATCTGCGTAATATCCATCTGCCCAAAGAAAGGAATTAAGTGTTTACGTACATACAGATAGAGCTTGCGTCTTGTCTCCTCAGTACAGCCCGTCTCGTAGACTTCCATGTATTCCTCTGCCCATTGGGCAAAGGTAAGCCTGGGCTGTTGGTTGACCATCTGGCCGAGAGCCATCGCATATGCATTCTGAGCGATCTCGCTGGCGTTGTTGCCCCGTAGATGCTGCGTACCGAGCATGGTCTGGATATAAGCATTTATCATATTAACTCCGATCTGACTGAATATGTCAGTTACGGCGCTTGCTTCGTTTCGGTTGTCAAGGTACGGCGGGAGTCTATCCCCGTCTTCAGTATAGGATGTCCGACTGTTCTTGTCAATATACGTATCGCTCATAAACCCCTCCAGATATTTTTTTCTTTAAAGTGCTGCCGAAATATGCGTTTTCGTCCGGTAAAATGTCCTGGTTTATCCCATTCACTTTGTTATTCAGTTAGATATTTCAGGTTAAAAACTCTCAGCGATTGACCAGAGTTGACTACCATATGCTTGTTGGGTTTAGTCAATTATGCTTGGTTTCCGCATATAAAAAAACCGTCCGAAGGCGACTGAAAATGGGTTATGGATCCATATCCAGGAAAGTTCTATGCTCAAAAAAAGAAAACGCAGCAATTGCTGCGCTAAAGCCAGGATCTTGACTTCTGTTTGAAGTTTAGCACAAAAGACGTTTTAGGTCAAATTCGGAGAGTATGCTAGCTAAACTGAAACTATAGTTCCAGTTTACAACCAGCTCGACCCCATGAATATATGTCAAAACTAGTACCGATTGCTGTAATCAGGAAAAAGCATTATCTCAAACTAAATGTGGAATCTTCTGGCATATTAGAGTTGATTGGCGTAGCCATTTTCCCTCTATGCGCTGAAAAGCAGCATCACTTTCTCTAATGCTTTGCTTCTTTTTTAGAATTCCATTAACTGATAAAAGTTGTCATTTTTAGCAGTTCAATAATAACAAAGATCGGCAATAGAATCAAGCAAATGATTAGCCACATTTTATTCCATCCTTTCCGCGGGAATATCATAAACAGTTTCTCTACCAAAAGTACCTTACAGATGTTTGAGTTTTTTGCGTTAGAGAAGGACAAAATGACCACGACCAGTATTGCTTTCAAGAGTTCGGGGGGTGCGTATGTTCAACTCACACACAGTACATTCCACGAATTCTATAATATCTCCTTATATTTCCACCATCGTTTCCTAATGTGTCTTTGAAGATGTCGTCAACTTACAAAATGCTTTTCAGCAGTCTGCCATGAGTATAACAGTTGCTGTTCAGCATGGAGACAGGATTATTCCCGTTGTTTCTGCCGGGTATTATCTTAAGGTTGATTCAGTTGATCCGGAGACAGAAAAGAAAAACACTTGTTTCAAACGTCGCCCTGTAAAATGGGAGAATGATGGAAACACAATTGGCTTGCCAACATCAGAAAAAACACTTGTAAAATACCCTGTTGGCAACACAAAGCTTCAGTTTGATATAACACTCCGCATGACAAAAGGGAATTATTCTATTTATAAGAGCCTGATTGCTCTGGCTCTGTATAATGCCATGCTCAACATCTTCCTGCAGGGTCTGGATAGCACTCTGGATAGCACCCGGGACCTCTACACCGAGAGCCTCGGCCTGCTGGGTCATCTGTGTCAACCGATCGAGCTGTGCCTGCTGCGCATCTCTGCTGTGTTCTTCGACTATAGCTGCATTGAGATCACTCTGATCCTGCAACTCCTGCCCGGCACGTTCGTTTTCGAGATCCGACAGTTTGGCACCCCGGGCTGCTGCCTGATTGATCTCCCGCACCTGGTTCGTCAGCGCGCCCCACGCGCTGTTGAAGGCATCCCAGCCTCCGCTGTCGATGGCATCCTGTGCTTCTGTCAGGGCATTTGCAATGGCCGTACCATCGCTGTTCATCAGCGCCTTGTTGACGTCTGCACTGGCCTGATAGGCATTCAGCTGATTTTGAGCCGCAATCGTCTTCAGATCCTGCAGTTCCTGTTCTGAGTTAAGTTCATTTTGCTTTGCCTGGTTGGCCCGTTCCAGATTCTCTGCTTCCTGGGCGGCAAGTTTTTCCTGCTCTTCCGCCTTCTGGTTTATGCCGCTCACGAGACCAGTTGCTTTGCCCCACGCACTGTTGAAAGCGTCCCAGTCGCCGCTGTCGATAGCTTTCTGCATTTCTGCGAAAGCGCTGTTGATGGCGTTGCGTCCTTCCTCGCCTCCGGCTTCCGCCGCCAGTGCAACTTCTTTGCTCTCCGCATACGCTTTCAGCTGGTTCTGCGCTGCGGCCGTCGCGACGGCCTGCATCTCCTGCTCTTTGTTCAGCTCGTCCTGTCTCGCTTGGTTGGCGCGCTTCAGGTTCTCTGCTTCCTGCTCTCTGAGTTTGGCGAGCCGCTGCTCTTCTGCCGCCTGTCTCATGGCCGCGATCATCTCGTCGGTCTTGGAGCCCGTCGTGTCGCCTTTTAGATCTTCCTGACGCTTAAGCCAATCCTGATTCTCTTTAGCCCTCTGCGCCATGAGTTTGTCATAGCGCGCCTTACTCTCGGCGGCAGTCATCCCTTGCTGCCCGGCTTCATCTGATGTTCCTTTAGGGCCGACATTAGGATAATCGTCCGCTTTCGTTACAGACGAGCCTGTGCCGCCTGCTCCGGTGGCGCCTTCGCCGCCTTCCGGCGGCTTCTCTTCCCCGGTGATCTGCTGCTGCAAAGCCGCTACTGCTGTGGTCAGCGATCCGAAGCTCGCGGCCAGTTCCGCCGCGCTGTCGGCAGCAGCTTTCATTCCGTCTGCGGTCGACTGTTCCT
Source organism: Christensenella sp. UBA4379 (assembly GCA_002391225.1). Classification (GTDB taxonomy): domain Bacteria; phylum Bacillota; class Clostridia; order Christensenellales; family Aristaeellaceae; genus UBA4246. Next base: position 22,538 of record DGRV01000045.1, read on the forward strand.
GGATCTTCTGCGCGGCGCCTTCTACGTCGCCGGCCTCCAGCATGGCGTCAATGTCCGCACGTCCGGCAGCCTGTTCATAGGCTTTCGCTGCGTCCGCCACTGCCTGCAGGTTTTCATCCGTCCGGTTTTCTTTGTAGGCAGACACCGCGTCCGTCAGCGTCTTCTGGGCATCCAGCAGCTCCTGCGGGAGTCCGGCATTGTTCGGGCCGCTGATCTGGTAATGGCTCGCTTCGTCTTCGATGTACGCATTGAATGCATCAAAGGCAAGCTGCCAGAAATCGCCGTTAGTATTCGTCTTGTACTGTTTGTTGTACATGCTGGCGATCTGATCAGAAGTGTAATCCCCTGTCAGACCCCACGTTTCATCAAGGACGCCCGCCTTCTGCAGTTGCTTACGCATCGTGTCGGCAGCTTTGACTCCGGCATTTTTATCCTGGGAGGTTGCGGCCGTAGTCAGCAGGTTCATCAGCGACCAGTCACCGGATGTCAGGTCTTTATGAGAGAAGTCCTTCTGCCCGGTATACAGCTGCATGGCTGCTGCATACGCCCGGGTGCCATACCGGCCCGTCTGCTGTGTATCCTTGATCAGCTGGAAAGCGGTAACGGCCTCGTTGAACATGTCGTCCGATTCCGGCCCGCTCTTGTTGTTCAGCCAGTTCATGTAATCGCCGGTCTGCCAGGCAATCTGCGAGGCCATCTGCCGGTACCCATCGATCTGGCCGCCAAGCGTGATCAGACTCTGCAGGTCCGTGGTAAACGCTGCGGCGTTATCCCCCTGCGTCAGCCCGCTGGTATATTTGTTGAAGATCTCTGTCGCTTTGTCGTTGAACTTCTTTGTATCCCGCAGCACATCCTGCTGCAGGCCCTTCAGCTCGTCGCTGAATTTCTGCTGTACGATCCGGTCGAAGGCGTCCTTGTTGAAGAACAGCCCGCCGTGCGCGTACTCTACAGCCGCCATATAGGCGTCGTCGTTCAGATCAACCAGCTTCTGGTAATCGTCCTGGGTCATCCCCCCGGTAAACCCGGAAGCAGACCACACGCTCTGCCCCGCATCTCTGGCGGCGGTGATGGCAGCGACATTGGCTTTCCTGTCTGCGTACGTGTCGGCCTTGGCTGTTACCTGCCGGTCGGCATCTTTTTCCGCCTGGCTGACCTGCTGGTTCACCATGCCGGCGAAGTCACTCAGTTCAGTGCCGCATACCTGCAGGAAATCCACGAAGCTGCCGACGGCCTTCTTCATCGCCGGAGATACCTCTCCGAGCTTTTCGATTCCGTCCGCGGTCAGTCCGCTTTCGTCACCGAGCTTTGCCAGCCCAGCGGCTGTCTCAATCGCTTTTTCGACAACGTCGCCCAGCCCAGCGCCTTCCGCCAGCGTGCTGATCGCGTCATAGGTAGCGTCCGCGTCTTCGGCAAGGCGCATCGACAGATAGCTGCGGCTCAGTCCTTCCACCATCTGGCGGTGTGTATCATCGGCCTGTGCCCCAAGCCTGACGTAGCTGGCCAGCGCGTTGGAGGCATCTGTCTCCTGCTGCCGCACTGCCGCCGCATAACGGCTCTGCAGGCCCACATAGCTGTCGTTGATGCTCTGCTGCAGTTCCTTCGGCAGAGCGCCCACACGCTCGTCGCCCTGCAGGCTTTCGTACAGGCTGCGGGCCAGTGCGAAAGAATCAGCCATGGATTCTGGCGACAGCTTAGCTTCCTGCATGTAGCGGGCCATCTCATTGAATGCTTCCACTCCGCCGGCGGCCATGGACTCTTCGTAGCTGGCTCCTTTGTTCGCGTCAGCGTATGCCCCGGCGTACCGGTACGGTCTCCTCGTTGCAGGGCAGATACAGCAGCCGCTGCGAGGAGATCGTGAACAGATAGTCGGTGTAGCGTTCGCCGCTGTTGTACTGCGTCGCGTTGTGCATATACGCCGGATAGTCGACCGTCTCAAAACTGGCCAGCGACGTAAAGCTCAGCAACGTGTTGCAGTACCAGAGGATCCCCTTGCTGTACCGCAATGAGACAAGGTACAATGCGGTTGATCATATCTTCCTTACAGTATGGGGAATTGAACTCCCCGTCACATGGTTCCAATACCAGGTAGTCAAACGGGAAAGCAATGTCCACATGCCCTGAAACGAAGCGATCATACACTGGCCCGGCGTTGTGCTCATACGGAGTATCATCCCAGTCGTCACCCCACCATTCTTTCAGTTCATTTTTCCCAAGGAAAAACCTCACAACATTCCCTCTGCGGGCAAAATCAATAATCTTCATACCAAATCTCCCTTTTGTCGTGATAAACAAAAAAGCCGCCCGAAGGCGACTCAGCACAGGTCAGGGGTCGGAGCCGATGAAGGTCTCCGCCCGAAAATAAAGAAAACGCGGCAAATGCCGCGTTAAGTGCCGGAATCCCGGCCGCTGTTTGAAGTTTACCACAAAAGGCGATTCAGATCAAATTTTGGAAGTTACTGTCTAAACTGAAACTGTAGTTTCAGTTAATCAATCAGCTCGTGTTCATGAATATAGCATTATATTCTTTAATCCTCCTCTCTCCAGATTTACATACTTGTTGATAATAGCTTGCACCCATACAACACCACCAAACCTCATTTGAGCATCGGGACTTACTTATACAGTTGGATGAATGAGAGCCGGGTTTTTATTATTTTGCTTTATCAACAATGATTCGCGGACAACCAATAAAGGCATCATCCTCTATATTTGTGACACTGGCAGGAATAAAAACATAAATCAATTCAGTACAATTTTCGAAGGCCCTGTGGCCAATGGTGGTGCAACCATTCGGAATGATCACAGCTTGGCAAGCAAGTCCGGCAAATGCTTCATCATCAATAACTATCAAATTAGTTGGCAACCGCAATACATTCATTGCCTTGAGTGCCGGAATGATTTCGCCTTCCTTGCGTTGTGTTGTAAAAATATCTTTCTCAAAGGCAGCGACAAATTCAGAATATCCATTTTCCGTCTCCGTCGGCGATTGCTTAACAATGTACGAAGAAGATACTGTCTCTGTCTCCGCATGCTCAGAGTTATGGGCACAGATCCTCG
>DGRV01000029.1:0-35756 GCA_002391225.1 Christensenella sp. UBA4379
CTGAACCAACAGCAACACCAACAAGAACGCCGACTCCAACTCCGACGCCTACGCCCATACCTATCAAAACGGTGGCTATTGGAAATAATAATGTTTCCATAATTGATGGCAATGAAACAAAGTGTAAATTTGTTGCACCGAGTGCCGGAACCTATATCTTCACGACGACAGGTTCTGAGGATACAAAGGGTGTGCTGTATAATTCCTCACAGAACCAGCTCGCGGAAAATGACGACAATGGTGACGATAGAAACTTTAGGATTGAATACGCGCTGAGCAGCGGGCAGACCGTGTATATTGGTGTAGCGTATTGGAATTCTTCTGAGAGCGGAACAGTAACGCTGAATATCAGCAAGCAGGCTGATCCAACAGCAACACCAACCAAAGCGCCGACTCCAACTCCAACTCGTACGCCGACACCTGTTCCAGTTAATAAGTTGTCAGCCCCGACTGGTGTAGAAGTTGACGCTACAACAAGTTATTCGGCCAGTGTTTCTTTTGATTCTGTCATAGGTGCCGCCGGTTATTATATTTATTGTTCTACCAGTAATTCATTCAGTACTTCTCTGAGGAGAGAAGAAGCTGATGCAAGTAAACTTGTCGGTTATGTTGATGGATTGTATTCTGGAACACGTTATTATTTCTGGATTGTCGCCTATGATACCAACGGAACTATTGGTTATGAATCAGCAAGTGTATATACGATAACGGGAAAAGTTGCTTTGACTGTAAGACAAGGCAGTTCAAGCGGGACAGTGATTTCTGGCGGTAGCATCATTGAGTGGTCTCAGAGTACTCCGTTTTATGCTGTATGTTCTCAAACCAATGGCAATGGAAAATATCTTGTAAAATCATATGTCATGTCTTCGGCACCTGCTTTTAATAGTTCAGATATCAATAATCTTGTAACAGGTGCGGCTTATAACGGGTATTTCTATGGTGCTACCGGTAATGACGTGCTTGATCAATCTATAATGAATGAATTGCCATTCGAGTTCTCGAGCTGTTCAATCGGCCAGTATGTGAAGATCTGGATCGCTGCGGAAGACGCTAATTATTCAACGAATAATTATGTGAATGGTATTCAGTTTGCTATCAAATTGACTGGATCAACCCCTGTTGTGATTCATCCTTCTTCTTCACTCGCTGAAAAGTTTTCAACGTTGAGTAATAAACTGTCTACAGGCAGTTATTGGAGTTGGGGCGGTACTGCAGTCTCTATCACTTATGGATCAACTAGTCTTACAACCTATGTGAGTTCGACGTCAAAGTGCAGTCATTCGAGTGATACTTTGAGTTCCACTTGTCAGGCATTTGGCTTCACAAATGGAAAACCCTCTTGCAAACAGGGCCCATCGTCTTCTTGGGGATCTAAACAATGTGCAGGTTATGCACGCTTGATTGGATGGGCAATCTCAGGTAGAGATCCATATAGCGATTCTTATAAACAAACAGCAAATGATTCCAACCGCACAACATTGGTTAACAATCTGGCACCTGGAGATATTATCCGTGTTGGTGCTGATAGACACTCTATGGTTGTTGTCGATACCGATGATACGTACATCTATGTAACTGACTGCAACTGGGATCATAAATGTGGAATCAGGTGGAACGCGAGTTTTACTCGGACTGCCCTTTCCTCCAATGGAGAAACTGGATCTGGACAAGCAGGTCGGAATAGATTGTGTCATGTCTACAAGTATAGCCTTTATGGGAACTAAATGATGACTGAAAAATGATGATTCTTATAATGCTGTTTTATAGTACACATCTCCCTGAAAAAGCAAACCTTTATTCTAACGACCCCCGCTATTCGAAAGAGGAGCGGGGGTTATGAAATAGTGGGTAAAAATAAAAAACAAATGATGACAAATGATAATATCTTTTGTTTTTATTGACATCTTCCCGTCTTTAGAATAAAATTTTACGGAAAAGAGGTTCTTCACGGTTACTTGGGGAAACAGATTCTCCGCATATTGAATACTTTACGAAGCTATGCTGCGAAAGGTACGATATATGAAGGGTGCGTTCCCAAACCCCATCGATCACATTCCACATCCTGTAAGCGATTCCCTAACTTTCCGTGAAGAGCCGGGAAAGAGGGCGTTTGGATGGAGTCACGGCGGGTTTATCTGGATCATGCGGCGACGACGCCGCTCTGCGAAGCGGCGCTTTCCGCGATGACGGACTGTTACCGGGAAGGCTGGGGGAACGCCTCCAGTCTCTATCAGACCGGGCGGCGGGCGAAGGCGTTTCTTGAGAAGGCCCGGCGCGAAATTGCCCAATGCATGGGCGTTTTGCCGGAGGAGGTTTACTTTACTTCCGGCGGCAGCGAGAGCGACAACTGGGCGGTCAAGGGCATCATGACCCGTTTTCAGCCCGGCCAGACCCATCTGATTACCAGCAGCATCGAGCATCCCGCCCTGCTGAACGCCTGCGTCTTCCTGGAAAAACAGGGCTACGAGATTACCTGGGTCTCCCCGGACGCGCGGGGCCGGATCGACCCGGAGGACGTTCGGAAGGCGATCCGGGCGGATACGAAGCTCATTTCCGTCATGGCCGCCAACAACGAAGTGGGGACCGTCGAGCCGGTTCGGGAAATCGCGGCTATGGCCCATGAACAGGGGGTGCCCGTCCATACCGACGCGGTGCAGATGATCGGCCTGTTTCCCCGGCTGGCGGAGGATTCGGGGGCCGACATGCTCTCCCTGTCCGCCCACAAGTTTGGCGGGCCGAAGGGAATCGGCCTGCTCTACATCCGAAAAGGCACGAAGATTGAGCCCCTGATCCACGGGGGCGAGCAGGAGCGCGGCTTCCGCGCATCCACGGAAAACGTGCCGTCCACCGTAGGGATGGCCGCCGCTTTTATCGAAGCGGCGCGGGACGCGGACAGCCATATCGTCCGCCTGACCAAACTTCGCTCCCTTTTGCTGGACGTCATCAGGCGGGAGATCCCGGACGTGATCGTCAACGGCGATCCCGAGCATCATCTCCCCGGCCATCTGCATTTGACCATTCCCGGCGTCCGGGACGAGGCCCTGATCCCCCTGCTGGACCTAAACGGGGTGGAAGCCTCCGCCGGTTCTGCCTGCACGGCCGGCAGCTTTGTGGAAAGCCACGTGCTTCGGGCTATGGGCGTTCCGGGGGACCTGCTGAGGAGCTCTCTGCGCCTGACCCTTTCCCCGGCGCAGACGGAGGAAGAAATCCTGTACGCCGCCCAGGTGATCGCAAGAACGGTACAAAAACTGCGAACACGATAATCAGAGTGGATAATTCCAGAGTGGAGAGTGGAGAGTTTTCGCGGCCTTCGGCCGCAGAGTGGAGATCTGATATGGTTTTCGATCATCAGGAGGACCATCTCATCTTCACTCTCCACTCTTCACTCTCCACTCTAAAAACCAAATTTTTTAGGAGACCCAATGCCCCAACAAATTCACGGAAACACCGAGGGCATCCGGAACACGCTGCTTTCGGAGATGGCCCAGCTGTATGATATGGAAATCCCGGAGGAGGATTTTGCCCCCCGGGAGCTGATCGCTTTGCTGGCGGAATATTCTGCCGCCATCAACAGGGAAATCGCGGTGTATATCGCCAGAGACGGCGAAGTGGTGGACATCATGATCGGCGAAAACGATCAGGTGGCCCTTCCCTCCGTCCGCCTGCGCAGGAGCGAAAACCGCCTGTCCCGCATCCGGGTACTGCATACCCATCCGGGCGGGTCGGCGAAGCTCTCCACGGTCGACCTGAACGCCCTGCGCCAGCTGCGGCTGGACGCCATCAGCGCTATCGGCGTCTCCCCGGAAGGACAGCCCACGGGGATCAGCGCCGCTTTTATCTGCGGGTGGGACTGCGAAAAGCCCCTGACGGAGGAGACAGACATTTATTCTCCCTGGCGTTTTCCCGGGGAAGAGTGGATGGGCCGGATTGCTGAGTACGACCGCGCCGCCCCGCAGACGGGCGATACCCAGGAGCGCCCCGAGCGGGCGATGCTCCTGTCCATCCGGGACGATACCTCCTTCCAGGAGCTCCGGGCCCTGGCGGAAAGCGCCGGGGCCGAGGTGGTCAGCCAGATGGTGCAAAAGCGCGCCAAGCCCGAAAGCGCCACCTACATCGGCTCCGGCAAGGCGGCCGAGCTGGCCCTGGCCGCCCAGGCGGCCGACGCCACCATGATCCTCTGCGACGACGAGCTGACCGGCGTTCAGCTGCACAACCTGGAAGAACTGACCGGGGTCAAGGTGGTGGACCGCACCAACCTGATTCTCGATATTTTCGCCCAGCGTGCCCGGACGAGGGAAGGCAAGCTTCAGGTTTCCCTGGCCCAGCTCAAGTACCAGATGACGCACCTGATCGGCTTTGGGGTCTCCCTGTCCCGGCTGGCCGGCGGCATCGGCACCAGGGGCCCTGGCGAAACCAAGCTGGAGATGGACCGGCGTGCGATCCGCCGCCGCTACACCCTGCTTCAAAAGGAGCTCTCTGAGCTCAAAGCCCACCGGGAGCTGCAGCGCAAGGCCAGGAAGCGGTCGGAGGTGCGGACGGTGGCCCTGGTCGGCTACACGAACGCGGGCAAGTCCACCCTGTTTAACCGCCTTGCGGACGGTGAGGTGCTGGTGATGGACCAGCTGTTTGCCACCCTGGACGCGACGACCCGGCGGGTGGAGACGGACAGGGGTCTGCCCTACCTATTGACAGACACGGTCGGCTTCATCACGAACCTGCCGACGGACCTGGTGGAGGCCTTTCAGTCCACCCTGGAGGAGGCCGCCCTGGCGGACCTGCTGCTGATCGTGACGGACGCCTCCAACCCGGACAGCCTGGCTCAGCGCCGGGTGGTGGACGAGGTGCTGGAAAAGCTGGGCGCCACCGCCCAGCCCCGGCTGGAGGTGCTCAACAAAGTGGACCGGGCCCTGCCGGAGATTGTCCTGGCTTTCCCGGACGCGGTGCAGGTCTGCGCCCTCACCGGCGAAGGGACGGATGTCCTGCTGGAAGCCATTCAGGAAAAGCTGCATGACCGTCTGGTGACGGTGACCCTCCGCATCCCCTATGATAAAATGAAGGTCTCCGGCCTGGTCCGGACCTACGCCCAGGACGTTTCGGAAACCTACGAGGACGCCTGCCTGCGCGCGGAAGCCGTGTTTACGGAGGATCAGTGGCAGCGCTTTTCCCACGCCGTCCGGGACGTCTGGCAGATGGACGAAAACAGCTGCCAGATCCACGGCGCGGAATGAATGAAACGGAGGAAGCATGCTCAAAAGGATCCTTTCGCTGATACTGATTTTTCTGTCCCTGGGCCAGGAAAGCGTCCGGCAGATGGAGGACCAGCTTTCGCTGGGCGGAAATCTCTTTCTGGTCAACAAGGAATACATGATCGGCGCGGATTACGTGCCGGACGACCTGGTGATGCCGGACGTGAAAAAAAGCTCTTCCGCCGTGCTGATGCGGAAAGAGGCCGCCCAGGCACTGGAGGAAATGTTCGCCGCCGCCAAGGAGGAAAAGATCACCCTGGTAGCCGTTTCCGGCTACCGCAGCTACCAGACCCAGCGGGCCATCTACAACCGGCGCAGGAAAGCGGCCGGGAAGGCCCATGTGGAGCGCTTTGTGGCGGTCCCCGGGGCCAGCGAGCACCAGCTCGGCCTGGCGATGGACGTGAGCCGCTCCAAGACCGCCGGTCTCAAGGCCTCCTTCGGGAAGACAAAGGAAGGCATCTGGCTTGCGGAAAACTGCTATCGCTTCGGGTTTATCCTGCGCTACCGGCAGGAGTGGGAGGACGTGACGGGCTACGGCTATGAGCCCTGGCACATCCGCTATGTGGGGAAGGAGCACGCCCTGAGGATTCGGGAACTGGACGTTCCCCTGGAAGAATATGTCGAAGCGCTGCGCCTGGCGGGCCAGGAATACCGACAGAATGAGGAAGGAAATCCATGAAAAAACTGTTTGTTCTGCTGACTTTGGCGGCCCTGTTCCTGAATGCCGGGGCGTCCCTGGCCGAGATGCCGGAGTGGACCTATCCGCTGGCTCCGGAAATCTTAGAGGACATTCCCGGCTATCTGGTTCTGACCAACCGCAGCGTCCTGCTGGGGGCGGACTTTGAGCCCAACGACCTGGTGCCCATCACCGCCCGGCACATCAACGCCATCCACGGGGACATGCTGCGCAAGGTGGTCAACGAGGCGGTGAACGTGATGTTCGCCGCCGCCGAAGAGGAAGACGTCAAGCTCTACCTCAAAAGCGTCTACCGCTCCTATTCCACCCAGAAGACCATGTATAACAACCGCCTGGCCAAGGTGGGCCACGACGACGGGGTGGTGGCCTATCCCGGCTCGAGCGACCACCAGACCGGCCTGGGGATGGACATCCTCAATTACGAGTGGACGAAAAAGAGCGGCATGACCCCGGCCTTCAGCGAGACCAGGGAAGCCCAGTGGATGGCCGAGCACTGCGCGGAATTCGGCTTTGTCATCCGCTACGAAGAGGACAAGCAGGACCTGACCGGCATCATCTACGAGCCCTGGCACCTGCGCTATGTGGGGCTGGAGGCGGCGCAGTACATGAAGGAGCGTCACCTGTGCCTGGAGGAGTTCGACGCGGAGTGGCGTCAGTACATTCAGGACTGGGAGGCCGCCGGGGGAAACTTTAAGCAGCTTCTGCGGGACCGGGCGGCCCCGGATCCGGCGTCCGTGATGTTTGTTACCGAGGACGGCGAGGAAGAAATATCGCTGTTTTCAGGCTCATGAGCTCGCTCAGGGACAAGCTCCGCTCCTACGGCCGGCAAAGCGGGGGAAAGCCGGTCCGCCCGGCGGAGCCGGTACGGGACTGCGCGCGCTATTTCGACCGGACGGAAAGGGCGAACTACCCGCTGCCGGACGTACTGCCCGGGGAGCTTCTCTATCTTTTGACCGGGGAAGAGACGGCGGACATCCCCTTGTCCCGGACCCTTTTTCTGGATACGGAAACCACCGGCCTGTCCGGCGGGACGGGGACGGTCGCCTTTTTGACTGGCATTGGCTATTTTGAAGATGATTCCTTCGTGGTCGAGCAGGATTTCATGCGGGACTACCCCGAGGAAGGGCCGATGCTGACCCGCATCGGAGAAAAGCTCAGAAGCAGCGACCTGCTGGTCACTTTTAACGGGAAAACCTTTGACATGCCCCTGCTGGACAGCCGCTTCATCATGCAGGGGATGCGGAATCCGCAGCCGGACATTTCTCACGTGGACCTGCTTCAATGCGCCCGCTCGGCCTGGAAGATCCGCCTGAGCCGGTGCAACCTGGCGTCGCTGGAGGAAAAGGTTTTCGGTCTCAAACGGGAGGACGACCTGCCCGGCAGCCAGGTGCCCAGAGCGTTTTTTGGTTTTCTGGAAACGGGGGAATTCATGTACGTGGAGCCGGTGCTGCGGCATAACGTACAGGATATCCGCTCCCTGCCGATGCTGCTGGCCGAATTGTTCCGCCTGTACGAGCGCCCGCTGGAGGCGGCTTTTGAGCAGGACATCTATTCGGCCGGCCGGGTGTTTGAAAAGCGGGGCCAGGCGGAAACGGCCCGGAAATGCTACCGCGCCGCCGACCGGGGCACCATGTCCCGCCTGTCCCGCCTGACGCTGGCGGACAGCCTGCGGCGGCAGAAGGAATTTGAACAGGCGGCGGAGATTTACGAAAAGATGATCGTCCAGGGCCAGGGCGGGCTTTTCCCCTATGTGGAAAGGGCCAAGCTGCTGGAGCACAGGCTGGGCAGGCCGGAGGAAGCGCTGGCCCTGATGCGCAAGGCGGTGCTTCTCTGCGGCCCGGACCAGGACGAAATGATGGCCGCCCTGCAAAAGAGGATGCTGCGCCTCTATCGGAAATGCGAAAAACGCGGGCGCGCAGCCCGATGACCCAAAAAACCGAGGATCATTCGTAAGGAGGAAACACAAATGGGCTTGATGGATCAGCTGAAGATCAGGAAAGCGATGGCGCTTCAGCAGAAGGGCCTCAAGGACGAGGCCATGCAGGAATATGAGAAGCTGTATCAGGCGGGCGTCATCCAGCCGACCTACCTGCTGCCCTATACGGTGCTGCTGCTGAAAAAGGGTGGCGAGGGGAGCGAGGAAAAGGTGAAGGAGATCCTCAAGAAGGTGGAAAAATTCCCTGGCCTGTCCCCCCAGCAGAAGACGCAGGTGCACCTGAACTATGCCTGCGCCCAGTATAAGCTGGGCCATCTGGCGGAGGCCATTCACCTGCTGGAGGCGTCCATGCAGAAGCATCCCGTGGGCACGACCTACCAGGCGCTGGGCTACCTGTATATCGAGGCGGGCGACGTGGAAAAGGGCCTTTCCTTCAACCAGGAGGCCCTGGAGTATGACGACGAGGACCCGATCGTGATCGACAACATGGGCCAGTATTATTACCGTGTCCTGGGGGACAAGGAAAAGGCCCTGCCCTACTTTGAAAAGGCCCACAAGATCAACCCGGACCAGTTGGACACCCTCTATTTCCTGGCCCGGTACGACCTGGAAGCGGGCAGAAAACAGGAAGCCCTGGAAAAGCTCGAGCAGGTCAAGAAAGGCTCCGTTTCCCCGCTCAACTACGCCAATCCCACCAGAGTGGAAGAACTGATCCGGCAATGCAAATCATAAAGCCTTTGGAGGGGGAAAAACTGAGTAAAATGAATATCGAAATCCGCGAATACATAGACTTTGACCTGGAAGAAATCACGGGGCTGTATCAGGCCGTCGGCTGGACGAATTATACGGCCCGGGCCGGGATGCTCCGGGAGGCGTATGAACATTCGCTTTGCGTCCTCGGCGCTTATTTGGGGGATAGACTGATCGGCCTTCTCCGCGCTGTCGGGGATGGGGTTTCGATTGTTCTCATCCAGGATTTGCTCGTGCTGCCGGAATACCAGCGGCAGGGTGTCGGGACCAAGCTCCTGCGCAGCGTCATGGACAGGTATCAAACGGTCTACCAGATGGAGCTGCTGACGGACGACACGGAAAAAAACGCCTCGTTCTACCGCTCAGTGGGTTTTGTCCCCGCAGGCGAAATCGGGTGTCTGTCGTTTATCAGAATGCAGCAATAAAACAGATCCCCCGCGCACGTTTTCCATGCGCGGGGGATCTGCATTTTATCTGTAGAACCTGTTCTGAGGCTCCAGGCTGTTGAGCTTCTTTTTCTTTTTGGGTTTGCGGTGGAAGAGCCTGTACAAAAGTCTGTACAGGAGGAACAGACCCAGCAGGGGGAGGACGATGTACAACAGGGCGAACTCAAAGGTAAAGCGGGGGAAGGGGTTCGGATCGGCGGCGGAATAGGCCGCGATTTCCTCCAGCGTGGGGGCGATCCGCTCGCGCCGCTCGATGCTGCGGGTGGCGATCAGGTCGTAGACGGTCGCTTCTCCCTGGCTGTTGTAGTAGGTCATGGTGCCCATGACCTCGCCCGCGGTGACAGGGGCGGAGAACTCCCTGGTATATTCGGTGATGGTGATGTCGCTCAGGTGGTGGGTCAGATAATCCCGGTTGGTGGGGGAGACGATGATGGTATCGGAGCCCTCCGAGCTCTGCACCTGCAGGTCCAGCGTCAGCTTGCCCAGGCCGCTGTCGTTCAGGGCGTAGGCGGAAATATCCACCACCTTGGGGTTACTCCGGTACAGGTCCTGGATGGAGACGCTCTGGAACTGGGTAAAGCCATAGTCCATCAGTTTGATGGTATCGGTGTAACGGGAGGCGTCTGAGCTTGAATGGAATACGCAGGAAATCAGCGTGACGCCGTCCTTCTCAGCGGCGCCGACATAGCAGTAGCCGGCGGCCGCCGTGTTGCCCGTTTTGATGCCGATGCCGTAGCGGTAATAGGTCTCGCCGCTGTTGGCAATCAGGAACTTGTTGTTGGTGTCCAGCTTCCGCTCTGAATAGATGTTGTCTTCCGGCATGATGTAGGCACTGCGGCTGACAATGTCCCGGAAGGTCTCGTTCTCCATGGCAATGCGGGCGATGGTGCACATCTCCCGGGCGGTGGAATAATGGTTCTCGTCGTGGTAGCCGTGGGGGTTGGCAAAATGGGTGCTGATGCAGCCGAAGCTTTGGGCGGCGTTGTTCATCAGGTTGACGAAGTTCATGATGTTGCCGCCCACCGTCTCGGCGATCACGTTGGCGCCCTCGTTGCCGGAGCGGAGCATGGTCGTGTACAGGACGTCTTCAAAACGGACCTGCTCGCCGATGCTGAGCGGGATCGTGGAAGAGTCGCTGGGGATATCCATCGCGGAAGCGCTGACGGTCACCATGCGGTCCGGGTCGTTGAGCATCAGCCCCAGGTAGGTGGTCATGATCTTGGTGGTGGAGGCGGGGTAGATCAGGGCGTCGGCGTTTTTTTCAAAGATGACCTCGCCGGTTTCCGCTTCCACCAAAATAGCGGAGCGGCAGGTCAGGTCCTCCGGCTCCAGCTGGGAAGAGTTGGAAGGGGCGTATTCCGCCCGCACGGGCACGGCGGGGAGGGCCAGGGAAAACAGCAACAGCAAACAGACGGCTGCCCGAAGCCGTCTGCGGCCTGCCATTCGGCAGGAACGGAACCAATGTTTTACGCTTTCTGGAAATATGATCATCAGGTTTTTTTACAGCTCCGCTTCCAGACGGACGCACTTGCCCACGACAGTGACCTCGTTCAGGTTTTTGATTTCGCTCTCGCACCGGTCGTCATAGGTTTGCAGCATCACCTGGAAGCCGGGCATGAGGACGGTTTTGCGCAGGACCTTGCCAAAGGGCGTGTCCAGCACCATGAGGGCCCCGTCCACCGGCCCGCTGGCGGGAACCACCAGCAGATAGTCCCCCTTCATGACCCGGAAGCCCCGCATCAGGTTGTCCGGGGCGGAGAGATAGTAAACCTTGTCCGGGTTTGCCCCTTCGATCTTGCCGTTGGTGATGGGCAGCAGACGGTGGTCCACTTCCTTCATGGCGGCGTTGTAGACCGGCACGTGCTTGAGGACGCCGGCCAGGGCGTCCAGCCAGATGGAGCCGGGAACGGCGGGATTGTCCCCGTCGCCGCCCTGCTTTTCCTTCTTGGTCAGCTTTTTGTCCGGCACCACCTGCTGGAGGGTGGGGGTCACGGCGGACTGCAGGTCGACCGTGGCGGCGATGTCGTCCAGGGTAAATTCGGCCTCCGTGCGGGTCTCCTGCAGGCCGATGGCTTTCAGGATCCTCCGGGCCTGGTCGTCCGCGATGATCCGCTTGCCGGATTCGACTTCCATCAGATATTTGTCGCTGACCCCGCATTTTTTGGCAACCTGCTTGAAGGTCAGTCCCTGGCGCGTCCGCTCCAGGCGGATCAGGTCTCCGAGTCTGCTCATGAAGATGCTCCTTCAAAGAAGATGAACGGGCGGCGGCCGGCAATACGCCGGCCGGGCCCGAAATGTACGATATCAGGAATGGTTTTGTTGACTTTGGTTACTGCTGGGCGTTTACCAGCTGGAGGAAACGGGCGGGCAGGTTGTGCAGGAAGCCGTTTAGCAGGGAGGCCCGGCTTTCGGCGCTCAGCATGTCCAGCCGCAGGGCGGAGGCGATGGCCTCGTCCATGTAGATGGGGGTGCGGCGGGTGCTGGTCTTGCCGCTGAAGGTCAGGGTGACGCCTGCGTTGCTCTCCAGGTCCGCCCATTCCAGGACGGCGTCCAGATAAGTGGGGGCGGTCAGGTCCGCGAGCTTGGAGTAAATCTTGTTGGTAAAGGAGAGGGACATCACCGGCAGCTTCAGGCTTTCGTCGGCCTTGACCACGAGGGTGCCCTTGTAGTTCCTTTCAAAACGCTGCTCGTAGGTGTCGTTGACGTCCTCGGGCTTGGCCCATTCCAGGTTGTAGGCAAAGGTCAGGGGCTTGGGCTCCTCCACGGAATCCTTGGCTGGGGCGGGGGTCCATTTGACCTCGCCGACCCAGACGCCGCTGCCCATGCTCTGGGCGGACAGGTCGATCAGCGCGCCCTGGTAGGGCTCCCGGGTAAGCTCGGCCCGCACCTGCCACAGGTCGCCGTCCTCCTGGACGCTGTGGGTGACGGTGGCTTCCTTGAGCGGGAAGGTTTCGGCGAAGGGGAGGCGCATGCTTTCAAAAATCACGTCCCCGTTTTCCGCGCTGAACTGGCGGCGCACGGTAATATCCCCGTTCAGCTTGACCTTGTCGATCATGCTCAGGAAGCTCCAGAGCATGTCCTTCTGCAGGTAGGCGGCCTGCTCGTCCACCGTCAGGATCTCGCGCAGCAGGCTCAGCAGGTCCTGATCCACGAACAGGTCCACCAGCAGGGCTTTCGCTTCTTGCAGCAGGGCGCTGGCGGGGATCTCGAATTCGTTGGTCATGATGAAGCGGCCCTGGGTGTCCTCCTCAGTGACGGTTTTGGCGTAGTTCTGCAGCCAGCTGGTCACCTTGATGGAGAACTGGTTGTAGGAGGCCTGGGCGCGCTTTTGCCAGTCCTCGCTGGCGGTGGCGATCGCGTACACCACGTGGGCCAGGGAGGGCCAGGCGTTTTCGCTCAGGGCGTCCGTCAGAAGGGACACCGCGTCGTTGGTCGGGTCAAAGGCGTAATACATGCCCTGATCGTCCAGCAGGGGAGAGCGGACGTAGCGGATGCCGTTATGATCCTCCACGAAAATGTTCTGAATGGAAACGTCCCCGGACGAATTGGAGAGGGTCAGCACGTCCTCGCTGCCCAGATCGGCCGTGGAGGTCTGATTGGTATGGGTGAAGCTGATGGTATAATCCTGCAGATAGGCGCGGAAGTTGGACCAAGCGACCTCGTCCACAAAGGCGGGGCCCTCCTGGGTGGCCTTTCCGCTTAAGGTGCCCTGGAAGCTGGAGTTCATCCAGTGTCCCTTCAGCTTGTCCAGCTGGGTGCTTTCCTTGACGGCCACGTCCGCCAGGGATGAACAGGAAGCGCTGAGCAGGCAAAGACAGAGCAGCAGGGCGATCCATGATTTCCGCATAGGTTTATTCCTCCGTTTCTTCTGTTTCTGGCAGCGGGGGCACCGAAGCCCCGTTCATCCAGGCGTCGGTTCTGAGCAGGTGCTCCAGCTGACGCCGCTCTTGTTCGGGCAGCTGGTTTTTCTTCTTGGTCAAAAGGCCCGCGAGCATCATGACCGCCTGAGTCTCCGTTACGGTGTCCGCGGCGGTTTCCGCCTCGGCCGGGCTGACGGATACGCTAGCCTGCCAGCGGATCACGTCGCTGGAAGCGTGCAGCTGGCGGAACGAAAGGGTCCCGTCCAGATGGCCGTCTTCCGTGGCGGAGAGGCGGAGGGTCCCGCTCCAGGTTTGCTTAACGCTGCCGTCGCTGGTTTCGCGCTCCAGGACGGCGGTGATCGCTTCGTCTTTTCCTTTCTGGCTGTTCAGCTGGAGCGTGTCGTCCAGCTTCCAGGTTTCCTTGTCTACCGTACGCCGGATGGACAGTGTGATCTTCCTGGAGGACTTCGTCTTGGTTTCCGACCATTTGGGCACGGTCAGCGCCGCCTGGAAGTTATTGCCTCCCCGGACGGCCGGGGCCTTGATAGAAAAATAATAAATGTCCCCGTTTTTGCCGATGATGAAGGTCAGCTTCCGGACGTCCTCCCCTTTGGCGCCGATCCGGCCGGCGAACTGATAGGCCAGGTCCTGGCCTTCGCCGTTCAGGTTCCGCCGCACCGTCATTTCGCCCTCCAGGGTCAGCTGGTCCAGATAGGCGGAAACGGCGGGGTACACCTCATAGTCGCGGAACACGGTCTTGAGGCCGTCCAGCACCGGGGTGAGGGCCTCTTTGGGCAGGACGGAGAACAGGGCCTTGGAGACCGTCAAAGACTGGCGGGAAGCCGAATACCCCAGCACCCGGAAGGAGGTGCCTTTTTCCTCGATTTCCGGCGGTTCCTCCCCGCAAAGGGCGGTAAACAGGGCCGGAAAGCCGGTTTCCCACAGGCTCCGCAGGGCTTGCTCGGCGGAAAGATAGGGGAGGGCCTCCGGCGTTCCTTGAAGGCGGAAAGCGGCCGCTTCCCCGCTCTCCCGGTCGGACAGGCGGAT
Source organism: Christensenella sp. UBA4379 (assembly GCA_002391225.1). Taxonomy (GTDB): domain Bacteria; phylum Bacillota; class Clostridia; order Christensenellales; family Aristaeellaceae; genus UBA4246. The sequence goes on from DGRV01000029.1 coordinate 13,983, forward strand.
CGTCCCGTTCCCGGCAATGTCGGAAACCTCCAGCGTGAATGGGGACAGGTAGGCGTTTAAAAGCGACAGGGCTTCTTCCTTCGCGTTCAGCTTCGTCACTTCCGGGGAAGAGAAGGTCACCTTGACCCCCGCGGAACTTTGCTTCAGGGCGTCCCACGTGTCCGAAAACCCAGCCTGCGCTGGAAACGGCAGAAGGCTGAGCAGCAGCCATACGATCAGCAGTTTTCGCCGCATGTCATCACCTGCCTGCAAATGGATTGTACACAGATAAAACGAAACAGAAGGGGAAAATCTTTCCGTCCGCAGAAGGAAAGCGTAAAAAATTTGATCAGCGCGCATTTGAAAGAAGGCTTCCGCGGATCCGGAAAGCCCTTTTGAAGCCCGCCGGCGTTTTTTCGGTCAGTCCCGAAGCATCTCCCAGATGTCGGCGATGGAGCCGCAGGTGAACTGGGGCTTGACTTCGCTTTTTTTCCAGTCCTCCCGGGTGGTTTCCCCGCTGAACACCAGGACGGTGGAGATGCCGGCGTTGACGCCGCAGGCGATGTCGGTATAAATGCGGTCGCCGATCAGGACGGCGTCCTCCGGGGCATAGCCCGCCTTCCGGATGGCCAGGTGGGCGATGGCCGGCTCCGGCTTTCCGATAAAATAGGGCTTGCGCTTGGTGGCGTTAAAGAGCATCTGGCTGACCGAGCCGCAGTCCGGCACGTAGCCGTAGGCGGTGGGGCAGACCCAGTCCGGGTTGGTGGCCAGGTAGGTGACGCCCCGCCCCAGCAGGATGCAGGCGTCCTCCAGCTTCTGAAAGGTCAGCTCCGTGTCAAAACCCATCAGCAGGCAGTCGATATCGTCCTCCAGACGGTCGGTGATGGGGAAGCCCGCCTTGATCAGCTGCTCGCGGAACGAACGGGTGCCCAGGGCGTAGATCTTTTTTCCGTGCCAGTTTTCTTTCAGATAGACGATGGCGGCGTCGGTGGAGGTGAAAAAATCGTCCGCCGCAGCCGGAATGCCAAGACGGGTCATCTTCTCCACGTATTTGTCCACGGACTTGGAGGAGTTGTTCGTCAGGTACAGATACCGGCCGCCCCGCCGTTTGATGGCGGACAGGAAGTCCAGACAGTGGTCGAAGACGTCGTCGTCCAGGTACAGCGTCCCGTCCATGTCCAGCAGAAACAGCTTCTTTCGCCGCAGGGTTTCCCGCATCTCGTCCATGAATGACTCCTTTTATTTACAGGCTCTTGGTGACCACAACGTTGACGCCGGTCCCGGCGGCGTTGGTCAGGACCACCTGACCGATGGACACGGGGGAGGCCACTTCTACGTGATTGAGCTCCTTCATGATGTCCAGCAGTTTTCCCTTGGGCACGGCCTTCTCCGTTTTGACCGGGCAGCGGCGGTACGCGCCGCCGGACAGGCGTACGGTGCTGGTCAGCACCCGGGTGGGGTTCTGAATCTCGTTTTTGCCGTATTCGGCTCCGCGCGGGCAGGAATTGCCGGTCACGGTGAAGCCGTTTTCATCGTCCACATGCAGACGGCAGCCCTTGGGGCAGACAATGCAGACCAATTCTTTCATGTAGGTTACGCCTCCCTCGCGCTGATCGTGATCTGACCGCCCTGCGCCGAATCCAGGATTTTGCGGGGCAGCAGGATGTGCTCCATTTCGCCGGGCGCCATGTGTTCGCGCTTGAAGGAAGCCAGGAGCTTTTCGCCGTCATGGACTTCGATCACGCTGTTTTTGAATACCCGGCGCACCCGGAAAAAGACGTCCGCGGCCTTTCCGACATCGTCGGCCCGGATCTTCTGGGGCACGGTGTAGCTGACGTCGGCCCCGTTTTTGAGCTCCAGCGCCTTTCCTTCCCGCTGTCCCTTCAGGACGAACTCGGCGGCGGCGGCGCCGGCGCGCTCGCTCTCGGCGGAGACGTAGTCCACCAGGTCGTGCACGTGCACCACGTTCCCGCAGGCGAAAATGCCGGGGACGGAGGTTTCCATGTTCTCATAGACCACCGCGCCGTTGGTGCGGGGGTCCATCTCGATGCCGGCGGCCCGGGTCAGCTCGTTCTCCGGAATCAGGCCGACGGACAGAAGCACCGTGTCGCAGTCGAACTCGAGGTTCGTCCCCGGGATCGGCTGGCGGTTTTCGTCGAGCTTATGGACGGTCACGTGGGAGACCCGGCCGTTTTCCGCCCGGATGTCGGTGATCGTGTGGGAGAGGTACAGGGGGATGTTCCAGTCCTGCAGACACTGGACGATGTTGCGCATCAGCCCGCCGGAATAGGGCATGAGCTCCACGCAGGCCAGCACCTGGGCACCTTCCAGGGTCATGCGGCGCGCCATGATCAGGCCGATATCGCCGGAGCCCAGGATGACCACGCGCTTTCCGACCATGTAGCCTTCCAGGTTCAGGTAGCGCTGGGCGGAGCCGGCGGTAAAGACGCCGGCAGGCCTTTCGCCCGGGATGCCGATGGCTCCGCGGGTCCTTTCGCGGCAGCCCATGCTCAGGACGATGGATTTGGCCTGAAGCACCTGGTAGCCGTTCTGGGCGGAGATGACGTGAACCTCGTGGCGGTCGTTGATCTCCAGCACCATCGTGTCCAGCAGGACGGAAACGCCGGTGTCCTTGAGCATTTCGATAAAACGGGCGGCGTATTCGGGCCCGGTCAGCTCTTCCTTAAAGCGGTGCAGGCCAAAGCCGTTGTGAATGCACTGGTTGAGGATGCCGCCGAGCTCCTTGTCCCGCTCGACGATCAGAATATTCTTAAGACCCTTTTGCCAGGCGCTGTTGGCGGCAGCCAGGCCGGCCGGCCCGCCGCCGACCACGATCAGATCATACATCACGCTTGCGCCTCCTTCTTGGTCTCAGACATCAGGATGTTGCTTCCCTCGCCGTCCTGCAGGACGGACAGCGGGCTGATGTTCAGCTCGCGGGACAGGATATCGACCACGCGGGGCCCGCAGAACCCGCCCTGGCACCGGCCCATGCCGCTGCCGGCGCGGCGCTTGACGCCGTCCACGCTGCAGGGAGGAATCGGGCTGTGGATCGCGTCGACGATTTCCCCTTCGGTGACCGTCTCGCACCGGCAGATGACCCGGCCGTACAGCGGGTTTTCCCGGACGGCGGCCTGGCGCTCGTCCTCGGACATAAAGCGGAAGCGCTTCTTCCTGCGGGTGAGGACGGGGTGCTCCTTCTTTTCCGGGGCAAAGCCGCATTCGTTCAGCAGCTTGACCGCCTCCAGCGCGATGGCCGGGGCGGAGGACAGGCCGGGGGATTTGATGCCCGCCAGGTCGATAAAATGCTCGGCGGCGATGCCGATCTGGAATTCATCCTTGTCCGTGTTGGCGCGGACGCCGGCAAAATTGCGGATGGCGTTGCGGTAGGCCAGGGAGGGCATCGTCTGGGCGGCCTTGGCCCGAACGAAGGCCATGCCCTCGGCGGTGTTGCCGGTGTTGACGGGGCCGCTGATATTCTGGGCGTTCGGGCCGACCAGGAGGTTATGGTCCATCGTCGGGGTGATCAGGACGCCCTTGCCGTCCGCGTTGGGGCACTGAAACAAAACGTGCTTGGCGCGGTAGCATTCGGACTTGTCCATCACGTAATATTCGCCCTTGTTCGGGATCACGGTAAAGGCGTGGGGGGCGGCCATGTCGTGGATTTTGTCGCTCTGTACGCCGGCGGCGTTGATCACAAAGCGGGCTTCCAGGGGGCCCCGGTTCGTCTCGATCCGGTAGCCGCCGTCGATCTTTTTTAGATCGGTCACTTCGGTGCTGCGGCGCAGCTCCACGCCGTTGACGACCGCCGTTTCCGCAAACGCCAGGGCGTATTCCCAGGGGGTGATGATGCCGGCGCTGGGCGCGTACAGGGCGCAGACCACCTCAGGGCTGACCAGAGGGTCCATCTGCCGGACCTCGTCGCCGGAGAGAATCTGAAGGCCGGGCACCCCGTTCTTTACGCCCCGCTCATAGAGGGCCTGAACGGTGGCCCTTTCTTCTTCCGAAAAGGCCAGCACGAAGGAACCGATCCGCGCAAAGGGAACGTCCAGGTCCTTGCACAGCTGCTCTGTCATGGCATTGCCGGCTACGTTCAGACGGGCCATCAGGGTGCCGGGCTTGGGATCGTACCCGGCGTGGATGATGGCGCTGTTGGCGCGGGTAGCGCCCATGGCGATGTCGTTTTCCTTTTCGAGGACCACGACGGACGCCTGATATTTGGATAATTCAAAAGCGGCTGCCGCTCCGATCACACCGCAGCCGATGACGGCAACATCAAACATAGCATTCCTCCTGTTCTGACTAAAAAACACAAAAAAGAAACCCTTCTTTTCAGGCAGTATAAGAATATCACGTTTCCCCGCTGATTGCAAGAAAAACCCAATCAATTTCCCCTTCGATCGGGTGATTGACAGTTTTCCTGAATTGGGATAATATCAGGATGTAAGCTTGGCTTCAGGCGGTCAACTTTTAAGGAGGGGAAAGCCATGAACGTCACGATCATCGGCTGCGGGAAAATGGGCTGCGCGATGGCGCGGGGGCTGCTTAAATCCGGTCTGGTGTCCGCACAGGACCTCGTCATCACCAACCGTTCGGGCACGGTGCCGCAGGCCCTGGAGGGCTTTTCCGGCCTGCGCTTTCTGACGGACAACCGGGCCGCCTGCGCGGACAGCGATTTTATCCTCCTGGCCGTGCTGCCCCAGCGCTACGGGGAAGTCCTGCCGGAAATCCGGGACGCGGCCAGGGAAGGCGCCTGCCTGCTGTCCATTGCCCCGGGCTACAGCGTCCGGCAGATTGCTGAAATGACCGGAAACCGCTTCCACGTCATCCGGGCCATGCCGAACACCCCCGCGGTCATCGGGGAGGGCATGATCGCCGTGTGCGAAAACCCCTCGGTGCCTGAAAAGGTATTCGGCGAAGCCCTGGAACTGTTTTCCGCCTTGGGCAGGACGGAGGTCATCCGGGAGGACCAGCTGAACGCCGTGATCGGCGTCAGCGGGAGCGCGCCCGCGTACTTTTTCGTCTTTTTAGACGCCCTGGCGGACGCCGGGGTGCTGGGCGGCCTTCACCGGGAGCAGGCCGTCCGTCTGGCCGAGCAGACGATGCTGGGCTGCGCCCGCCTCGCCATCGGTACGGGGGATGCCCCCTCGGCCCTTCGGGACATGGTTTGTTCCCCCGGCGGCACGACCATCGAAGCGGTCGCGAAGCTGGAGGAAGCGGGCTTCCGCAGCGCCGTGATCCAAGCCGCCCGTGCGGCGATGGAAAAGGCGGAGAAGATGGCGGGGAAGTAGGGGATTAGGGAATAGGGATTAGGGAATAGGCATTAGGGATTAGGGATTAGGCAATAGGCATTAGGCATTACGAATTACGCATTAGGCACTGGGGTCTCCGGAAGGAGAATTTGTAGATGAGAAAGAATGTCATTATGACGGTTGTGGGGTGCGTGAAAAACGGGGATATTCCGGAGGACGTGGTCAAGCTGTTCACCACCGGTTATCTGAGCGGGGAGAGTGGCTGCTGGCGTCTCAAATATACCGAGACGGACCCGGAAACCAGCCAACGCAGCCATATCACGCTGAAAATGGAAAAAAACAGCGTCTCCATGTCCCGGGACGGGCAGGAAAAGACGCTGATGGAATTTACCCCCGGCAGGCGGTTTGAGGGCATGTATCAGACCCCTTACGGCGATATGAGCATCGGCGTTTTCCCCAACCTGGTCTCCTACCGCTTGGAGGAAAAGAAGGGGGAGATCGACCTTTCCTACCGGCTGGACATTCAGGGCCAGTACACGGGGGACAGGGAACTGCACATCCGCTTTGCGGATAAAAACCCGGGACAATCGTGATTCTGCTTAAGGATCTTCGCGGGGAGCTGAGGCAAAAGCTGGACGGCCCCTGCATGCTGCGGGTTGGCCGTGAGGACGACAGTCTGTTTGTGACGGACGCCCCGAAAAGGCTGTCGGATGCTGCGGATGAGGCGCGGACCGCGCTTGAGGCAGGGGGCTGGGACGTGCGTCCCGTCGGAGGTCTTTGGCGGCTGGACCTTGGGGAGGACAGATGGCGGAGCTTCATCCGCTCCGTCCCCCGGGAAGAGGGGCCGGACCCGATGGAGGCATCCCTGCAGCTGTACTCGCTGGCAAAGCGCCTGACCAAAGCGCCGGTGCCCGCCGAAGATCAGCCTCTTCTGCCTTTGCGGATTTTATTAAAGGCACTGGACAGCGGGAAGGCGGAAGCGGTGCTGCGCTTCTTTCCGCCGTATCTGGCGGTTCTCCTTCGGGAAAAAAAGCCGATGCCGGAAGCAGCCGGCTGGATACTGACCTGGGCCATGAACCGGGGCATATTCTGACAGGGAGGGTTTGTTCATGCTGATTGAATGGAACGGTCATTCTGAGTTTCTGCTGGAGAGCGCCTCCGGCTACCGGATCCTGACGGACCCGTTTGACCCGAATACCGGCTATCCCATGCGCAGGCCGGGGGCGGACGCGGTGGTGGTTTCCCACGGTCACGGCGACCACAGCTATTTGGACAAGGTGGACGGGCATCCCATTGTGCTGGACGCTCCGGGCCGCACGGAGCTGGGGGACGGAATCACGGTCGAATCCATCCTGGGGGATCATGACGACTGCCAGGGAAAAAAGCGGGGGAAAACCCTGATCACCAAGATCCGGATGGACGGGCTGTCGATCGCCCACCTGGGCGACCTGGGTTGCCCGCTTTCCCCGGAACAGCTGGATTTCCTGTCCGGCACGGACATCCTGATGGTCCCGGTCGGGGGCTTTTTCACCATCGACGGGGAAACGGCCGCCGATCTGGTGCGGGCCGTTTCGCCCAAGGTGACGATCCCGATGCACTATAAGACGAAGTGGAACGAGAGCTGGCCCATCACCGGTCCGGAACCCTTCTATGAAGCCATGTGCCTGCCCCTACCGGACCCGGTGCCCCTGCTGCGGGTGACGGCGGAGGACATCGTCTGCCTGCCGGCCACGGTGATGTTTGAGACGCCGGAGGAAAGCTGAAAGAGGGGAACAAACGATGAAAAGGATCTTCTCGTTCTTTTGCGTCCTGGCGCTGCTGGCCGTATCCTTGCTCGCGGCGGCGGAAGCACCGGCCCTTCGGGGCTATGACCGGGACCTGGGCTATGTCTATCTGACCTTCGGGGAATATCCCCAGACCAAAGAAGGGGAGGTCCGGCCCATCCTCTGGCGCGTGCTGACGATGGACAATGAAAAAGCCTACCTGTGCAGCGAGTACATCCTCTTTGCGCGGGAGCTTCACAGCTCGCTGACCGAATACAAGAAGATCGGCGCGGACTTTGGGCAGACGGAGCTGTGCGCCTACCTGAACGGGGAATTTGCCGCCCAGGCCTTTTCCGAGGAAGAGCTGGCGGCCCTCCTGCCCTGCGAAACCTTCGGCAAGGTCTTCCTGCTGGACGGGGCGGACCTCAAAAACAAGGACATCGGCATGGGGGAAAAGACCAACATCAACAAGTCGGCCGGGCTTCGGGCCTGGGGGACGGATTATGCCATCGCCAACGGCCTGTTCGTCTATCTGAAAAAATACGGCAGCCACAGCCCTTACTGGGTGCGCAACCAGAGCACCACGGACAAGCGCCACGGCCGCTGCACCAAGGCCACCGGCGTCCTGGGCCACATCGAATCCGGCCGGGACAACGAGGGCGTCCGCCCCGCTATTTACTTGAAAGCGGATGGGTTTTCGATCGAGGGAGGTTCCGGCACGATGGAGGACCCGTACATCGTTGTTCCGAAAGCGGAAGGCAGTGAGGAGTGAGGAGTTTGAGATACTGTTCACCCGGTGACAGAGCCCGCGGGATCCGCCTGCGGTACCTTTTTGCCGCCCTCCTGGCCCTCCTTGTTTTAAGGCCTTCAGGATGGGACGCGCTGGCGGTCACGGACGAGTCCGGCCATGCGGTCCGGATGCCAGGGCCGGCGGAGGAGTTTTCCATCACGGAGCGGATCACCATCCGAAACCATGGGTCTATGGAGCGCTCCCCCTATCTGGACGTGGCGTTTTCCCTGCTGGAGGAGGGCAACCCCTTTGTGGCCCGCTATAACCTCCTGACCGGGGCGGACGTCAAGCCCCGCTTTCCCTATGGGGTGCCGTATTTTATCGGCGGGTCCAAGTATGACACGCTGGCCCATCACATCCCGGAGTACACGGTATATGCCAGCTGGCAGAACAGCCTGTATTACCGCAACGGGGTCAACTATCTCTACGGCTTTGACTGCAGCGGGTTTACCAGGTGGGTCTATACCGAGTGCGGGAGGGCCCCCCATGGCTCCATTTCGGATTTCCTGCTGCGCTCCGAGGAGTCGGCCCTGTTCTGCAGCGGCTCCAGGCCCATGCCGGACTGGAAAGACCTTCCGTCGGTGCTGAAGCCCGGGGCTCTGCTCGCCATGACCCATCCGGGCTACCACATCGCCATGTATGTCGGCACCCTGCGCCAGTTCGGTTATACGGAAAAGCAGGCGCCGGAGCTGAAAAAATACCTGGATTATCCGCTGGTGATCCATTCTTCCGTCAACGCCTCCATCGCCGCCCGCTTTCAGGACCTGCTTCGGAACGGCTCGCCCCGCTACCATGGGGTGACGGTGACGGACGGCGGCGTCTGCGTCTCCATCATCGGGATGCTGCCCAAGGAAGCCCCCCATTCCACCTTCCAGCAGATCCAGACCACCAACTGGTTCTATCTGCCGGACGGTACCTGGCTGACGGTGCTGGACTGCGGGTCGATTACGCAGTATGCGTGGTATGAGTAATTCCTGCTTCGCAGGAAATGGGAAGGGGAATGCTTCTCCTTCCCACTCCTTCCCTGCCCAGGGCCTGCCGGCCCGTTCTTCGCTGAAAATGTGCCACCGGCACATTTTCCGGGCGCTCAGAACCCCACACCGCGCATGTCGCTGCTGCGGATTTTATTTGGAGGGTTCCACCCTCCAAACCACCTGGGATTTACTTGTTAAAACCAGAAAATGCAATTCATTTTAGGGCTGTTGCGGACCTGTGCCGCAACAGCTCCCGTATGAATAAATCATCAAGGAGATTAAACCAACATGAACCGGAAAGAACTTGCAGAAATCAAACGCAGACTGGATCGGGAGAAGGGGTGCATTTCCTGCATCCGCGGGTGCTATGTCAGCGCCAAGGGAGAGGTCATTTCCGTCTTCCGCCGGCCACTGGGAGAGATCCCGGAGGGGGAATGTGCCGCCTTCTTTTCCCTGTTTAAAAAGGTGCTGAGCGGCGTGCCCGGGAAAACCGGGATCGACGTCGTTTTTTCCTCGGACGAAATGCTCAGCGGGGAAGAGCACGCCCTGCTGATGGAACTGCGCGACGTCCGGGCGGACGACGATACGGCCGTCAACACCCTGTACCAGAAAATCATCGACCAGTATCACTCCGAAACCAACTACGTGATCCTGCTGACGGGCGACACCTACGACGTGCCCCACCATCATTCGGACGGCCAGAAGAGCGATCTGCAGGAAAACGTCTTCCAGTATTTCATCTGCTGCGTGTGCCCGGTAAAGCCGAACAAGACCGGCCTTTCCTACAGCGCCTCGGAGATGGATTTCCGGGACCAGGGCCCGGACCAGACGCTGGGCTCTCCGGAACTGGGTTTCATGTTCCCGGCGTTTGACGACCGTTCCTCCAACATCTATAACGCCCTGTACTATGTCCGCAGCGCCGACCAGATGCACGAGGATTTCGCGGACGCGGTGTTCCATACGGAGCTCCCTATGTCCGCCCCGGAGCAGAAGCAGGCCTTTGTGAACGTCCTGGAGGACGCCCTGCAGGAGGACATGCGCTTTGAGGTCGTCCAGTCCGTGAACGACCGCATGATCGAGCATGTGGAGGGGCAGAAGCAGGAAAAACAGGCGGAAGCGCCGGTGATTTCCGCGTCCCAGATGAAGAGCATCCTTTCGGACTGCGGCCTGCCGCTGGAAAAGCTGGAGAGCTTTGGAGAGCGCTTTGACGAGCAGTTCGGCCGCGGCACGGTGCTGAGCGCCGCCAACATCGTCAACACCAGGCAGATGGAGGTCAGGACGCCGAACGTGGTGATCCACGTGAACCCCGAGTTCAGCGACCTGGTGGAGACCCGGATCATCGACGGCAAAAAGTACATCCTGATCCGGGCGGAGGAAGAGGTCGAACTCAACGGCGTCAGCGTGCAGATCGGCGGGGAAGAGGATTGATCCTTCCGCACTCTGATATAAAGCATGAAACGGCGCGGGGCGGACGCGAAAGAAGGCAGCCACCCCGCGTTTTTGTATTTTCTGTGTATTTTTCTACTCGCGTTTGCCTTCCGCGGGGGCCCCTTGCTTGACACCCTATATACGGCCTTGCTATAATTCACTCGACCTAGGGAAAGGTGTATTTGTATTCGTGAATACATGTTTTCCTAAACAATCTATCAAGGAGGCACATCTTACATGAAGAAATTTGTTGCGTTGCTGCTTTGCGCCGCGATGGTGCTTTCTCTGGCGGCTTTTGCTTCCGCTGAGGAAGAGTTCCATATCGGCATCGTTACCGGTTCCGTTTCCCAGTCCGAGGATGACCGCCGCGGCGCGGAGGCCTTCCAGGCGATGTACGGGGAAGACATGGTGAAGCTGGCCATCTATCCCGATAACTTCTCCGAAGAAATCGAAACCACCATCCAGACCATCGTGAACTTTGCCGATGACCCGCTGATGAAGGCCATCATCGTCAACCAGGCCGTGCCCGGCACCACCGAAGCCTTCCGCAAGGTCAAGGAAATGCGCCCGGACATCCTCTGCATCGCCGGCGAAGCCCACGAAGACCTGCCCGAGATCGGCTCTGCGGCCGACCTGGTGTGCAATAACGACTTTGTCGCCCGCGGCTATCTGATGATCCGCACCGCTCACGAGCTGGGCTGCGACACCTTCGTGCACATCTCCTTCCCGCGTCACATGGGCTATGAGACCATGAGCCGCCGCGTCGCCATCATGAAGGCCGCCTGCGAAGAGTTCGGCATGAACTTCGTGTTGGAAACCGCTCCCGACCCCACCCAGTCTGACGTCGGCACCCCCGGCGCTCAGGCCTACATCCTCGAGCACGCGCCCGAATGGATCGAGAAGTACGGCACGAACTCCGCTTACTTCTGCACCAACGACGCCCACACCGAGCCCCTGCTCAAGCAGCTGCTGGCCTACGGCGGCTTCTTCATCGAAGCGGACCTGCCCTCCCCGCTGATGGGCTATCCGGGCGCTCTGGGTCTGGACCTGACCGAAGCCGGCGGCGACTTTGAGAAGATCCTGTCCGCCGTGGAAGCCGCGGTCGTCGAAAAGGGCGGCGCGGGCCGCTTCGGCACCTGGGCGTATTCCTACGGCTACACCGTGTCCGCCGGCCTGGCCCAGCACGCCTACAACGTGCTGAAGGGCGAGAGCGAGCTGGACGATATCGACGATATCTCCAAGGCATATGAAGTCTTCTCTCCCAAGGCCAACTGGAACGGTTCCAGCTACACCGACGCCACCACCGGCGTCAAGTCCGACAACATCTACCTGGTCTATCAGGATACCTACATCATGGGCGACCCCGGCCGCTACATGGGCTCCACCGACATCGAAGTGCCTGAAAAGTACTTCACTGTGAAGTAATCAAGAACGGATAAACGCAAAGGGGAGGTTCATCCCTCCCCTTTGTTTTTTGAGGGAAGAGGCAGTAGGCAATAGGCAATAGGCAGTAGTAAGACGATTGCTTGCTGCAAAATGCCCAATGCCTAATCCCTAATCCCTAATGCCTAAAGAAGTGGTGAAACGGATGACGACAGCGAAACAAACGGGCGCCCCGCTGCTGGAAATGCGGAATGTGAAAAAGAACTTTTTCGGCAATCAGGTGCTGACGGATATCAACCTAAAGCTGGAGGCCGGGCAGGTGCTGGGCCTGGTGGGCGAAAACGGCGCGGGCAAAACCACGCTGATGAAGATCCTGTTCGGGATGGACGAGATCCGGGAAACGGGCGGATACGGGGGGGACATCTTCTTAAACGGCGAAAAGGTGAACTTTTCCTCGCCCTTTGACGCCCTGGCCAAGGGCATCGGCATGGTGCACCAGGAATTTTCCCTGATTCCCGGCTTTACCGCCACGGAAAACATCCTTTTGAACCGGGAACCCAAGAAGGAAAACGTGGTCTCCCTGGTCTTCGGCGAGAGGATGAATACCCTGGAACGCAGGGAGATGGACCGGCAGTCCGAAGCCGCCATCGAGAAAATGGGCGTCCGGATCGATGAAAACATGCTGATCAACAACATGCCGGTCGGCCATAAGCAGTTTACGGAGATTGCCCGCGAGCTGAGCAAGGAGCAGCTGCAGCTGCTGATCCTCGACGAGCCCACCGCCGTGCTGACCGAGCATGAGGCTGTCGCCCTGCTGGACTCCATCCGCGGCATGGCGTCCCGGGGGATCGCGGTGATCTTCATCACCCACCGCCTGCAGGAAATCCTGTCCGTCTGCGACAAGGTGGCAGTCATGCGGGACGGGTGCCTGGTGCAGAACGTGAATGCGAAGGACACCAGCGTCCAGGAAATCACCCGCTGGATGGTGGGCCGGAACATCAGCTCCGGCGAAAACAAACACCGGCAGCTGGCCCATCAAAACGTCATCATGTCCATCCGCCATCTTTGGGTCGATATGCCCGGCGAAACCGTACGGGACGTCAATCTCGACGTGTTCGAGGGCGAGATTCTGGGCATCGGCGGCCTGGCGGGCCAGGGCAAGCTGGGCATTCCCAACGGCGTCATGGGCCTGTATGAAGCGGGCGGGCAGGTGACTTTCCGGGGCAATGAGATTGCCCTGAACGCTCCGCGCCGCTGTCTGGACGCCTCCCTGGCCTTCGTTTCGGAAGACCGCCGGGGCGTCGGTCTCCTGTTGGACGAGAGCCTTGAATGGAACATCGCCTTCCCCGCGATGCAGATTCAGAACAAGTTCTTGAAAAGCTATCTGGGCGGGCTGATCAAATGGCGCGACGAAAAGGCCATCCGTGACGTGACGGAAAAATACATCGACGAGCTGGCCATCAAATGCACCAGCTCCCGGCAGAACGCCAAGGAACTGTCCGGCGGCAACCAGCAAAAGGTCTGCCTGGCGAAAGCGTTCGCCCTGGAGCCGCAGTTCCTGTTCGTGTCCGAACCCACCCGCGGCATCGACGTGGGCGCGAAGTCCCTGGTGCTTAACGCGCTCAAAAAATTCAACCAGGAAAGCGGCGTGACCATCGTCATGATTTCCTCCGAGCTGGAGGAACTGCGGCAGGTCTGCGACCGCATCGCCATCGTTTCCGGCGGCAGAATCGCCGGGATCCTTCCGGCGTCCGATTCCTCCGAGGACTTCGGTATGCTGATGGTCAGTCAGGTAAAGTGAGGAACTGAGCATGAGTGAAACGGTGAACAAAACCCCTACGACCTTCCGGGAGCGCGTGATGGAAGCCCTTCGCAGCTTTGGCCTGCCCAGGCTGATCATCGCAGGGTTCCTGCTTCTTTTATTCATTCTGGCCCCCTTTGTGAACGCCGATCTGCCGATGCAGATTACCAACACCATCAACCGCTTCAGCTGGAACGCGGTGCTGGTGCTGGCCATGGTGCCGATGGTGCACTCGGGCTGCGGGCTGAACTTCGGTCTGCCGCTGGGCATCGTGGCGGGCCTGCTGGGAGGCACCCTGTCCATCGAGCTGGGCTTTCGGGGACCGATGTCCTTTTTTACCAGCGTGCTGATTGCGACCCCCTTCGCCCTTCTGTTCGGCGTCGGCTACGGGTGGCTGCTGAACCACATCAAGGGCGGCGAGATGATGATCGCCACCTATGTGGGCTTTTCATCCGTCTCCTTCATGTGCATGATGTGGCTGCTGCTGCCCTATCACAGCCCCAACATGGTGTGGGGCCTGTCCGGCAAGGGGCTGCGCACCACGATCTCCCTGGAGGGCTACTATGATAAGGCCCTGGCCAATTTCCTGCAGATCAACATCGGGAAGTTTTCGATCCCCGTGGGGACGCTCCTCTTTTTTGCCCTGCTGGCCTTCTGTATGTGGGCTTTCCTGCATACCAAGACCGGCACGGCCATGACGGCCGTGGGCTCCAACCCCACCTTTGCGAGAGCCGCCGGGATCAACGTGGATAAGATCCGCCTGCTGTCCGTGGTTATGTCTACCTGGCTTGGGGCCGTGGGCATCCTGGTGTATCAGCAGGGCTTCGGCTTTATCCAGTTGTATAACGCCCCCTTCTACATGGCCCTGCCCGCCGTTTCCGCCATTCTGATCGGCGGTGCGTCGGTCAACAAGGCGTCCATCATGAACGTGATCATCGGTACCTTCCTCTTCCAGGGCATCGTGACGATGACGCCCACGGTCATGAACAATATGATTCACATGGACATGAGCGAGGTCATCCGCATGATCGCCTCCAACGGCATGATTCTCTACGCCCTGACCCGGAAAACGGAGGTGAGAAGATGAGCCAGCTCGTAAAACCCGCATCCGGCCGCTCTTCCGGGAAGGGCATCGGTGCTTTCCTGGCCGGCAACTCCGTGCCGATCATGTTCATTCTCATCTGCGCCGTGTGCATCCCGATTTCGGGCTTCTCCGTTCCTTATCTGCTCAATGAAATCATGAGCCGTCTGGGGCGCAACGCTTTCCTCATCCTGAGCCTGCTGATTCCCATCATGGCGGGCATGGGCCTGAACTTTGGCATGACCCTGGGGGCCATGGCGGGGGAGATCGCCCTGATCTTCGTCTCTGACTGGCAAATCTGGGGCATTCCCGGCATGGTGCTGGCGATGATCGTTTCCATTCCTTTCTCCGTCCTGCTGGGCCTGTTCTGCGGCAAGATCCTGAATATGGCTAAGGGCCGGGAGATGATCACCAGCTACATCATCAGCTTCTTTATCAACGGCGTGTACCAGCTGGTGGTGCTGTACATGATGGGGCCCATCATCCCCATCGCCCACTCCAGCATCAAGCTGCCCCGCGGCTACGGCATCCGCAATACCGTGAGCCTGCTCAACATGCGCCAGAGCCTGGACAACGCCGTGTCCTTCCGCATCGGCGGCGTCAAGATTCCGGTCATCACCCTGCTGATCATCGCCGCCATGTGCCTGCTGATCGTCTGGTTCCGCCGCACCAAGCTGGGCCAGGACATGCGGGCCGTCGGCCAGGATCTGCAGGTGGCTAAGGATGCCGGCATTGACGTGGAGCGCACCCGCATCATCTCCATTGTGATTTCCACCGTTTTGGCGGGTATCGGCATGATCATCTACTTGCAGAACATGGGCAATCTTTCCACCTACAGCAGCCATTCCCAGGTCGGCATGTTCTGCATCGCCGCCCTGCTGGTGGGCGGCGCTTCGGTGGACAGGGCGAGCATCGGCAACGTGTTCCTGGGCGTGATCCTGTTCCACACCATGTTCATCGTCGCCCCGAACGCCGGCACCAAGATCACCGGGGACAGCATGATCGGCGAGTACTTCCGCGTGTTCGTATCCTATGGCGTCATCACCGTCGCCCTGATCATGTACGAGACCAAGAAGCGCCGCGCCAGGGCCAGCATGGGCCGGCAGCTGGAGGCGGAGCAGCAGGAGGCGATGCGGGCATGAAAAACAAAAAGCAATGGATCGCCAGAATCCTGACCGTCGCCGTGCTGCTGGGGATCGCCGCCGTGATGTTCGTCATCGGCCGTGGTCATACCGTCTACTTTGACAACAAGACCGCCGAGTACAACGGCACGCAGTATTCCGCCTTCCAGCGGGTCAACGTGACGGTGAACGGCGAGCGCATGGCCAAGCTCTCCAAACGGGACCGCGGCATGGCCACCTGGATCGGCCAGGATTTCAAAATGGAGCTGGAAGTAACCGAAAACAAGGGGGACGACCCCAAGATCATCCCGGTATCCATAAAGCTTCCCTACGGCATGGACGGCATCGTCGTCAATCTCCCGGAGCTGGTAGCCGGCCTTCCTCAGGAGGTCTGGCAAAGCGAGTTCGTCCCCGTGGCGACCGTGGAAGAACCGGAAGAAGAGGTCATCCCCGAGGACGACATGCTTGGAGATTTCTGACCTGAGCGGGTTGGAAGTTTGCTCAGAGAAAACAGTTCACTTATAATATTCCGATTTCGGAGGGGCTGCCGCAAACGATGCGGCGGCCCCTTTTGAAATATAGTTGAAAGAAACATATAGTTGAAAGAAACATACGGGAAGTGGTATGATAAGGACAGGGACCATATTGGATTGCTTCCGGAGGGCATATGAAGTTCATTCACCTGGCCGACCTGCATCTGGGCAAGCGGGTCAACGAGTTTTCCATGCTGGAGGATCAGGAATATATCCTGCGGCAGATTCTCGGAATTATCGACGACGAGGGGCCGGACGGCGTGATCATCGCCGGGGACGTCTACGATAAATCGGTGCCGCCGGCGGAAGCGGTGCGGCTGTTTGACGATTTTCTGGTGCGGCTTTCCGGGCGCGGGCTCCAGGTCTTCGTGATTTCCGGCAACCATGACTCGGCGGACCGCATCGCTTTCGGCGGCCGGCTGATGGAGCTGAGCGGCATCCACCTGTCCCCGGTGTACGACGGAACGGTCGCTCCGCATGTGCTGGAGGATGGCTTTGGTCCGGTCCATGTGTGGATGCTGCCCTTCATCAAGCCGGCCCACGCCCGTCTCTGTTTTCCCGAGGAAGAAATACTTTCCTATACGGACGCAATCGGGGCAGCCGTCTCCCATATGGCGGTCGATCCCTCCGTGCGGAACGTGCTGATTACACATCAGTTTGTGACCGGCGCGGAGCGGTCCGAATCCGAGGAGATTTCCGTGGGCGGGACGGACAACGTGGACGCCTCGGTCTTCGAGGGCTTTGATTACGTGGCCCTGGGCCATCTTCATAAGCCCCAGAACGCCGCTGGGGAGCGGATCCGCTACAGCGGGTCGCCGCTCAAATACTCCTTTTCGGAAAAGGATCACGAAAAATCCGTCACGGTCGTGGAGCTGAAGGAAAAAGGAAACCTCATCGTCCGCACGGTGAAGCTGACGCCCCGGCGCGATCTCCGAGAAATCCGGGGCACCTACGACGGGCTGACCCTCAGGGCCAGCTGGGAAAACACGGCCAGGGAGGATTATCTTCACATCATCCTGACGGACGAGGAGGACGTGCCGGACGCCGTGGCGAGGCTTCGGACGGTTTACCCCAACCTGATGAAGCTGGATTACGACAATACCCGCACCCGGGCCTCCGGCAGCCCGGAGAACGCGGAGGAAGAAGGCCGGAAGACGGAAATGGAGCTGTTCGCCGAGCTGTATGAAAAGCAGAACGGCCGGCCGATGACGGAGGAACAGAGAAAGCTGTCCCTGTCGCTTCTGGAGCGGCTCAAGGAGGAAAACGCATGAGGCCTGTTCATCTGGTGCTGTCCGCCTTCGGTCCTTACGCCGGGCGGCAGGAGGTCGACCTGGGCCTGCTGGGCAGCCGCGGCCTGTACCTGGTCACCGGGGATACCGGGGCGGGGAAGACCACGATTTTCGACGCGATTACCTTCGCCCTGTACGGGGAGGCCAGCGGGAAAAACCGGGAGCCGTCCATGCTGCGCTCTAAATACGCGGACGAGGCGACGCCCACCGAGGTGGAGCTCACCTTTCTTCACCGGGGCCGGGAATACCGGGTGCGCCGCAATCCTGAATACATGCGGAAAAAAAGCCGGGGCAGCGGCGAAACGAAGCAGGCGGCGGGGGCGGAGCTCTACCTCCCCGACGGCCGGATTGAGACGAAGACGGCTTTGGTCACCCAGAAGATCACGGAGATCCTGGGCGTCAATAAGGAACAGTTTACCCAGATCGCCATGATCGCCCAGGGAGACTTCCTGCGGCTTCTCTTGGCGGACACGAAGGAAAGGCAGGCGCACTTCCGGGAGATCTTCCGCACCGGCATCTGCCAGGCGTTTCAGGAAAGGCTCAAAGCAGAAGCCGCCACCCTGGACGCGGAACGGGAGGCGCAGGCGCGCGGGGTCCGCCAGTACATCGGCGGGATTCTCTGCGGGGAAACGGACCCGCTGAGCCTGGAGGTGGAAAAGGCCAGACAGGGCGTGATGCTGACGGCGGAGGTCACGGCCCTGTTGGACAAACTGATTGCGCAGGACGAAGCCCGGCTGGAACAGTGCGACGCCTCCCTCCGGGAAACCGAGGAGGGCATCGAGCGCCTGACGGCCGTTCTTTCAAAGGCGGAGGAGAGGCGGCGCACCCACGAGGCCCTGACTTTGTCCAACCGGACGCTTTCGGAAAAGCTGCCTGAGGAAAAGGAGCTTGGCCTCCTGGAGCAGGAGGCCAAAGCCCGTCTGCCTGAGGCGGAGGCCAGGGAAAAACAGGCCGATCAGCTGGAGGCGGAGCTGCCCGTATACAGAGGGCTCGAGGAAGGCTGGGCCGCGTACCGGAAGGCGGAACAGGACCTGAAGGAAAAGAATGAGGGACTGATCCAACTGGAAGCGGGGCTCACCGCCCTTCGGGACAGTCTTATAGCCCTGCGCCGGGACCAGCAGGAGCTTTCCGGGGCGGGAGAACTGAGGGCCCGCCTCCAGCACGAAGCGGAACAGCTGGATAGCAGGGCCAAGGAGGTTTCCGCTTTCCGGGAGGAGCTTCGGACGCTGGGGGGGCAGAAACAGGCGTTTTCTCAAATCCAGCGGGACTATCTGGCGGCGGAGGAGGAAGCCGCGGGGAAGAAAGAGCGGGCGGATGCCCTGCGCAGGGCCTTCAACAGCGGCCAGGCGGGGATCATGGCCCGGGAGCTGAAGGAAGGGGAGCCCTGCCCGGTGTGCGGGTCTACGGTGCACCCCCACAAAGCGCCGGGTTCGGACGACGTTCCCTCGGAAGCCCAGGTGACCCTGGCGGAAAAGGCCGCCCGGGAAGCCCAGGAGCTTGCCAACGGCCGGAGCCGGAAGGCCGCCCAGGAGCGGGGCAGGATCTTGGCGGCGGAAGAGGCGGTCTTTGAAAAAGCCGGGCAGATGGTATCCGGATGGGCGGCGCTGGAGGAATTTCTGGCGGAGCCCTACCGCCAAAGTGGACAGTATGATTCGGACACCCTGGCCCAAGGGGAAGCCCAGCTTTCTCTGTACTGGAAAGAACTGAACGGGCGGCTGGAAGAAACCCGGCAGAAGATCCGGACGGAGAACAACAACCTGCGTCGCCGGGAGGTGCTGGACCGGCAGATCCCCGAAAAAGAGGGGGAGGAAGCCGAGACGGAAAAACGGCTGGGCGAGATGCGGCTGGAGGCCGCCGCGCTTCAGGCTTCTCTGGCCGAGCAGAAAAAACGCCTGGAGGAGCTCAAGGGCAGGCTGCTTTTCCCCGACCGGAAGACGGCGGAAGAAAAGATCCGGGAGCTCCGGCGTCAGGCGGGGGACATCCGGAACGAAGCGGAGCGGCGGGAACAGCAGCACCGCCTGTGCTTTGAGGAAATCGTCGGCCTCCAGGCGAAGATCGAGCAGATGGGGGACCTTCTGAAAAACGCGGAAGAAGTGGACGCGGAGGCAAAAACCGCCGAGAAAAACGAATATCTGCGGAAGAAGCAGAGCCTCCTGACCCAAAGGCAGGAAACTGCCCACCGCCTTTCGACCAATCAGGCCGCGCGGGACAATATCAGCGCCACAGCGGAGAAGATGACGGCCCTGGAAAAGGAGCTGCAGTCCGTCGGGGCCCTGTCCATGACGGCCAACGGCGCCCTCCGTGGAAAAGAGCGGATCACGCTGGAAACCTACGTCCAGATGGCGTATTTCGACCGCATCCTGCGCCGGGCTAACGTCCATCTGATGCGGATGAGCGGCGGGCAGTACGACCTGAGACGGCGCTCCGCCGCGGGCGACCTGCGCAGCCAGAGCGGGCTGGAGCTGGACGTGATCGATCATTATAACGGCAGCGTTCGCAGCGTCAAAACCCTGTCCGGGGGCGAGTCCTTTATCGCCTCCCTGTCTCTGGCCCTGGGCCTGTCCGAGGAAATCCAGGCCGGGGCCGGAGGAATCCGGCTGGATACCATGTTCGTGGACGAGGGCTTCGGCTCCCTGGATGAGGACACATTGGACCAGGCCATGCGCGCCCTCAAGGGCCTGGCCGAGGGGGACCGGCTGATCGGCATCATCTCCCACGTATCGGAGCTGCGCCGCCAGATCGACCGCCAGGTCGTCGTCCGCAAGGACAGAAACGGGGGAAGCTCCATCAAAATTGTCATATAATGACCGCAAGGGGGTCTTGCGACCCCCCTACGGAACCCCCCGACGGATTTGCCTCTCGCGTCTGCGACGCTCCCGGGCGGCAAATCCGCAAGGAATGCATTTTTGCTCTGCAGAAGTGAAGAGGTTTTCTCTTCCTAACGATCATTCTGCTGCGCAAAAATGCTCCTCGCGGCGTACATGCCGCCGCTGCGGATTTGAATCAGGGGGAAGAATCCCCCTGATCATCCCCTCTGCCAAGCGTCGGATTAGCTATCGAAATGAGGGAACTGAAAAGTTACGATAAGTAATGAGGAAAGGAACATTCACATGAAAAGAAAACTGTGTGTTCTGATCGCAGCGATGATGGTCCTCTGCTCGGGGTGTGCGGCGGAGAAGACGGTCTATACCAGCGCTTCCGTCACAGACGCGGAGGTCTCCGTTGAGGCTTACGCCCGCTTTCAGGAGGCGGGGGAGCTGTCCGTCCTGATCCCCGGCCTTCAGGAAGGCTTCGTGCCCCAGGGGATCACCTACCTTCCCCGGGACGACGCTTTCCTGTTCGCCGGCTACAGCGGGGGGAAGGATAACAGCGCCCTGCTGGCCGTCAGCCGGAAGAGTGGGGAGCTGACCCGGCAGGTGAAGCTGTGCAACGTGGACGGAAGCGCGTATACCGGCCACGCCGGCGGCGTCTGCGCCACGGAGACGGACATCTACGTGTCCAACGCCGGGAAGCTGTTCCGTCTCTCCCTGGACAAATATGAAGCCCTTCCCGCGGACGCTTCCTGCGCGTTTGAGGAGGAAATCCCCGTGCCGGTCAACGCCTCCTACTGCAGCTATTCGGAGGGGATCCTCTGGGTGGGGGAATTTCAGTACGCGGGCGATTATCCGACCGACGCCTCCCACCGCGTCAGCACCAAAGACGGGCTCCAGCGGGCCTGGAACTGTGGGTACCGCATGACTGAAGGGCAGGATTTTTCCGCGCCGGATTACATCCTGTCGATCACCGAGCGGATCCAGGGAATGACCACGCTGAACGGAAAAATCTATTTGAGCCAGTCCTACGGCCGCAGGAACGATTCCGTCCTTTACCGCTACCCGGACGTGCTCTCTTCTCCGCCCGCCCAGTCGGTCGATTTCAGCGGCCGGGAGGTTCCTCTCTGGATTCTGGACAGCGCCGTCCGGGAGGACGCCCTCATGTGCCCGCCGATGACCGAGTGCCTGTGCACGGCGGAGGGATCCGTCTATGTGTTATTCGAGTCCGCCGCCAAGACCTACATGAACCCCGCCAAACCCTCCGTCCACCCTGTGGACCGGGTGTTCAGGCTGACGGGTTTTTAAGCTAACGGCTTATGCCAAAAAGAATAACAAAATCCAGAGTAAACGCAATCGTGGTATAAGCATCACATGATGCAGATCCATCGGAAACAGATAAGGGGGTTATGAAGGGGGCTGCGCCCCCTTCAGGGAAATCCGCAGGACCGGCTATGCCGGGCCGAGGAGAATTTTTGCGGAGGTTAGCTTGCCATCCGGGAGCAAAAATTCATACCTTACGGATTTGCCGCCCGGGAAGGCCGTAGGCCTGACAGGCAAATCCGCCCAG
>DGRV01000029.1:35860-90435 GCA_002391225.1 Christensenella sp. UBA4379
AGGCTCACGCATTCATGCGTGAGCTGAAATTCTTTTTATCCTTGACGAAAGCTGTGCCATTTGGTATAATAATTTCAGAATACGGCAAGGCTGAGGAGATTCAGGCCTGCCAGCAACAATGATAAGGAGGATTTCCGGGATGAAAAGATTCTTTGCGTTTCTGCTGTGCGCGGTGATGGCGCTGAGCGCCTGCTCTGCCTTTGCCGCTACCGAGTACGATGTGACGGAACCGATCACCATCGAATGGTGGCATGCTCACGAGAGCCAGTTCGACGAGCAGATCAAGTACATGGTCGACAAGTTCAACGCTGAAAACGGCATGGGCATCACGGTGGTTCCCGTTTACAAGGGCGCTTACGCGGACATCGACACCGCCTTCCGCGCTGCGGATGCCGCCGGCGCCGTTCCCGCCCTGGTCTGCTGCAATACCTCCTACCCCGCCGCCTACGGCGCGGCCGGCCTGTGCGAGGTGCTGGATCCTTACATCGACGCTTTCGAGTACGACGTCGAGGACTTCGGCGAGGGCCTGCTGGCTTCCACCAGCTATGACGACGAGCAAATCTGCCTGCCCTACCTGATTTCCACCCAGTGCATGTATTACAACAAGACCGCCGCCGAGGCTGAAGGCATTGAAATGCCCAAGACCATCGACGAAATGGAAGCCTTCCTGGAAAAGGCCACCCTCTTTAACGAGGACGGCACCACCAAGCGCTACGGCACCGTCTTTGGCGGCTGGGACTACTGGTATCATGAGATGCTGTTCAAGAACAACGGCGTGCAGATCGTCACCGAGGACGGCAAGACGGACGTCAACAGCGAAAAGAGCATCGAGCTGAACACCAAGATCAAGGAATGGATCGACAAGGGCTACGCCTATTACGCCTACGGCTCCGGCGCTTCCTCCAACATGCGCGACCTGTTCATCGCCGGCGGCGCGTTCAGCGTGTTCCATACCTCTTCCCTGTATACCACCTACGTCAACCGGGTGAACGCCCTGGAAGACGAAGCGGCCCGCTTTGAGGTCGGCATGGCCTGGCTGCCGGGCGGCAGCGACGGCGAGAGCTTCAAGAGCGAAGTCGGCGGCGCGGCGATCTTCATCCCGGCCAAGGCTTCCCAGGCGGAAAAGAACGCGGCCTGGCAGTTCATGATGTTCATGGCCAGCCCCGAAATCAACCTCTACTGGTCGGACAACACCGGTTACCTGCCCACCCGCGGCAGCGTCGTGAACCTGCCGGAGTACCAGGAATACCTGGCCAAGAAGCCGGCGATGGATCCCATCATCAAGATGGCTGCGTGGATCAACCCCCGCAACCAGAATCCCGCCTACAACAACTGCGGCAACCTCTGGCGCGCCGCCCTGGCGGAGATCTACAACAATGGTGCTCCCGTCAAGGATACGCTGGACCAGCTGGCCGTCGAAATCCAGGCTGAACTGGACGCCGCGAAGTAAGAAATTTTATCACTGAAAACCGGGGGAGAGGAAAGGTTTCCTCTCCCCTTTGAAAAGTAAACGATGGACAGCGGGCTGGCCCGCCCGGCTGCGGAGCGGCCTGCTGCCTGAATGAAGAGGAGTCTGCGGTGAGAGACGTTGTGAGAATCCGGGAAGATAGGGCGCGGGAGCGGAGGCTGATCTCCCCCCTGCAGCGCAGGACGGGCCTTCTGCTGATCGTCCTGGGCGTGCTGATCGCGGCGGTCGGCCTGTTCGGCTACCTGGCGGGGGACTGGCAGATCGCCCCGCTGGCGGAAATGGCCGACCAGGTGTTTATCGCGCGGGAAGTGGCACAGAGCGCCGGCACGGGCATTACGGGCGCGTTTGACATGGATGGGGAGGAAAGCGGCGTTCATCTGTACTACGCTTCCCTTTCCGCGGATGACCTGATCAGCGCGGAAGCCTTTGACGTGGGCGAATCGAAAAAGGCGCTCAAGGGAGGCTCCCTCCAGTTTCCGGCCACCAAGGACAGGCAGACGTCCGTCATTGAAGAAGCGCAGCCGGTCACGCTGGACAACGGGGTGACGATGACCAAGGCGGTCAAGTTCCCCGGCGCGGGCAGCAGCAAATACCGCAGCCTCAAAACCACCGTGGAAGGCCCCTGCACGTTGACGGTGTACGCCATGTCCTCCCTGCCGACGCACGAGCGCAGGCTGGTGCTCTACAACAGCTTAAACGGCCAGGAGGTCTCTTCCGCCATGGCCCCGGCCTTTGACGCAGGGCAGGTTCTGGCCCCCGTGACGCTGGACATCCCGGCGGCGGGCACCTACTTCCTGTCCGTCAAGGGCGATATTCCGATCGCTCCGGTCAGCGCGATCATGAACTACGCCGTCATGATCCTTCTGCTGGGCCTGGTGCTCATCTTCAACGGCGTGATGATGCGCATCCAGCGCTGGGAGCGGATGAAGGACCTGTTCTTTGTCGAGCCCGCCCTGCTTCTGTTCCTGATGTTCGTCTATTACCCGGTCATCGACCTGGTGCGCATCTCCTTTACCAACATGTCGGTGCTGACCACCGGCAAGCAGGAGTTTATCGGCCTGGCCAATTTCCAGTGGATCTTTGACGGAGCGGGCACCCGCTATTTCTGGGAGAGCCTCCGGATTACCGGGGTCTACATGTTCTGGGAGGTGCTGATCACCCTGGTGGGCGGCATGCTGCTGGCGCTGTTGTTCAACCGTATGACCAGAATGTTCAACACCATGCGCGCCATCGTCTTTATGCCCAAGTACATCGCCGTGTCCACCAGCGCCGTCGTCTTCCAGTGGATTCTGCACTCCAGCATCGCCACCGGCATCGGGCAGATGGAAGGCATCATGAACTATACCCTGTCCCTCTTCGGCATCCAGGGCCCCCACTGGCTGATCGACGCCAATACGGCCCTGGCCGGCATCCTGACCCTGACGGCCTGGCGTGTGGTGGGCTACGCGATGATGATCTACCTGTCCGCCATGAAGGGTATCAGCCAGGATTATTACGAGGCAGCGGCCATCGACGGGGCGGACGGCATCCAGCGCTTCCGCTTTATCACCGTCCCCCTGCTGGCCCCGACGACCCTGTTCCTCTTCGTCACCACGTTCATCGCCAGCATGAAGGTGTTCCAGTCTGTGGACGTCATGACCGGCGGCGGTCCCGGCACCGCCACGAACGTGATGGTCCAGTGGATCTACAACCTGACCTTCAAGGATTTCCACACCGCCCGCGGCGCGGCGGTATCGCTGGTGTTCTTCGTGATCCTGCTGGTATGCACGGCGGCCACCATGCGTTTTTCCAACCGGAACGTCAACTACGACGCGTAAGAAAGGAGGCGGAACCACATGTTCAGAAAGCTTGACCAGCAAAAGAAAATCGGAACGGTCAGCGTGATCATCGGCTTCGCGCTCCTGTTCCTGACGCTGGTGCTGATCCCCCTGAAGACGGCGGGCAGCTTTAAATACTATCTGCTGATCCCGGCGGCGGCGCTGATCCTTCTGCCGATTCCTGTGATGTGGAAGGACGGGCTCCGGCAGATGAAGGAAAAACCACCCGCAGTGGGGCACTGGCGGCGGATGCGGCAGAGCGGCTTTTTCGATCTGCTGGTTCTGCTCACCATGATCGCCCTGGTCCTCTTTCTCTGCTGGGGCTTTGGGCTGATTTCCTACCGTGCGACGCTGAACCGGCATGCGGCCCTGGCGGGCGGGACGGCCGCCACCCTGGAGGAAGCGCGCCAGATCCCCGGGTTTGTCGAGTACAACTTCCACCAGGACCTGAACCTGATCGCGAAAAACTACAGCGCTTTCGGCGTCATCGCCCTGATCATCGTGGCTTTCGTCATGGTCTGCGGGCTTTATATGCGTTTTATTTCGCCCATCGTGAAGGCGGACGAGCATCTGCAGATTGCCCACGGGGTCTACAGAGTCTGCGCCCAGTACGCCGCGGCGATCCTGATCGTGCTGATCTCCCTGTTTCCCATCTACTGGATGATCATTTCCTCCCTGAAAACCTCGGACGAGCTGATGCGGGCGGTGCCGACCCTCTGGCCGGACAAGTTCGTGTGGGAAAACTATCCGAACGTGCTCAACAAAGCGCCCTTTGGCCGGTATCTGATCAACACCCTGGTGACCACCATCATCATGATGCTGGGGGAACTGACCATCGGCGTCATGGCGGCCTACGGCTTTTCCAAGGGGGATTTTAAGGGAAAGAACCTCCTGTTCATGTTTGTGCTGGGGGCGCTGATGGTGCCCATTCAGGTGACCTTCGTGCCGATCTACGTGATCATCGCCCGCCTGAACGCCATCGACACCTGGACCGGCGTAGTCCTGCCCAACCTGGTGAGCGCCTACTTTATCTTCATGCTCCGGCAGAACTTTATGGCGGTGGACAACAGCTACATCGAAGCCGGGCGCATCGACGGCCTGGGCCGCTTCGGCACCATCGTCAACGTCCTGTGCCCCATGTGCAAGCCCACGCTGATCACCATCAGCATCATCAGCTTCATCAACGGCTGGAACAGCTATTTCTGGCCCAAGATGGTCACCCAGTCGGAGGCCAGCCGCACCATCGCCGTGGGCGTGCAGCGGCTCAAGGAGACGTACGCGGGCCAGTTCGTTTCCAACTATAACGAAATCATGGCCGGCGCGGTGATGGCGATCATCCCGATCGTCTTCCTGTTCCTGATTCTGCAGAAATACATCATGACCGGCATGAGCAAGGCCGCGATGAAGTGATCCCGGCCGGATACATCATTTGAGTACATGAGAGAGGGGAAGAATCCACCATGGGAACCATCTGCATTGAAAAGAAAAACAAGCCGCTTATGATCGCCCACCGGGGCCTGAGCGGGCTGGAAAAGGAAAACACGGCTTCCGCGTTCGTGGCGGCCGGCCATCATACCTACTTTGGCATCGAAACGGATGTCCACCGGACGGCGGACGGCCGCTTCATCATCATCCATGACGACAACACCAAGCGGGTTTCCGGCGACGAGGTCAGCGTGGAGGAGACCTGCTTTGACACCCTGCGGGCCATCCGCCTGATCGATACCGACGGCACGAAGGGCCGGGGAGACCTGATCCTGCCCAGCCTGGGGGAATATATCAGGATCTGCAAAAAGTATGAAAAAACGGCGGTGCTGGAGCTCAAGAACCACTTCGCCCCGGAGGACATTCAAAAGATCATCGCCATCATTCGGGAGGAGGGCCATCTGGACCAGGTGGTCTTCATCTCCTTCGACTTGCCTAACATGATCTGCATCCGGGAGCTCCTGCCAAACCAGCGGGCCCAGTTCCTGGTAAGCGCCGCGGAGGATTGGCTGGTGGAGACGCTGAAGAAATACCGCCTCGATCTGGACATCAAATACAGCGCCTTGACCAGGGAACTGGTCGAAAAAGTCCACGGCATCGGGCGGGAAGTCAACGTCTGGACCGTGAACACGCTGGAAGACGCGGATCGGATGATAGACCTCGGCGTTGACTACATAACGACCAATATCCTTGAATAAACGGGGAACAAACAGACGAAATCAGCGGCCGGAAGCGGATGAATCTGGGATGAAAATTCCCATATCCAACGTGTTTCCGGCCGCTGATTGCTCATTCTTTGTATTGACAAGCGGTGATTTCCTCTGTAAAATGAAAGTGTTATTCTGATCCGCACGAGATATGCGGGGATAAAAGGAGGAAAACAGTATGAAGAAGCTTGTTTCCTTGCTGCTGGCCCTGAGCATGGCGCTGGGCATGACGGCGTTTGCCGCTGCCGAAGCGCCTGTGCTGGAAGCCAGCGCCCAGGGCTTTGCCGGCCCTGTCAAAGTGCTCGTCTCCTTTACGGAGGACGGGAAAGTAGCCACCCTTGAGATCAGTGAAGACGGCTTTGCCGAAACGGCGGGCATCGGCGCCCGCGCGCTGGATCCCGAAGAGATCAAGGGCTTCATCGGCGCTCAGGCTCCCCTGACGCTGGATGCGGTCGACGCCCTGACCGGGGCGACCCTGACCAAGACGGCCATCGTCAACGCCGTCAACGACGCCTTTGCCTCCATGACGCCCGGTGCGGCGGAAGAAGCCGCCCTGGCCTTCACCCCCGGCACCTATGAAGCGTCGGGCGAGGGCTACAACGGCCTGAGCACCTTCGCGGTCACCTTCTCCGACACCGCGCTGACCGGGGTTGAAGTGGTCAAGTCCACGGAAACCGGTTACGTCGGCGACATCGCCTTTGCGCCGATGATCGCGGACATGATCGCGGCCAACGGCTCCGGCGTGGACGCCGTGGCGGGCGCTACCTTCTCCAGCCGCGCGCTCCGCACCGCTGTGAACGCAGCTGCCGAGCAGGCCGGCTGCACCAACATGAAGGCCTTCCAAGCCGCGACCGTCGCCCACGAGCCCGAGGCGGACATCGACGTGACCTATGACGTGGTCATCGTCGGCGCCGGTGGCGCCGGCATCGCCGCGGCGGCCCAGGCTGCCCAGGACGGCAGCACCGTGCTGATCATCGAAAAGAACGCGGAAGTCGGCGGCAACACCCTGGTGTCCGGCGGCCAGTACCAGAGCGTGATGCCTTACCTGGTCTGGGATCCCGCGGATCCGGACGCAACCACCGGCGTGTATGCCTTCAACGGCGAAACCTACGACAAGGTCAAGTCCGTTCAGGGCTGCATCAACGAGCTCAAGATGATCCTGAACTGGAGCGAAGAGCCCTTTGATACCGAATACTACAAGACCCACGAGTTCGTGGCGGGCGACGCGGCCGAGCTGTCCAAGCACGGCGTCCACGCGGAATACCTGCCCACCCTGCAGGCTCTGAAGGCCGAGATTCAGGCCTACCTCGACTGGGCGCAGCCCAAGCTGGACGCGGGCATCCCGGAAAACCAGCTGGCCCTGTTCTCCACGCTGAACCTGCACATCTTCCAGACCTACTACGGCGGCCTGCGTCCCAGCGCCGACGGCAGTCAGTGGATGTACGGCAACGTCGACCTGGTCAAGCAGTTCATCGAAGGCGGCCAGGGCCTCAAGGAGTGGCTGGAAGCCCAGGGCTCCCTGTTCGCGGAAGATACCCAGCCCACCCTGATCGGCGCGCTGTGGTATCGTGAAAACGAGTACAAGGGCGCGAACGTGGATACCGACGGCGACGGCGAGACCGAATTCTACGCCGACCGCTGGGGCAGCTACTTCATGGCCCCGATGACCACCATGCTCAAGGCCAATGAAAAGAACCAGATCATGAAGCGCACCACCGCCGAAAGCCTGATCGTCGAAAACGGCAGGGTGACCGGCGTCAACGCCGTCCGCTATGACGGCACCAAGGTAACCGCTCACGCCACCAAGGGCGTCATCCTGGCTACCGGCGGTTATGCCGCCAATATCCCCATGGTGCTGGAAAACAACGTTTACTGGTCCACCGAATACCTGACCAGCTCCACCAAGACCACCAACCGTTCCTCCCTGCAGGGCGACGGCATCAAAATGGCGGAGGAAGTCGGCGCCGCGACCACCGGCCTGGGCTTCACCCAGCTGATGCCCATCTCCTGGGTTGACAACGGCAACCTGGCCTTTGGCGGCGGCAACTACGCCGTCTGGGTCAACCCGGCCACCGGCAAGCGTTTCGTGGACGAAGGCTCCGAGCGCGACGTGCTGTCCCTGGCGGAATTCCGCAACGGCATGGTCGTCAACGGCACCCCCGGCGTGTTCCTGGAAATCTATAACGCCACCGAGCGCATCCCCGGCCCGCCTTCCGCGCAGCTGGCTGCGGAGGACTATGAAAGCCGCTACTACCATGTGAAGGGCACTGTCGAAGCCTTCACCGAGCTGTTTGCCCGCCCCGAAATGAGCGGTGTGACCGTGGACCCCGCCGCCGTGCTGGAAACCGTCAAGGCCTATGACGCCGCTGTGATGGGCCAGGGCGAATATCCTGACGTGGGCAAGGCCATTGCCTCCCGCTGCGTCGGCAACGTCGAAAAGAATGAAGACGGCTCCTACAACCCCGCTACCTATGACCTGGAAGGCGCCGACCTGATCGTCCGCCTGATGGCTCCCTCCACCCACCATACCATGGGCGGCCTGGTGGTCGATACCAGCCGTCACGTGCTGAACGCGGACGGCGAGGCGATCCCCGGTCTGTACGCAGCCGGCGAAGTCACCGGCGGCATCCACGGCGGCAACCGTCTGGGCGGCAACGCGATCGTCGAGATCTTCGTTTCCGGCCGCACCGCCGCGCAGGCTGTGAACGCTGACAACAAGTAATCACCCGGAGCAAAAACAAACCTCAGCAAAAGGCCCTGCAGCGCTGAAACGCTGCAGGGCCCTTCTCTTTGGGAATGTCTTTATTTGTTTCCCTCTTTATATTTTTCGTATTTCAAACGGTCGGCGGCCTTTCGCACTTCGTCGCCTGTAATGAGAACGACCTTCGGGTGCTTATTCTGTACCTCCGCCATGGCTTTTTCATAGCAGTCGATGAAGTAGTCGATGCCGTCCTTCATCCAGACCAGAGCGGAGCTTTCGTCGTCCGCCGACGTCATCAGGCGGTTCTCGGTGATGACACCCGTCTCGGCATGGCTGATTTTATTGCGGACATAGCCGATGTGGTAATAGGCAAACAGGATGTTCTGCAGCGTTTCCACACTGTCGCAGGCGGTGTAGCCGGTGATCAGCGCGGGGTCGTCGTTCTGGAGGGACCGTGCCCGGAGGATGGCAAAGGACCGCTGCGGATCATCGTCCCGGCCGCCGCCCTTGTTGGCGGAACGGTTGTAGGATTTGATGAAATAGTGGTCGATCTGGTCCATCTTATAGAATTCGTAGGGCTTGAGCTCCAGCCGCTGCTTGGCGAACAGACGGGTGACCTGGTCCACCTGCTTTTCATCGTTGCAGTAATAGAACATCCCGGTTTTCACCAGATTCTCCGGGGCCCTGGATTCGATCAGCGTCAGCGTCTGCTGGTAGAACTGATGCCGGTAGGCCCATTTGACCAGATCGATGAAGCTGATGTCGCTGTCACCCGATAAGAGGGGACCGTAGTCTTCCCGGATGCTTTCGGCGATCACGCTGAACATCATGCCGTAGTAGCCGGACTCGCGCCAGAATTTTTCATCCTTAAACAGCTTCTTTAAGCGCAGGATGCCGTCCTCCACCTCCGGGATGTTGCACATGGAAAGGCCCACATCCACGTGGCGCATGGCGTACACCATGCCGGCAATGCTCTCGTTACGCTCTCCGCTCTTTTCCCAGAGGTCCGCAATCATGTCCGCCTTGCCGTATTTGAGGAACGCGCGGATAGAATGGAACAGCTCCGTGACGCCGTAGCCCTTGGTATCGTCCCGGATGATTCCGGCCATGCACCGCTGCAGAGGCCGCACCGTGAAGATTTTCTGGAGGTGAACGTTGTTTTTCGGCATGGAAACGAGAATGTTCAGCATGTTCAGGACGATGAAGGTGTCCGCGGCGTCATTGCTGCTCAGGGAGACAAAGAGGTTGACGTCCTCCTGATCCGTGACGATGGACTTTTCCATCTGCATCATGCTTTCCACCCACTGCTTGCCGTCTTCGATCTTGTTTTCCGGAATAAAGCGGATGCTGACATTTTCATTGACGGGCAGCAGCTCCAGCTTCGCCGTGGGCTTGAGCTCCCTGTACAAATAGTTCTTGACCCATTGCATCACGAAGACGGAATAATCCTGGAATTCCGGATGGGCATCAAAAATGGCCTTTTCAAAACGCGCGTAGGCCTGGTCGTCCTGGGCCAGGGCGTCGAACAGGCGGTTGAACTTCCTGTCCTTGAGGTCGGCCGTGTCTTCCTGATATTTCTGGATGAAACGGATCAGCTTTTCCCGGGCTTCCTCAAGGAGAAGCTCGTCCTGTTCCTTTGTATCCGGAGCGAGCTCGTCGGCGTACATCGCCAGGCGGTATAAAAGGAGCTCGTAGGTGGAAAACGAGGCCTTGTCGGCGGAATACAGGCTTCTCCCATGGCTCAGAGACACGGAAGTAAGTCCGCTTTCCTGGTGATTGCAGGTGCCGGCTTCGCCGATCACGATCACTTCGTCAATGTGGAACCGGGCCAGTGCGGCTTTGATGCCGGCCTCCGTGTCCAAAAGGGCGTCGCAGTAATCGGAGCCGAATTCCTTCTGAAGGGAAAAATACCGTACCGGCAGATTGCTGTCCGTCGCGTTGAGCGAGGTCAAAAGAATATTCCATGCCATTCGATGATCCTCCAATAACTGAAAATGAGCATAGGGGATGGGATGGGCTCCCCAGGGGGAGACAGAGAAAAAC
Source organism: Christensenella sp. UBA4379 (assembly GCA_002391225.1). GTDB lineage: Bacteria > Bacillota > Clostridia > Christensenellales > Aristaeellaceae > UBA4246. The sequence continues at coordinate 46,082 of DGRV01000029.1, forward strand.
ACCGGGCGGGATGATGATCGACGCCCGGTGTTTTCAGGAAACCTTAGTCCACGGTCCTCGACTTCGCCACTTCAAACACGCCCTCGGTGGACTTCATGATGAAGCCCAGCTGGCCGTCGGCCGTGGCGGGGACCACATAGTAATCGTTCATTTCATAGCGGGCATCATAGGCCTGACCGCCCACCAGAGTGTAGCCGAGCTTGCCGGCCGCCGCGTCGGGCAGCTGAAGCAGGGGAACGTCCACCGTGCAGTAGATCAGGGAGGAGCCGTCGCGCTCCGTCGCTTCCCAGATGTCCACGGTGCTGCTGTCCACATAGACGTTCTTCTGCGCCCAGTAGTAGAAGCCGTTTTCAGAGGGAACCAGCACGACCGCCACGGCGGACTTGGTGATGCTCTCCATGGTCTCGTTGCCGCGGTTCGGGGCGGTATAGAACGAGGTGGCCTGGTTGACCTGGGCGATGTAGACCTTGTTGCTCGGTGCTTCGGGGACGGGCGTGGGCTCTTCAACAGCCGGCTGTGCGTTTTCCTGGGCGGGAGCCGCGGGAGCGGGCTCGGTGACCGCGGGGATGGTGATGGTCTGCTGCGTGTTGGCGGCAGTGGTGGCTGCGGCCGGAGCGCTCACGGTGCTGCGCTGGGCGTCGCCCTCCAGGACGTAGCCGTCGGTGCCGTCTTCCAGCTTGATCTGGTAGTAGCCGTTGAGCTGCTGGACGACCTTGTACAGCTGCTCGCTGACCATCAGGGTCTTGACGGGAGCGTTTTCAAAGGGCAGCTCGTATACGTTGGCATCCTCGTCGCTGTAGACGGAGCCGGTCAGGGCGACGCCCTTCACGGATTCGACGGTGTCGCGCTTATGGATGTAGCCGTCCCCGTGCTGGGCGGTGAAGGCCCGGTAGTAATCACCCCAAATCTGGGTGACCAGGATGGGAGTGCCGGCCGGAATGGAGCCGGAACTGCCGGCGCCCTCGGTCCACAGCTTCCAGACGACCTTGTTGCCCGGAGCGGTCAGGATATAGGGGTCGACGTCCTTCTGCGTCGGGGCGACCATGACCTGGCCGGTGTACACATAGCCGTGCGCGCCCTGATAGGTGACTTCGGCGTAGGCGGAACTGACGGGCTTGAGCTGGACCGGGGTATAGGCCGGGATGGTGCCCACGTTGCCCTTCTGGTCGCCGGGGTTCGCGCGGATGTTCACCACGTGTTCAAAATAGCCGAGAAATTCGCTGCCGTAGTTGGTCGCGGCCAGAGCGCAGAAGGGGTAGAGGGCCAGGGCGGCGATCAGGACAGCCAGCAAAAAACGTTTCATACAAAGATTGCCTCCGTTTCATCAATGAATTACATCGGATAAAAGATATTTTATCAGACTTTTTCAGATACTGCAAGCAAAAATCGGAGAAAGGTCTGCCATAGGGGCATTTTTCTGCGTATCAAGTGATGGTCAGGAGATGTTTTCGATCTTGATCAGGTTGGTGTTGCCCGTAAACCCGAGCGGAACGCCCGCCACGATTACCGCCACGTCGCCCGCCTCTACCATGTCGATCTGCTTGGCGCAGTCCACGGCGTGGAGCATCAGGGTGTCGTAGTCCTTCTGATATCGGGCCAGCACGGGGAACACGCCCCAGGAAAGGGAGAGCTGGTGATAGCTCTTGATCTCCGGCGTGGCGCAGACGATCGGCTGCGTGGGGCGAAACTTGGAAATGTTCCTGGCGGTTTGGCCGGACTTGGACACGGTGATGATGGCCTTGGCGTTCAGGTCCCGGGCGGCGGAGCAGGCGGCGTCGCAGATGGCGTTGGTGATGTCGGTCTTGACGTCGTAGGCCTCGATCCGCTCGGGATGAAGGACTGCCAGATCCTCTTCCGCCTGCTCGGAGATCGCGGCCATGGTATGGACGGACTCCACCGGGTAATACCCGGCGGCGGTTTCCCCGGAGAGCATGACGGCGCTGGTGCCGTCGAACACGGCATTGGCCACGTCGGTGATCTCGGCGCGGGTGGGGGAGGGGTTCATCATCATGGAATCCAGCATCTGCGTGGCGGTGATGACCATCTTCCCCGCGCGGTAGCACTGGCGGATGATGGACTTCTGGATGCCGGGGAGCCTGGTGTACTCGATCTCCACGCCCATATCGCCGCGGGCGACCATGATGCCGTCCGAAACGGAGAGGATTTCCTGGAAATTGTCGATGCCTTCCCGGTTTTCGATCTTGGAGATGATCTTGACGTCGTGCGCCCCGTTGTAGTTGAGGAACTTGCGGATATCCTGGACGTCTTTTTTGCAGCGCACGAAAGAGGCAGCCACCAAATCCACATCCTGCTCGATGCCAAAGAGCAGATCCTCCTTGTCCTTTTCGCCGAGGACCGGCATGTCCAGATGGACGTTCGGGACGTTGATCCCCTTGTGGTTGGACACCTTGCCGCCGTGAATGACGCGGCAGACGACCTCCGTTTCGGTGGTTTCCTCCACCTGCATCACGATCTTCCCGTCGTCAATCAGCAGGGTGTTGCCCGAAACGACGCTCTGGGGCAGCTTGTCAAAGGTCATCTGGGCGCCGGTGCTGTCGCCCATGCGCTCCTGATTGGTCAGGACGAAGCGCTGGCCGTCTTCCAGCATCGCGGAGCCGCCTTCAAAATCCTTCAGACGGATTTCGGGCCCCTTGGTGTCCAGCATGATGCCCAGGGGCACCCCCAGCTCATGACGGATTTCCTTAAGCAGCTTGATGGTTTCGGCGTGGTATTCATGACTGCCGTGAGAAAAATTGAGACGCGCGACGTTCATGCCGGCTTCAATCATCCGGATCAGGGTATCCCGGTCCCGGCAGGCCGGGCCGATGGTGCAGACGATCTTGGTCTTTCTCATAAGCGAAACTCCCTTCTAAACAGGTAGGAGGTTTAAACAGGTAGGAGGTAGGAGGGTTCTGAGGGCCCGGAAAACTGTCCAGTGGACAGTTTTCACCGAAGAACGGGCCGGCAGGTCCTGGATGAGAGTGGAGAGTGGAGATGAGAGTTTGTCTTATGAGCAGTGAAAACCAAATCTATCTTCACTCTTCACTCTGCGAGCGAAGCGAGCGTAAACTCTTCACTCTGTAAGCGAAGCGCTTAGGCTTTTTCAATGTCCTCTTTTGTGAGGGTCATCAGGTCTTCTTTGGTGACGGTGGAGAAGGCGGCCAGGCGGTCGGCCTGTCTGGCCAGGGCCCGTTCAAAGAGATTGCGTACCCCGCGTGCGTTGCCGAAGCCGTCCACGTCCTTGGAATCGTTCTCGATGCGTCTGCGCAGGGTTTCCTTCGCTTCGTCGTCGGCCAGGATGTAGCCGCTCTTTTCACAGCGCATGTTGAAAATGCCGAGCATCTCGTCGACGGTATAGTCCGGGAACTCCATGAAACGGTTGAAACGGGATTTGAGGCCCGGGTTGGAGTTGACGAAGCGCTTCATGAGCTCGGTATAGCCGGCTACGATGACGATCAGGTCGTCCCGCTCGTCTTCCATGTACTTAAGCAAGGTGTCGACCGCTTCCTGACCAAAGTCGTTCTCCCCGCCTCGGTTGGTCAGGGCGTAGGCTTCGTCCACAAAAAGGACGCCGCCCTTGGCCTTCTCGATCACTTCCCTGGTCTTGATGGCGGTCTGGCCGACATAGCCGGCCACCAGGCCGCTGCGGTCCGTCTCCACCAGGTGGCCTTTGGAAAGGATTCCCAGGCTCCGGTAGACCCGGCTCATAAAACGGGCGATCATCGTTTTGCCGGTACCGGGGTTCCCGGAAAACACCATGTGCAGGGAAAGGTCCGGCGTCGGGAGGCCCTCTTCCTTGCGCTTCTGCATGATGGTCACATAGTTGATCAGACTGTCGACCTCGGCCTTGATGGTATCAAGGCCGATATATCCGTGAAGCTCCGCCTTGAGATCCTCGATCTTTTCAGGCGGCTGCGGCGTTTCTTCCGCTTTTTCCGGCTGGGTCTGCTGCTCTGCCTTTGGAATCTGGCTGTTCAGCACCGGAGTTTCCGGCAGCGGAACCTCGGGGAGGGCCCCGGTGCCCTTCTGGTTTTTCCGCTCCAGCTCCCTCGTCATTTTTTCCAGGGAATCGGCGCTCTCCTGCACCAGGCGCATCAGCTCGTCCGTGCTCTGCTCCAGGCTGAAAAAGGGATTGCCCGAAGGGGCCTTGCCGCCGAAGTCTCCGCTTCCTTCCGTCTGAGGCGGCACGCCGAGACTCAGCTTCGGGGCCGGACCCCAGAGATCTTCTCCTGTCTGCTGGAGCTTCGTTTTCGCCCGGTTGTTGATGATCATATTCTGTAAAGCAATGATTTCTTCCCTTCTGTCCATACACAGGTTCCTCCCGGTTGATTCAAGTGAATTTATTATATCCGATTTTTTCCTTTGTGGCAATTATTATTTCATCTTATGGCCATGGGACTGGAGGATAAAAAATTGACAGAAAAAATGTAGAGGAAATACAGAAAAAAGTAGACGAATGTGGTTTAGGATGTTATAATATAAGGGGATGAATGTATAAAAAAACAGGACATTCCCAAGATACGATTCAACCGGACCTCCGACAGGCCGGCCTCAGGAGTATGTGCATGGAAAAGGCGGAAACTCGGATCGACTTGCTGAAGTTGATCCGATATTTGATAAAGAGAGCGTGGATCATGATCATCTGCGCCATGATTGGGTTCGGTGCGTTTTATATGTATACGGTCAGCATGAAAACGGATACATATACGGCGTACGGCACGATGTATGTCTATAACGGCAACCCCAATCTGATCAATTACCAGTACACCAGCTCCAACGACCTGAATTCAGCCGTTCAGCTGCTGGATACGTACATGGTCGTGGTCAAGAGCGCCAAGGTCATGGATGTGGTGGCGGACCGGCTGGCCCCCCAGTATCCCGGAATCACTCCGGAGTTTATCTCCAGCACCCTGTCCATGGGCTCCGTTTCCGGTACGGGCGTCCTGCGGGTCAACTGTACGACGACGAACGCCCAGATGTCCTCGGACATCTGCAACGCCGTTCTGGATACGGCCCCCCAGGAGATCATCCGGGTGGTGAATGCTGGTAATATCGAGATCATCGACTACGCTTTTCCGCCGCTGATGCCCGACAGCCGGCGTCCGGTCCGGAAAGGGATCTTCGGCGCATTGGCGGGGATCGCCCTGTCCGGCGCGCTGCTCCTGTTCCTGTTCCTGATGAATCACCGGATCTCCAGCGTCAAGGACCTGACGGACAATTTCACTCAGCCGGTGCTGGCGTCCATCCGCCGCAGCAGAACGGACAGCAAGGATCCGGGGACCTTTCTGATTTCCGACAGCGCTCGCATGGAAGTGCTGGACAGGTACGCCAAGCTCCGGATGAACCTGCTGTATTCCCTGGCTGCCAGGGACAAGCGGGCGGTGGTCATTACCAGCGCCATCGCCGGCGAAGGCAAGTCCACCGTGGCGGCGAACCTGGCCATCTCCTGCGCGATGGGCGGGAAGCGCGTGCTGCTGGTGGACGGCGATATGCGCCGAGCGCGCCAGCAGGAAATCTTTAAGTATGCAAAGGACCAGCCCGGCCTGTCCGAAGCCCTGATTGGGGACTGCGAATGGCGCAAAGCCCTGGTTCAGACCGAGTGGGAAAGGCTGATGGTCCTTCCCGCCGGCAAGTTCCCGCCCAATCCTGCGGAGCTTCTGAGCATCCATCAGATGAGCGTGCTGCTGGAGACCATGCAGGAAGAGTTTGATCTGGTGCTGTTGGATATGCCGCCGATCAACATCGTTCCTGATCCGCTGTCCGTTTCCGCGCAGGTCGCCGGCTGCCTGCTGGTGACCCGGCAGGAATTTTCGGATGTACAGGACATCCAAAAAGCGCTGTCTGCCGCGAAGATGACCGGCATGGATGTGCTGGGCTTCGTCTTCTATGGAGAAAGGCTGAACGAGGACAGCCTGTACAGCCGGAAGAATTACAGTGAGTATTATCACAAATACGATTACCGGAGTAGTGCCAAAGATGGTCAAAAAGCCGAGCTGGCAAAGAAAGGGTAACGGGTGTAATTGATGAAGTTAAAGATTCTGACGAAGCTGCCCTCGCTTCTGATTCTTCTTTTCCTTCTTTCCGCTTCCGCCGGCGCGGCAGGGGAGCAGTCGATTCCTCTTCCGGTCATGACGGAAACGGACTGCGAGTGGGACGAAGCGGGCAACCTGGTTCGTGAGACAGCGCATACCCTGGACGGGCAGCCGGCGCTGAACAGCCGAGGCTTCTACCGGGCGGAGTACATGTGGGACGTCCACAGCAATCTGCTTTCGGAAGTCTATTACGGCCTGGACGGAAATTATATTGATACGGATACGGGGTACGCCTGGGCAAGATATACCTATTACAGGGACCGGACAGGACGTTATCAGGTACAGACGGAGGACCGGTACGCGGCCGACGGCAGCAGGGCTTCTATTCCAGGCAGCTACAGCTACCGCCGGGATACTTGGCAGGGCCAGGAGCTTCTTGCCACGGAGTATTTTGACGCTTCCGGCCGTCTGACACGGCCTACCGGCGGCTTCGCGCAGATTCTATATGATTATGAACAGAACGATGATACCATGACGGTCACCAAGCGGTATCTGGATGCCGAAGGTAAGCTGCTGATCGGTCCGGAAGGCGGAGCGATCATTGTAACGGTTTATACAGCCAGAGGATATGTGACGCATGATGTTCCGCTGGAATACCTGGCTTTGGATATGATGCTTCCTGAAGATGGGCAAGATAATACCTCTTATGATCTGCTGATATTGGACAGGAAAATTTTTTCTGCTGACGGCAGTCCCGTTCTGGGCGCTTCCCGCTGGCATCATCAGGTGAATCAGTATGATGATTCGGCGAATCTGCTGCGGACCGATTATTACGGTATTGATGAGGAACCCATTCTATGCTCGGATGGCTATGCGACGGTCACGCATGTATATGATGAGAAGAACCGGTTGACGGAAACAGCTTTTTGGGGCATTGATGGGAACCTGATCAAGGTATTGAACGGATATGCCAAGGTAACCAGAGATTATTATCCGGATGACAACCTTTTTCATGAAATCTATTACGGAGCGGATGACCACCGGACCATGACCACCTATGGGTATTCGATGGCGGAATATGAGTATAAAGGGCCGGATTATGATCTAAGGATTACCTATTATGACACAGTGGATCAGTACACCATGTGTCTGAACGGCTATGCGCGGATCGAATATCTGTTCTATCACGGGAATGTGGGCGAAAAGGAAAACAATGAAAAATGGAGGCTGTTTACAGAACGGCACCGCCAGGAAAAATATTTTGGTACAGATCTGGAGCTGATTCAGGTAAAAGCCGGATATTCCGGTTATGTCAACACGTTTAACTCGTTCGGACAGATTGCCAGCACTATATTTATGGATTCAGAGTGGAAGCCTGTCCGGGATGATGAGAGCCAATATGCGGAGATTCGTTACCGCTATGAAGGAGAGGATCCTAACGAACCGCCTGCGTATGAGGCTTATTATGATCAATTCGGCAAGCCCTGCCAAAGCACGTACGGTTGCTATGCCAGGGCGATGACCTACGGGGGCCCGCATCACCATCTGCTGTACAGTGAAGAATTTCTGGATGTGGACGGCGGCCCCGCAACCTCGATCGAAACCGGCGCACATCTTGCTGTATACAGCTATAACGGCAGTGAACAGACCTCCGCCCGTTATTATGATATAGCTGGCAATCCCTTTACCAGCTATTACGGTTACGCGACCCTGCTTCGCGAGTATAACAAGGCGGGGAGACTTCTTTGGGAAGCTACCCTGGATGAAAAAGGCCATCTGACCGCCGCCGGCGGACGATACGCGGCCCAGGTTCACCGCTATGATTACGCAGATCACCAGATAGCGGAAAAATACTTTGGTTCAGATGGCTCCGCTCTGACACAGATTGACGGCTATGCCACCGTCTATTACGATTACGACCTGGATGGCAACATTATCGCGACGTCCTGGCTCAACGCGGCTGACCAGCCGGTAAACGTCAACGGAGCGGCCCGCGTCGAGCGGATGTACGATGAAAAACACAATGTGGTTTATGAAGCGTTTTTTGGCGCGGACGGGAAGCCTGTGCTGATCGGCGGCGGGTACGCGGCGCGAAGAATGACCTATGACAGCCTGACCGGCCTGAACAGCGGTATCACCAATCTGGACGAGAAAGGAAACCCTGTCGTCATCGCACAGGGCTATGCTTCGTTTGAACAGCGGTACGACCGGACGGGCAATCTCCTGTTCAAAGCCTATTATAATGAAAAAAATCAGCCGGTCTTTGTGGCTTCCGAGGGCTATGCCCGTTTTGAGAGGAAGTTCGATGCTGCGGGGAATATGCTCGAAGAAGCCCGGTACGACGCCGATGGCAGTCTGATTGTAAACCCTGAGCGTTACGCCGTGCTGAGCCAGGAATTTGACGTCAACGGTATGAAAACAGCCGTCACCTATCTGGGGGCGGACCGTCAGCCGGCGGATACCACCTTCGGTTATGCACGCCAGGAACTGACGTACGACTATATGGGCCATCGGACCAGCGTCTCCTATTTTGGCGCCAAACTGGAACCGGTTTCTGTGCATGAAGGATATCACCGGGCCGTCTATCTCTGGGATACGGAGGGCCATCAGCTTTCGGAATCCTACTATGACGAGGAAGGAAAGCTGACCAGCAACATCAACGGTTACGCCTCCTTTATCCGCGAATATGACGTGCGCGGCAATCTGGTTCACGAAGTTTATTACGGCGAGGATGGAAATATTACCCGCGTGACCGCCGGAGCGCCTGAAATGCGGCGTGAATATGACCTGGAAGACCGCCTGCTCAGCGAGCGGTATTTTGACCAGGACGGCAATCCATTCATGCTGCGTAACGACTACGCTTCCCGCTATTATACTTACGATCATCTGGGCAACGTGCTGACCGAGTCCTATTACGACACGGAAAACAAGCCGGTGGTTTCCACGGCCGGCTTTGCCCAGCGGATCTGTGCATATAACGAAACGGGTCATCTTCTGTCCGAGGAGTTCCTGGATGAAAGCGGCAGTCTGATGGTGACCAGCAGCGGCTACGCCAGGATGCTGCAGGATTTCAATGCCCAGGGCTTCCTGATCCGCACCGCTTATTACGGAAAGGACGACAACTATATTCTGCAGTCCGATGGGTACAGCATCGTGACCTACCAGCGGGACGCCAACGGCAACCCCCTGGAGGAAGCCTGGTATACCGAGGAGAATGTGCCCGCTGTCCTGGCGGACGGCTATGACCGGACCGCTCATGCCTATGATGCCGCCGGCAACTGTATTTCCACCGTCTATTACCGCGACGACCAGATCACAACGACCCAGGGCGGATATGCCGCCGTGGAATACAGCTATGACGGCCGAAACCGCAAGGTGAAGGAAAATTATCTGGACGGCCGTATGCGGCGCGTGATGACGGCGAAGGGTTTTTCCGCCATCGCCTATGTGTATGACAATGCCGGCAATACCCTGCAGGTCCGGTATCTGGATGCTAATGACCAGCTGGTTCAGCTGCCCGAGGGATTCAGCGTATGGCAGCGGGAATATGATCAGTACGGTCATGTGGTTCGAAGCGAATACCTGGATAAGGACGGTCGCATCGCTTCTCTGACGGACAGAATCAACGCGCATCGTATTGCTTACAACGCCCAGGGGAGTGTTGTCCGCATTGAGTACTTAAGCGCAGCCCTTCAGCCGGTGGAAACAGCGATGGGCTACGCTACGATCGAATATGATTATGACGACACCAACCGCATGATCAGCGAAACCTATCTGAATACCAAGGACCTGCCAGTGATTATCTCCGGCGGCTATGCGGGCATCCGGTATGAATACAGCGATCAGGGAAAAGTCTGGCGCAAGACGTTTGTGGACACCTCCGGCCGGCCGACCCTGAGCAAGGACGGCTATTCCGCTTTGGAGTATGGATACGACGACAATCAGTACGTCATCCGCCTGAACTACCTGGACGAAAACTATCAGCGCACCTACATGAGTGAAGGCTATACCGCCATGCTCCGCACGGTGGATAAAAACGGCCTGGTACTGACCGAAACGTTCCTGGATCTGGATGATTCTCCGATTGCCTGCACCTTGGGCTACGCCACCCAGCGCAATACCTGGGATTACCGGGAGCGCATCGTTCTGAGAGAATACCTGGATGAGGGCGGCCAGCCCGTGATGCTGACCACCGGATACAGCGCCGTCGGCTATGCCTACGACAACCGGAACAACCTGATCCGCCGTTCCTACTACAACAAGCAGGGAGAACTGACCTGGTGCCGGGAAGGCTACTGCGAGATTCTGTTTACGTATGACGCCAGGAACTACTGCATCGAAGAGCGTCTGCTGAATTCCCAGGGCAAGCCGGCCGTCCATACCAGCGGTCAGTACGCCCGTCTGGAGCGGAAGATCGACGCGGACGGCCGAGTGCTCTCCATCAAGTATTACGATCAGTTGGGGTACGTCACTTCTTACGCGGGGCTCTATGCCGAGGTCCGTTATACCTACGACCTGGCCGGCCGCGAAACCTCCATCAGCTATTTTGACAAGGCCGGTAAGCCCTGCGCCAATCAGCAGGGCTACGCCAAAAAGACTGCGGCCCTGGACAGCCTGGGCAACGTGACGGAAGAAGCCTACTACGATATCCGCGGTAACCTGACAGACACGACGCTGGGCTACGCTTATGCAAAGTACACCTATGATCAGCTGGGCAATAAGCTGTCGGAAAGCTTTTACGACACCCTGGCGATCGGCGTGATTCCGGTTGGCGCCGATTATGCTTCCGTCCGCCGGAATTTTGACGACGAAGGCCGACTGATCAGCGAGGAATTCCTGAATGAATTCGAGTGGCCCATCAACAACATGTCGGGCTACGCTTCCCACTATATCACCTATTCGGAAAGCGGAAGGATCGGTCAGGAGTACTTCGTGGACGAGCTGGGCGGTCCGGCTGTGACGGTCGACGGCTACAGCCGCCGCGAGCTGGTTTCCGAGGACGATGCAGCCAGGACCTATGTCATGCGCGTGACGAACGAAAACCGCAAGGATGTGGGCGGCATGCCGTATGCCCTGTTCACCTATGACCATTACGACCGCGTCATCGAGGAAAAGTACTTTGATAGCCAGGGCCGTCCGGTCATCGGGCCCAAAGGCTATTGCTCCGTTCAGCGGGAATATAACAGCCGCGGCATGGAATCCCAGGTCCGTTATTTTGGCGTGGACGGAAAAGGCATGGCAGTGGACGGGGAATACGGCTTTAGAAAAGAATACAGCGCTTTCGGAAAACTGTCCCGCAAAACCTGGCTGGACGGAAACGGTTCTCCGGCTCGGAACGAGGAAGGATATGTCAGCATCCGCTACGACTACGACCTGATTGACGCCAATCAGGTGGAAAAATACTTCAGCTATTATCTGGACGAGCGGGACGAGCCGGTTGCGGCCAAGAACGGCGCCTGGGGCATCACGGAGCTCTATTATCCGGTCACCAGAATTCATACCGTCACTTATATTGATAATGCGGGCGAGCCGGTGATGACCACGGACGGCTACGCGATCCTGGAATACGAATTGAACGATCAGGGGAACCGTGTCTGGGAAGGCTATTATGACGCCGCCTACGCGCAGACCAACTGCGCCGACGGTTATTCGAGCGTGGAGCGTAGCTATGACCAGGAGGGAAGGCTGATTTCCGAAAGGTATGTGGACCGCTATAACAAACTGACCGATAACAAGAACGGCGTTGCAGGATGGACCGGCCGTTACGACGAAAACGGCGAATTGATCATCACCAGCTGCTATGACAAGAACAGAAACCCCGTTTCCATTGAGCTGCTGGAGATCGAGGAGGTTGAGAATGAAAAACCGGGTAAAGCTGCTTAAAAGAACCTGTCTGCTTCTTGTGCTGGTGCTGACGGTGGGGCTTTTCCCGCTGCCGGGCCTTACTGAAAGCGAGAGCGGGGAGCAGAAAAACGGCGACTGGGTCAATTTCCTCCTCATGTGCAACGAGGGGATGAACAACAGCGGGGGAAACGCCGGCAACACCATGATGATCGTCGCCATGGATCCCGTGCGCGGCCACATCCGCCTGATGATGCTGACATGGGATACCTTTGTACATTATCAAGGCTACGATGTTCTCCAGCGGATGGATATGCCGTACCGCAAAGGCGGTCCGGAGGAAACGCTGAAGGTGTTCAAGGACAATTTTCATATCGACGTCGATTTGTTCATGTCCCTGAATTACCTGAACCTGGCGACGATGATCGACCGCTTCGGCGGGATCAAGCTGGACATCACCCGGGCAGAGAGAAACGCCCTGAACGGCATGGTGGCTTCCAAGAAGGAAAACATCCAGGCACAGGCCAAAGCCGGTGTCCTGAGCCAGCTGCTGATCGAGCTTTTGTCCCAGGAGTACTTTCTGAACGAGTACGGACCGGAAACCCGGGTCAACGGCCTACAGGCCGTGGGCTACGGATGGCTTCAGTATGATTCTGTGTATAACTGCTGTCTGCGCGAGCTGGAGGTCGTCGCCGCGTTTTTCGACCGGGTCGCGCTGGATATTGCCGACAACGTTATGTTCTACACGGAGGAAACGGGGTATCCGAACCGTCTGGGCAACCGCCGAGCGATCAACCTGGACGCCGTGACGGACGACGACAAGGTCTTTCTCCGCCAGCTGATCGCCCCTATTTTCCAAATGTGCTATCACAACCTGAGCGAGGAGGAAATCATCGGGATCTCGCTGACCCTGGCGCGGGTGGCGTACGCCGCCGCCCGGGAAGGGGTGGACATTTTCAGTTCCCTGGAAACCGCTGTGTTCCCGCTGGAATTCCACAATCCCTATGACATCGTCGCCGGCACCAAAGGCCATCTGGTGGATTACGAGGCCAATACGGCGGCCATGAAGGCTTTCCTGTACGCGGAAGAAGAACCAATGCCCTGACAATCGGGACGGCATCGGCACTGACCGGATTGGCAGGCCGCCCAAGTTCTGAACCATAGCTGTATCGAGTTTCCCCGAAATCCGCCGGCTCAGGCGGGCCGTGATTCGGGAGAAACCCTGTGGAATTTTTATCCATCCCGGTCCTGCCAGGCCGGGATGGATCGACGTATCAAGAAATGGGTGAATCGGATGCACGCCTACTGCCTGTTCTGCGAAACACAGCGCTGCGGACTGATTTCTTTTATCATTGAGAAATTCTACCATATTAAATGTATTCATCCGCAGGTGGAGCAGCTGAAATGGGTGAAAGGCGTACCGAAGGAAGTACGGCATGACTGGCTGCCCGGTTATCTGTTTCTCTATACGGAGGAGCCCATCGTGCCCCGGTTTCAAATCGACGGCATCATCCGCGTCCTTGGGCGAGGGGAACTGAACGGGGAAGACCTGGCCTTCGCCAGAATGATGGAAGAAAAAAACGGTGTCCTGGGCAAGGTACGTCTGGCGCAGGTGGGCGACCGCTGCCAGGTGGACGATCCCGCCTGGGCAAACATGCACGGTACGGTCGTCAAGATGGACCGCGGCCGCAAACGCTGCTGCGTGGCCTTTGAGTTTGACAACGTGCAGAGAAACGTCTGGGTGGGCTACGAGCTGGTCCGGAAGGATGAAGCGGAGAAAGCCTCTGAAAGCCCAAAGGAATGAGCGGCGGAGGCACCGTTCCGCTCTGATTTTAGGAGGATCAAGCACATACAATGAAAAGACTTGAAAAACGGCTTTTGCTGGCCAGTCCCACGATGCACGATGAGGAACTGGCTTTTATTCATGAGGCCTTTGAACGCAACTGGGTTGCCCCGCTGGGTTTTAACTGCGACGGCTTTGAAGATGAAATGAATACGTACCTGGGCGGCGGATGCTTTAGTTTCGCCACCGTCAGCGGTACCTCTGCCATTCATCTGGCGGTGAAGCTGGCGGGGGTCAGGCCCGGCGATCATGTGCTTTGCTCCGATCTGACCTTTGCCGCCACGGTCAACCCGGTCTCCTATGAGGGCGGCGTGCAGGTGTTCGTGGACAGCGAACCGGATACCTGGAACATGGATCCGGACGCCCTGGAGAAGGCCTTTCAGAAATACCCGGACGCGAAGGTGGTCGTTGTCGCCCATTTATACGGAACGCCCGCTAAAATGGATGAGATCCAGGACATCTGCCAGCGTCATCACGCGATCCTGATCGAAGACGCGGCGGAAGCCCTTTCCTCTGAGTACAAAGGGAAAAAATGCGGGACTCTCGGGGAATACAATATCCTGTCCTTCAACGGGAACAAGATCATCACCACTTCTGGCGGCGGCATGCTGGTGACCAAAGATAAGACTAAGCGGGACAAAGCGCTGTTCTGGTCCACGCAGACCAGGGAAAAGGCGCCCTGGTATCAGCATGAGGAACTGGGCTACAACTACCGGATGTCCAACGTCGTTGCCGGGATCGGCCGGGGACAACTGCTTCATTTGGATGAGCACCGGGCCCGCAAGGAAGAAATCTACCGCCGCTACGAGCGGGGTTTCCAAAATCTTCCGGTGAAGATGAATCCGTACCTTCCGCAAAGCAAACCTAATTTCTGGCTTTCCTGTCTGACGGTGAACCCGGAAGCCATGTGCGAGCAGATCAGAACCGGCACAGAGACCTCCTGGAAGCACGAGTCCGGAAAATCCTGTCCGGATGAGATTGCCGCGAAGCTGAACGAATACAACATCGAAACCCGCCCTATTTGGAAGCCGATGCACATGCAGCCGCTCTACAAAGACAAGGATTTCATTTCCACCGGGGTCGGCGAAGACATTTTCCAGAGAGGACTCTGCCTGCCCAGCGATATCAAGATGACGGAAGAGGAACAGAATATAGTAATAGAAGCGATTGTTGAGTGCTTCAATGATTGAAATAGTGAAAAAGCTTGCAGTATTACAGAGGATATGCCATTTGGATTGGAGGCCGTATTGTGGATTGGTATAGATTGAGGCACACAATCGGAATGTGTTTACAGGGAGGGGCGTTTGAAAGAGCAAACTACCTGAGAAAGCATCACATATTTTTCCATGTCGGAGATAATTGCTTAATTATGGGACGGAAAATCCCGTTATATCCTAGATTGATCTCCTTAGGAGACAATGTTTGTGTAGCGTCAAATGTTCTGTTTGTTACGCATGATGCAATACACGTTATCTTAAACAGGCTTGAAGATGCTGATCAATACAATGAACTTATCGGCTGTATTGACGTGAAAGATAATGTTTTTATTGGAGCAAATACAACGATCCTGCCAAATGTAGTAATTGGTCCGAACGTTATTATCGGCGCTTGCTCTCTGGTAAATAAAAGTGTAGCAGATGGAGTATATGGGGGCGTTCCTGCGCGTTATATATGTTCAATAGAAGAATATAAAGAAAAAAGAAAAAAAACATGTACAGTTAAACCTTCTTTTGACAAAAATGGTTTGACCGAAGAAACAATGAAAGAATACTGGAACATACTTCGCCAGAAAAAGTTAGATTGTAGGTAAGTATCCTTGCCGATGCACATGCAGCCGCTCTACAAAGACCGGGATTTCATTTCCACCGGGGTCGGCGAAGACATTTTTCAGAGAGGAATCTGCCTGCCCAGCGATATCAAGATGACGGAAGAGGACCAGGAGGTTGTAATTTCGATCATTCGGTCCTGCTTCAAATAATCTGATATTTATATGATGCTTCTTTATTACATTCATTGTACAGCGGAGAATAATCATGAGAAAAATGAACCTGTTGATCAAACGTCTTTTTGATATTGTAGCCAGTACTTTGGGCTTGCTTCTCTTATCTCCGCTGTTTCTGATCTTTTCCATCTGGATTAAATTGGACTCCGAGGGACCGGTGTTTTTTCTTCAGGATCGTTTGGGATATCGTGGGAAGACATTCAGGCTGATCAAGTTCAGAACCATGGTACAGAATGCGGAGCATATTGGCGAAGGCGTCAAGGTGCTCTCGGAGAAGGATCCCCGGATTACAAAAAGCGGTCGTGTTCTCAGAAAGACCAGTATAGATGAACTGCCGCAGCTGATAAATGTTCTGCTGGGGGACATGAGTATTGTTGGTCCCCGGCCTCCGGTCGTTTATCACCCATACAAGGGGTTTGAAAACTATCCTGAGTGGGCAAAAAAGCGCTTTGAGATGAGACCGGGCATAACCGGACTGGCTCAGGAGGAGGTTCGCGCGTCTGCTCCCTGGGATGACAGGTTTAAGTACGATATAGACTATGTAGAGCATTTTAACGTTTTTTTGGATATAAAAATCATCTTCAAAACGTTTATCCGAATCTTTAAGGCTGACGAATTATATCTTGGTCAATGATTCTGAGGGAGCCATCATGGATAAAATCAAAGTGCTTGTCACCGCTGTGGGGGGACCTACTGCAATCGGGGTCATGAAGTGTCTGCTGGGTCAGGACGACGTTGAACTGGCCGGCACCGATATGCGTACGGAATCAGCCGGAAACGTGTACTGCCAGCATATTTATCAGGTACATTCGATGAAGGAAAGCGCATACCTGGATGATATCAGATCCATCGTTCAGAAAGGAAAAATTGATGCGGTCATCCCGACGATGCAGGATGAAATCAGACTTTTTCATGATCACGACATCGGCACGTGGACAGCGCTTCCCGAAAGCGACCACTATGACTGTCTGACCGATAAAAGAAAGATGTATGAATTTCTGCAGAATGATTTTCCGGAAATCGTTCCGCTGTATATTCCCTATCATACGGCTGAAGAGTTAAAAGCGATTCACGACGAGTTCTTTAAGAACAAGGAATTATTCTGTGTAAAGGCGTCGAGTAGTCACGGCGGCCTGGGGTTCACAGTTTTGTCGGATAAGGAAAAAATACTGATTGATTCATTGGAAAACAACAAACACATTGTTCCTTTTGATCTGTTCGTGAAAACCAGACCCAAAAGCGAGATGCTCGCCATAGAATATCTGCAGGGCCAGGAGTACAGCGTCGATCTTCTGCTCAATCACGGCAGCGTGACAGCGTGTGTTCCGCGGCTTCGTTCAAGGGTTTCCACTGGAATAGTAATCGAAGGAACCGTACAAAAGAATGATCTGCTGATCGATTTGGCTTCGCGCATTGGTAAAACAATCATCCATTCCGGTTTTATCAACCTTCAATTTATTGTTGGAGAGAATTCGGTAAAATTGATTGATCTGAACGCTCGCTTTTGCGGAAGTCAGGTGCACAGTCTTGGCGCTGGAGTAAATTTCCCTCTTCTGATGCTGAAAGAGCATTTTTTCGGAGAGCAGGAACCGGTCCAGCCGCGTTGGAATACACGAATGATCCGCTATTGGGAAAGCGTATTCTTCTATGATTAAATGCGTCGGCTTTGATCTGGATGGAACGCTGTACGACGAGCGGTCTTACGTTGATTCCTGTTATGATGCAATCGCAATGTCCATCAATCCTGAAGAAAAGGATGATATCAAAGCGTATATGCATCGTATCCGCATGGAAAAAGGGGATCAGGCTGTTTTTCAGCATGTGATCGGGCATTATGCTCTGGACCAAGGAGCCTTGGAGGATTTTGTCAGGATCTATCGCACCTGCAATGCGCAGATACAGCTTTACCCAGATGCGGAGGCTTTTTTGAACAAACCGCATCTATGGAAATTGGCACTCTTAACAAATGGCGGGGTGTGGACGCAGAAAAATAAATGCTGTTTGCTGAAGCTGAACCGTTTTTTTGATGAGATATGCATCACAGGTCAGTTACCGAGAAATCATTGGAAACCGGCGCATGAAGCATTTGAGTGGCTGTGCGAGAAGATGAATATACATCCTGATGAATGCCTTTATGTAGGCGATCAATGGACCAACGACTATGAGGGGGCGATTTCAGCGGGACTGCACGCCTGTCTGATAGACAGGGACGACAGATACCGGGGTGTGGCTGCCAGGATCAGAAGCTTTGACGAGCTGGAGGACTATGTTTCGAGGATAGGAGAATGAGAACAACACCGCTGCAGAAGCTGGGAACCATAGAAGGCAATCAGCTTTATATCAAACGTGAGGATCTGATTCCGTTCTGCTTTGGCGGAAACAAAGCCAGAAAGGCGGAACTGTTTTTTCAGATCATCGATGCCGGCTCCTATGACTGCGTTGTGACCTATGGCAGCAGCAGTTCCAATCACTGCAGAGTCATTGCAAATATGTGCGCTTCGCGGGGAATCAGTTGCCATGTGATTGCGCCTGCCGAGGCGTTCGGTGTCTCATACAATCAGCAGATGATGAAACTGTACAATGCAGAGATCAGCGTTGTACACGTGTCAGAAGTCCATGATCAGATTGAAAACACTATCGCGGCCCTGAAGCGGCAGGGAAAAACGCCTTATTTTATACCTGGCGGTGGCCACGGTATCACAGGAACCCAGGCTTATGTGAATTGCTACGATGAAATTGCCGATTATGGGAAAACCAATGGAACGACATTTGATCTGATTTTTCTTGCGTCCGGGACAGGTACCACGCAGGCAGGACTGATTTGCGGGAAATTGCTGCATCACGCTTCATGCGATATCATCGGAATCAGTATTGCGAGAAAGAACCCAAGGGGCAGAGATATAGTTCTTGAAAGTGTGAGAGAATACATGGGGAACCAAGTGTCTTTGTCTTCGATACAGGATAGCACGGTTTTCGTCGACGAATATGTGACGAATGGGTATGGACAGACCGATTCAGCCATTCAGGAAACGATTCTAAAGGTTTTGCTGACCTATGGCATTCCACTGGATGAAACCTATACCGGAAAAGCGTTTCATGGAATGACGGAATATCTGAAAAACAATCAGATCCGAGGAAAAAACGTCCTCTTTATACACACAGGCGGTACGCCGCTGTTCTTTGATGCATTAAGAAAATGGGATGACGGAAAATGAACATTTTATTGCTTGCTGTTGGTACAAGAAACAAAATCGTCCAGTATTTTAAACGCGCATGGTCTGGCACCGGTCAAGTGATCGCTACTGATTCGAGCATTCTGGCGCCTGCCATTTACGAAGCGGATCGATATTATATTGTTCCTCCTATTACAGCGCCCGACTATTTGGATGTGATTCTGGATATCTGTAAAAAGGAAAAGATTACTGGTCTGCTGAGCCTGATCGACCCGGAATTGAGCCTGCTTGCCGAACATGAGGAGACATTCAGAAGCGTGGGCGCAACGGTTATCGGAAGCCCCTTTGAGCTCTGCGAGATGTCTCTGGATAAGATGCAGATGTACCGCTGGTTGAAAAATCACCATTATCTCTGCGCTCAGTCATGGGATGATCCGGAGGCGTTTTACCAGGATGCTGCCGCTCAAAAAGCGACATATCCGGTCATTGTGAAACCGGTCCAGGGATCTGCATCGCTGAATCTATCAAAAGCGAACGATTGGGAAACGGTCCGTCTGCTTACCTCTCACCAGGATCATATGATGGTTCAGGAGTATCTGGATGGTCAGGAAATTGGAGCGGATGTGTATATTGATCTGATCTCCGGAGAGGTAGTTTCTATTTTTACGAAAAAGAAAATCAAAATGCGGGCGGGAGAAACGGATAAGGCTGTCAGCTTCAAAGAAAACAGCCTGTTTGAACTGATTGAAAAGTTTGTCAAGGAAGCCGGTTTCCGAGGGCAAATTGATATTGATCTGTTTGAGAAGAATGGAGAATACTATATATCAGAAGTGAATCCGCGGTTTGGGGGCGGCTATCCGCACGCTTATGAAGCAGGCTGCGATCATATTCAGCTGATCAGGAATAATTTGCAAGGCAAAATAAATGAGAAACGAATCGGCGAATATGATGAAAATGTTTATATGATGAAGTATAACGAAGTGAGCATCCGAAAAATACTACCCTGACCAACGAATCAAGCATGGAGTGATCTATATGTCCCCCTGTTTATCTGTGATTGTACCTGTCTACAATGTGGAACAATATCTTCCGCAGTGCCTGGAAAGCTTGCTGAATCAGACGCTGCGGGATATTGAAATCATTCTGGTGAACGACGGAAGCACGGATCAGTCGGAGAAGATTTGTCGGGAATACGCAGACAGCGACAGCAGGATCAAACTTTATACAAAGCCCAATGGGGGGCTTTCCGATGCCCGGAATTATGGCTTGGATAGAGCTTCTGCTAATATTGTCGGCTTTGTGGACTCCGATGATTATATTGATTTAAATATGTTTGAGCATCTTCTAAACCAGAAGAAGAAGCACTCAGCGCAGATCGCAGTCGGAGGAGTCAAAATGATGACGAACGACGGCGAAGTTTATCTTACAAGAGCGGTGCCAGGTGAATGTGTATACAACCGTCATGATGCAATTGCTGAAGTACTATATTCTAAACGCGTACTGAACGCTGTGACAAATAAGATTTTTGACGCGGACCTTTTTAATGGCATTCGTTTTCCTGTTGGAAAAGTGTTTGAAGACGCGTTTATTATCTATGATTTATTTCAGAAGGCCTCTACTGTTACTTTTACAGATCAGGTGTTTTACTATTATCGTTTTAACCGACAGAGCATCTCTCACAAGGCGTTTTCAGAACGCGAATTTGACCGTATCGAAGCTTCCTTGAAAAAGGTTGATTTTATCCGGAAAGAATACCCTGATCTTCTCAGCTTGGCCGAACAGTATGTCGTATATGACTGCATGATGACGATGAGCAAAATGGAGCATTATGATTGCCGTTATGATGCGCTGGTGATGGACAACATCAGAAAGTACTGGAGATCCTTTATCAGGGGGGATCATTCTCCTTCTGCAAAGCTTTTTGTCCTTTGCTCACTGATTTCCCCCAGCCTTACAGTAAAAGCGAATCGATTGATCAACCGGTGATGGCTTGATCTGATGTTTCTATTGAACAGAAGAGGGTTTATATTGAAGTATGATTTCAGTGATTATTCCTATGTACAACGCTTCCAAAACAATTCGACGCTGTCTTTGCTCTGTGATGGAGCAAACCTATACGGATTTGGAGATTATTGTTATTGACGATGGTTCAACTGATGACAGTGCGCGGATTGTAGCGGAGATGGAGGCGCAGGATCAGCGTATCCGCTGCTACAAAAAAAGCAATGGCGGGGCAAGCAGCGCCAGAAACATAGGGATTCTGAAATCAAGCGGGGACTATCTATGCTTTCTGGACAGCGACGACGCCATAGCCCGGGATTATGTCAAAGCATTAATAGAAGAAATGACGCTGAAAAAGTCGGATTTCACGATGTGCGGGTACCGTGACATCAGCCTGAACAAACAACTGGACCATGTACTGACAGAAGACCAGTTTTCGGAACTTCGTGGAACGATTCAGGAAGATTTATGCCTCCTGAGGGAGTTTTCTAACTCACCATGCATGAAAATGTTCCTTGCGGACATTATCAGAGAGCACCAGCTTCTTTTCCGGGAAGATATGGTCACGGCTGAAGACCAGTATTTCAATTATCAGTATATGGAGTACTGTCGTACTGTTTCTTTTGTGAATCGTCCGATTTATGTGTATTATACCGGAGAATCTGATCTTTCGGTCCGACGTACACGCAAGTGCTTTGAAAATGACCTGGAGAATCTTGCGTTTGCAAAAGCGTTCATGGAACGCCGCAAAGTGGTCAATGGAATGCAGATGATCGGAAGATCTCTGTGCTATGCTGTACGCCGCTACATATTTCTGACAGACGAGAAGAATGATTTGTCAGCTTGCAGAAAGCGTCTCCAAAGCCTTCGCCAGATTCTTCATGAACCGATTCATCTGTACAAATGGCAGGATGACGTGATTTACCAGCTCCTGTTCCGCCGGCTATATACGGTTCTGTGTATGTATTTATGGTGTCGGCTGAGGCTGCTTCAATAAATCAAGGTCCGATCAACAGATCACAGCAGAATGTATTCCGCTGAGGAGTTATCAATCAATGGTCGTAACTTTTACGTTGTTGGCGTTTGGGGCTTTAGGCTTTTCGGTTCCCAAACAGTATCTGCGGCGGTATATGCTTTTTTCAGCAGTCTGCATTTCGTCGTTGTATTTTTTTTACACCCCTCCGCCTACATGGGACTTGACCCGGCATTATCAGGCACTGAGGATATTGAGAAATTATGATTTTAAATCTGTTGTTTTCGGCAATGTTGATTCGACGAATGAAATGCTCCGGGAATATTCGGACGGGTCGAGAATCTATCTGATTTATGCCTATCTGATCGGGCAGTTTCATGTGGATGCGCTTCTTCCCGTGATCACGGGGATCATCATTTATACAACGGCGACCAAGATCATTGTCTTAGCAGCGGAAGATGTCGGCGGAAATATTGAAGACTGGAAGCTATCTTTCTGCTTTTTCTATCTGCTGATTATGCTGGATTTCAGAACGATTTCAGGGGTCAGAAATATGATGGCCTATGTTCTCTGTTCTTATGTCCTATATATGGATCTGGTACGGAATGCCAACAAAATCATATGTTTTTCAGCATATTTTCTTTTGTATGGGCTTCATACGAGCGTCGCCATGCTGATTTTGTTACGTGCTCTGGTCCTGCTGTGCAATGTGATGCCGAAGTGGATTGTCGTAGGTTTTTCCGGACTGATTTATACCTTCCAGGATTACGCAATCCGGTTTTTATCTCGGTTCAGCAATTTATCGGTGATAGAGCTTCTGATGAGAAAAGTCAATACCTACGCTGTCAATGGGGGAACGGAGTTTAAAGTATACAGAGGAGTTATTCACTTCATCGAAATCATACTGATTCTGCTGCTCTATCTTTATGTACGCCGGAATATTAAGGACTCAAAGAAATTTAAGAAGTTTGGTGATTATTACCTGCTGATTATCGCGTTTACCCTGGGAGCTATTCAGCAGTATGATATTTTTGTCAGAAATGTTATGCTTCTGTATTTTATGGTATTTCCTTTTCTTTTGCTGTTTCTTAAAACAATTGTTTGTGAAACGCCTTTTGAACTGAATGTACCGGAATATTCGAAGATTGGCTTCAATGAAACGGTTGTTTATCTTTCGATTTATCTTGAGATGGTGCTGTTCGGCATATTATATTACAGAGGATATTATACACCGATGGACGTTGGTTTTTCGTTTTTTAAGTGATCAGGGATTTGGTGAACTTCCTGTTACAAGACGGCTTCTGGCAAGATAAAGCCATTGCTGCTGACTGCTTCGAAAGGTATTGAGCAAATGAAATTCGCTTATCTGATCATGGCACATCACCGATTCGATGTCCTAAAGATGCTCCTTTCTGATATAGACTATCAAGATAATGATATTTTTTTACATATAGATAAAAAAACAGAGAATCCTCCTGTGGATGAACTGAAGAAGTGCGTTCAGAAATCAAGGCTGATCATTATTCCAAGCATTCCTGTATATTGGGGGCATTCTTCCCAGACACAATGCGTGCTGAATCTGTTGGAAAAGGCTGCAAATTATGATACCTATGATTATTACCATCTTCTTGTCGGAGTAGAATTTCCGTTAAAGACACAGGATAGAATTCATCAGTTTTTTGCCGAAAATCGTGGAAAAGAGTTTATCGGTTTTGATCATCGCCAGGGGTTTGAAAACCGGATCAAATACTACTATTTTTGGAAAAAATACAGCCGAGATTGTGATACATTGTGGAAGAAAATGCTGCTGCATACTGGAAGAGCACTTTTGAAGCTGCAGAAGATCGTAGGCGTCAACAGACTGAAGCATGAGCCTAGCTATTACCATAAGGGCTACGCAAACTGGAGCATCACAGACGGGCTGGCAAGGCTCTTTCTGGAACATTCCCGGGAAATAATGAAAGCGTGCCGCTGGTCTTACTGCGCCGATGAAGTGTGCTTTCATACTATTCTTTATCATTCTGTTTTTTTTAACAATGTTTATGATCCTGTGGACGAATATCATTCCGTGATGAGAATTACGACTTGGCAGGACGCTAAAAACCAGTTTCATCCGGAGGACATCCCCATGCTGTTAAAATCCGGAAGGCTGTTTGCCAGAAAATTTGACGACGAAAAGGCGATGGATTCCATCACCACCCTGATCAGAATGCGTGAGTAAAAGCGCTGACAAAAGAAAACAGGTTTGTTTCAATGCACGGGAGAAATAAAATGGCGCAAGATGTCCTGCAAGACAATCAGCTGTTATTTGATGTAATTAAAAAAGTTCTCTGGGATACTGGCTCTCCATCCGCAGACGAAGCGGTCTTCCAAGAAATGAAAACGCAGGCGATTGCTTTGCTGACAGGGCCTGTCCTGATGGATTTAGGTCTTTCTGAGGAATTGTTCCAGGCGTGGGAAAAATATAATATTATGGCGCTTGCACGTTATCAGAAATGCATCAGAGCTCAGGCTGCACTCCCGATTACTGTGCCGTATGTGATCCTAAAAGGTACTTCAGCCGCTCAGTATTACCCGTATCCGGAATACCGAATGCTTGGCGATATCGATGTTATGGCCAGCCACGAGAATTATCGGAAGGTCTGTGAAATGCTGCTACTGCATGGATATGAGGAACATACCAATGCTGTGGATCAATATCTGGACCGGCACCGGGGCTTTACAAAAAACGGTATTTTGATTGAGGTTCATTCGTTTTATGGATTACGGGATGATAAGGAAGAAGTAAAGGCACTGGATGACTTCATTATTGATAATATCAGCGAGAGCCATGTTCTGCCTGATTTGATCAATGGCTTAACATTGATTGAGCACATTAATCATCATATGGAAAGCGGACTTGGACTGCGTCAGGTGATTGACTGGATGATGTTCGTTCATCAATGCCTTCCTGATGATCGATGGCCAGAGTTCGAGAAGATGGCTGAAAAAACAGGGCATGTGAGATTGGCGAAGACGGTGACCCGGATGTGTGAAATCTATCTCGGGCTTCCTGAACATCAGTGGTGCGCTCAGATAGACGACAGTTTATGCGCGGATTTTATGGATTACCTCCTTTCATGCGGCAACTTTGGCAGGAAAAAGGAAAGAGACAGTCAGACCAGCGAATTTCTGCTGTCAACCCCTTCCTTAAAGGCGAAAATCATAACACTAAAGCAACGCGGCGTGATGACTTGGAAGCTGGCTCAGAAATACCCTGCCCTTCGTTCCGTGGCGTGGCTCTATCAGGCGGGAAGATATTTGATAAAGGGATTGTTCAGAAGAAACCCGATTAAGAAATTCAAAGCGGAATTTCAAAGCAGCAGAAAGAGCAATGAACTATTTGACGCGATTGGTGTGTCAAGAGAGAAAAAGGGCCGTGTTACTTACCAGAATGGTCAATACCTGACGAATAAGCACTAAGAGTAGGATGAGGTCAGACACATGGAGAAAAAATCTATGTCGGTCGCAGTCTCTGTTATTGTTCCGGTTTATAATACAGAACGTTATCTGAATCAATGTGTCGAGTCTTTGATTCATCAAACCTTAGAGAATGTTGAATTTATCTTTGTGGATGACGGTTCCACGGACGGTTCTGTAGATATTCTGAAGCAGTATCAGGAAAAAGACAGTCGAATCAAAATCCTTCAGCAGAAGAATCTTTATGCTGGTGTTGCCAGAAATCACGGCCTGGAACAGGCTACCGGAAAGTACATTATTTTTTTGGATTCTGACGATTTTTTTGATCCGGATATGCTGCGGAACACATACCGCTGCGCAGAAAAGAATCAGGCTGAAATTGTTATCTTTGGCTTTAGAAAATATGATGACAGCTTGAAGCAGTTCAAACATGCGTCGCTGTTCTGGGGACGCCACATTCCAAAGGGCGTTTTTTCTGCTGAAGACGTAGGAGAGCAGTTTTTCTGGAAGTGTCCTGCTTTTCCGTGGAATAAGCTCTTTCTTAAAAGCTTTGTTGATAAACATCATTTGCGCTTTGAAGCGGTGAGAAAATGCAATGATGCTTATTTTGTTTGTATGGCGATCGCTCTGGCCGAAAGAATGGTTTTTCTTGATAAAAATTATGTTAATTATCGTATCGGCAATCAGGGAAGCCTGCAGGGAGCAAGCAATCTGGACAGAGAATCGTTTGTGAATTGCTGCATTTCCATAAAGAAAGGGCTGACAGAAGCCGGCAAATATCATGGGGCGATTAGACAGTCAGCGATCGGCATGGCGCAGGGAAACGTGACATTGGGGATGGAACCTCCCTTTACACAGGAAACGCTGGAAGCATTTTATCAGTATACGAAAGATCATCTGATTCCGGATCTGTTTGACACTCCCTCTGATTTTGAGCAAAGCTTTAGCGTGAAAAACATTTACGAAAGCCGGGACTTCAGCGATTTTTTATGCAGACAGCTGCAGTCTGAAAAAGAGGATAAGAAAAACAACTATATCCCAGTTTCAAACCCGGCAGTTCGCGTTGGCAGAAGCTTACTTGCTTTGCCGCTTGAAATCCTGAGTGTTTTTAAAAGATAACGCAGGTTTTTCCCGCCTATCCACTATTGTTTCTTCATGATTAACGAAGAAGACAGGAAAGTTTATCAAAGGATCGAATACGAGTAATGCAGATTGACGTCATTCAAAATGGAAAGAAAAATCTGATTGCGGGCTTCGCCAATAAGATCATACTCCTGATCTGCCCCTTCATTGAAAAAACAGTCATCCAATATACGCTTGGAGCCCAATACCTGGGGCTTGGAAGTCTGTTTTCGGCGATTTTGTCTGTTCTGAGCATTACAGAGCTTGGTTTCAGCACCGCGGTTGTTTATCATATGTATAAGCCGGCATCAGAGGGCGATACTGCCAAAATCAATGCTTTGCTTGCCTATTACAAAAAGGCGTACCGGGTGATCGGGCTTACCATATTGGGAGTGGGCCTTGCAATCACCCCGTTTCTTGGGCACCTGATCAAAGGCTCTTACCCGGAAGAAATCAATCTGACAGCGGTTTATCTGGTTTATCTGGCAAATACGGTGGTCAGCTATTTCCTATATTCCTATCTTGAGTCGATTCTTGTGGTTTATCAGCAAGGAAACATCAAAAGCACGATCAATTCCTTCGTCAGGCTGATGCTTTTGATCTGCCAGGTTCTGGCCCTGCTACTGACCAAGAATTATTATTGTTTTGCTGTTCTGATGCCTCTGTTTACTGTCGTTACCAATCTTTGGACCGCGTGGAGGGTTCATCAACTTTATCCGCAGTACCATGCGGAAGGAAAACTGTCAACCGAAGAGCTAGGCTCCATCAGGAAGGTGGTAGCCGGGACATTTGTCCAGCGGGCATGCATTGTTACCAGAAACTCTCTTGACAGCATTTGCATTTCCGCCTATTTAGGGCTGACAATGACGGCCATTTATAATAACTATTATACCGTGTTGGCAGGGATTATTGCATTCGTCAACATTGTCAGCGCTTCTTTTATGGGCGGAATTGGGAATCATGTCGCAACCAGGAGTGTAGAAGAAAATTACGAGGAGATGAAAAAACTCGATTTTGTGTATTTGTGGCTGGGCGGATGGTGCACCGTATGCCTGCTGTGCCTGTTCCAGCCGTTTATGCAGCTTTGGATGGGGCCTGAAATGATGCTGCCGTTTCCTGTGGTCTGCTTGCTATGCCTATATTTCTATCTTCTTAGGCTGGGAGAAATCCGGTATTTGTACACCTCTGCAAACGGTCTTTGGTGGGAACAAAGGCATCGCGCCATCGCGGAGACGGCCATGAATCTGGTACTGAATATTGTGCTGGGTAAACTGTTTGGCGTATATGGTATCGTCATTGCGACGATTATCTCGCTGTTTCTATGCAATTATCTTTGGTCTGTGAGTATAGTGTTCAAGCACTATTTTTCGATGGAGCGTATAAAGGACTATTACTTGTATCAGGGAAAACAGAGCCTGCTGGTATTAATAGCCTGCCTCATTACATATGGGATCTGCGCGGCGATTCCCTTGAGCGGGCTGCTGGCGCAGCTGATCGTCAGAGCATTGATCTGCATAACGGTACCGAACGCTCTGTTCTACTTAGTATACCGAAAAACTAAAAGGTTCCTTTACGCTAAAAACAAGATATTCGGCCGGATTCGCCGGCTGGTATAACGCCGGATTCTTCCCTCAGGCTGCGTTCAGCGTAAAAAGTCTCTACAGGTTACGCAGCTGCAAAGGAACGTTTCGTTTTTTTGGTAATAAATTGACATCTTTATCCTGTTTGTATATAATAAGCCATGCAGGAAAAGCATTTTACTTGAAAGGAATGTGAGCGGATGCCGTCGCAACCTGTTCACGATCAGAGTCATCACGCGGTATCCAGAATCGGGTACATTGATTTCCTCAAAGTCATTGGCCTGACGGGCATCGTTGCCGCTCATACTGGCCCCCCTGGTTGGGTGATCATGCTTCGATGCTTTGATGTGCCCCTGATGGTGATCCTGTCAGCCATGCTGGGGGAGAGGGCTTACAGCCGGCGGCTGGAAGCCGGAAAGCCGCTTCAGGGTTACTATCTGTCCCGGGTGAAGCGTTTGGTTTTTCCGACGTGGGTTTTCCTTGCTTTTTATTTTCTAATCCGATTTATTTCGGAAGGAGAAGCGCGTTCATTTCGGTATTATGCTGCTTCCTTTCTTCTGACGCAGTATGGCATCAAATACGTGTGGGTCATTCTGATCTATCTGTATAGCGCCCTGATGATTCCTTTTTTCTGTCGCTTCGGGCAGAAGCGGTGGATCTGGGCCGGTGTCGCCGCCGCATATGCGCTGTATGAGCTGGCCTACCATCTGAAAATCGGAACCGAGAGTAAGCTGCTCATGATCACGTTTTATGATTTCGTTCCCTATGCCGTGGGATTAACGTATCTTGGTTTTTTAGCTAATCGGCTGTCCCGGCAGAAGCATCTGTGGGTGGCTGCGGGGGCGCTGGCGGTTTTCGTGGGGATGGCGGTTTATTACCGCCTGACGCAGGGGTCGTTTCAGTCGGTACAGAACGCGAAATATCCTGCGCGCCTCTATTATCTTTCTTATGGGGTCGGCTGCTCATTCGCCCTGTTGTCCTTCTGTGAGAGAGTCCGTCTCCGGCTGTATGAATCCAAACTGGTTCGCTTTATTTCTTCCCACAGTCTGTGGTTGTACCTTTGGCATATTCTGGTGCTGGATGTATACAGTGTACTCCGTTTTCCGGAAAACTGGGTGGTCAAGTGGTTGACGGTGTTCGCGGCCTCCGTATTGATTGTCTATCTGATCAATTTGGGGTTGGAAGCCGTTGAAAAAAGAAAGCGACTCAAATGGCTGTGGGTGCTCAGGGGATAATCGACTGGTTCAGTTTGAAAGTTCATTGATTTATATTTCAGGAGGTTTGCTATGAAAAACGCTCAAAAGACCGTTCCGCTTCGCGTGCTGATGCTTCTGTCCGTCTGCGTGATGCTCTTTGCTGCGATTCCGGTGCTGTCTGCCGCTGAGGAAGTGTCAGACGAGAATCTGTTTAATATGAATGACCCCAATTTCACTGAGGGCTATAACTTTATTGAGTCTACCGGTGATATTACAGATGAAGAGCACAGCTTTATGACTGGCTATATTCCTGTATCTCCTGGAGATATCATGCAGCTGAATCTTCATAGCACGCAAAACTCCCGCTTTGTCAAGTATGCCCTGTTCGATGAAAACAGGGATTGGACATCGACCTTTAAAAGCTTCGACCTGACTGAACTGACGGTGCGTATTTTTGATCCTGGCTATATTCGTTTTTCCGTATACGGGCAGGAATATGAGAAAACCATTACGATCTATCGCACAAAAGGCCGTACCGCGGCAGAAGATGAGAACGACGATACCATCGTGGTCTCTCAGCAGAATGAAAACGTGATGGTTCAGACCACAAAGGAAGACCGGTCTGAAGACTGGGTCGATGTTCTGGACCGTCAGGATCCTGATTTCCAGGATAGGAAAAACTATGTATTTGAGACCAGCGAAATTGTGGATGAATACAACAGCTTTATCAGCGGTTTTATCCCGGTACAGAAAGGCGATTCAATCGTGCTGGATCTGAACAGCACCATGACCTCACCGTTCGTCAAATATGCGTTGTATAATCAGAAAAAGCAGTGGCAGAAGACGGTGAAACTGCTGGATGTGGCTGATTTGGTGGTTTCCATCACGGAACCTGGGTTTATCCGCATTTCCATCAACAACCGTATGTTTATCAACATGGCTTCCATCTACCGTCGTTCCGCTACTACTCTGTATGCGGATCAGCAGATCAGTAAGGTCATTCTTCCGGCCATTTCGGTCGTGAATGGTAACCGAGTCGCATTCAACAAAAACTATCTGTCCTCTGAAACGATTGACCTGTTTGACAAGAATGACCCGGATTTTGTAATGAATAAGGGCTATCGTCAGCTGACGGGAGATATTGTGGACGACGAAGGCTCTTTCATGAGCGGCTTCATCCCAGTGGTCAGCGGCCAGGTCGTGGTGGTGAGCATCACAAAGTCTTCCCAGTTTGCCAAATATGTGCTGTTTGACCAGAACATGAACTGGATCAGCACCTCCCGTGTGGATCACCCGACCATGCTCGTCGTTCCGATCACGGAAACCGGTTATTTCCGATTCCACGGCCACGACAACGCAATCAACGGAACCAGCATCATGATTCCTACGGTAACCAAGCTGGACATTAACTCAATTTCCGATAACCTGGCGGACAGGCTCCAGCGTTTGGAAGTGGCCGTTCCTTCCAGCAAGCAGGTGGATGTGATGATGTTCATGGGACAGTCCAACATGGCTGGCAGGGGAGAGATGACGGAAGACCATCCTGAAGATGCCCCGGCAGTGATTGATGGGGCCGGTTGGGAATTCCGGGCCATCACGGATCCTACGAAGCTGTACCCGATTGATAAAACCTTCGGTGTATCGGAGAACGTGACCGACGCGATCGACGACAGAAAGCAGAAGACGGGCGGTCTGGTGCCTTCCTTCGTCAACGCTTATTATACTCACAACGGTCAGGTGCCGGTGGTTTGTGTTTCTGCCAGTGAAGGCGCCACCTCTTTGGCTGACTGGCAGCCGGGAACCCCCCGCCTGGAGGATGCGATCTCCCGTCTGAATGCCTGCGTGAGCTGGCTGGAGAGCAACGGATACACGATCCGTCATCGCTATATGATCTGGTGCCATGGCGAAACAGATGTAAAGCAGACAGAAGAGTGGTTTAATGAGCAGTTCGGTCATATGCTTGACGAGATGCTTTCCTCCGGAATTGAGAAGTGCTTCCTGATCCGTATTGGCAACTCCAATCCTGTTTCAGAGGACTTTGTCAACATGATGGCGTATCAGACCCGTTTCTGCAAAGAAAACCGGGATGTGGTCCTGGTATCCATGACGCTGTCGGGTCTCCTGAATAAAGGCATGATGAAGGACGATCTGCATTATTATCAGGAAGGCTATAATTTCTGCGGCGAGGATGCCGGCGTCAATGCGGCTTACTATGTGACGACCGGGAAAGAGCCGATGATCTATGACCCGCAGTTCCAGGAGCTGTACATCTCGGAAGTGAACTGAGTGACCGATCAAAGTGCTGACAGAATTTTTTAAAAAAAAGTTTTATTCTGAACTGCCACCCTGTCATTCCATGCGTATCAACCAACGGAAGGCGAAAGATCTTGAATGGTTTTGATATGCCTTCGGAATAAAAAAACAAAAAACAAGGAGGAACAACAACATGGCGAAACGGATGCAATTGAACGATAACCAGGCGGAAATGGTAACCGGTGGCGCTTTCAACTTCTACTCCGACGACAAAGGCCAGAAGCTGCTCTATGTGGACGGGATCGGAACATTCAACTGCAGTGACAGCGCTTCTGCCTGGATTATTTCCCAGATCACGGCGGCGAATGGCTCTGAAGAAACCATCGTGAAGGAAGCTCTGGCCAAAGGGCTGCTCTGGAAGTAATTTCAAAAATCTCTTCAATTTTAGAACCACTGAATGAAATCTGGCGGCTTTATGCCGCCAGGTTTTATACTGATTTACATTTGACCCATGCACAGATGCGCATGGGTCAGATGTAAATCAGTATTAGTTCTTATCAGAGCTTTATTTTTTTGAAGATGAATAAACATCAAGCAGACGTTTGTCATGAAAGCTTAAATATGCAGGATTTTCATTTGGAATCCTATCAAAAAGTATTTGACGTGATCAAATGCGCCCTGTGGAATACCGGGAAAGCGTCTGTGGACCCGGAGGTTTTTCGGGAGCTGAAGCATCATGCCGTCAGTACCCTGCCCGCAGGCGTGCTTTCGTCCCTGACAATGCCGGAAAAGATGCGTGCAGTGTGGCAGCGGGAGATTTATCAGCAGATTTCCTATAATGTCAACTACCGGCACGAACAGGCAGCCCTGCCCGTTTCGGTACCCTACGTGATTCTGAAGGGTACATCAGCAGCAAAATATTATCCCCATCCGGAATACCGCTCGATAGGGGATATCGACATCATGCCGCATCGGAAGGATTACGCCGCCGCCTGCGAGGAACTGCTTCAAAACGGATACATTGAAAGTACCGGCGAAGTAGCGAGGGACTTCGGCCGGCACAGGCAGTTTAGAAAAAACGACATCGAGATCGAAGTACACTCGTTTTTTGCGATACAGAACAATCAGGAGCAGGCGGCGCTGCTGGATCAGCTGATTTTGGATCATATCAGCTCTTCCCATGAACTGCCGGACGATATTAACGGACTGGTGCTTTTGGATCATATCAGCTATCATATGGAAGAAGGCCTGGGGCTGAAGCAGATTATCGACTGGATGATGTATGTGAACCGCTGCCTGCCGGACGAAATGTGGCCTTCCTTTCAGGAGATGGCCCGGCGGACAGGTCACGAGCAACTGGCCGTTATCACGACGAGGATGTGCGAAATCTACCTGGGACTTTCTGAGCATCGCTTCTGCGCCCATGCGGATCCGGCTGTCTGCGAGCGATTTATGGAATATATTCTCCAATGCGGCAATTTTGGCAGAAAACAGAAAGCAGACGAGGACAGCATGGTCAGCAAAAACTTTTTGACCAGCGCCCGAACTGTCAAAGGGACTTTTCTGTTTCTGCAGAAACGCGGTCTGATCAATTGGAAGGCGGCAAAGAAATATCCAATTTTGCGTCCGTTTGCCTGGCTTCATCAGGCTTTTCGGTATTTGAGGAAAGGCCTGCGCAGGAAAGGAAACATGGAAAAATTAAAAACTGAGCATGAAGTCGCTCTAAGAAGAGACCGACTGTTTGATGCGCTTGGCGTTACCCGGGAAGGAAAAGGCATTGTCCGCTATCAGGACGGGAAATATGTGAAGTAATATCAGTCTGCCGGACACGAAGCGAAACGATCCAATGATTACTTTTTAGGAGAGATGATCTATGGCAAAGAAGAAAATCATAGAGCCGTGGAGAATCACAGCAGTATTATTGGTTTTATGGGATCTGGTGACCGTTGCGGCCGCATATTTCCTGGCGCTCTGGTTCCGCTTCGACTGCACCTATTCCAAGATTCCGCATGTCTATCTGGATCCTTATATACGCTTCGCTCCGTTTTATTCAGTAATCTGTGTGGTGGTATACAGCCTGTTCCATCAGTACAGGAGCATCTGGCGTTTCGCGAGCTACATGGAACTGATGAAAAGCATCGAGTCGGTCGCCGTTACCACACTGATTCATATTGTCGGCATCACGATCCTCTTCAGGAGCATGTCCAACCAGGGCAGAATGCCTGTCAGCTATTACCTGATCGGCGCCAGCTTTCAGTTTCTGTTTACGATCTCTGTCCGCTTTGCGTACCGGGTCATCAATATGGCCTTTGGCACCGCGAATAAATACAGCAGCCGAAAAGTGATGCTGATCGGCGCCGGATACGCGGGACAGGCGATCCTCCGTGACATCAATCATACCCATAAAAATACGGAGCAGGTCGTCTGCATCATCGACGATGATTCTAACAAATGGCATCGTTATATCGATGGAATCCCGATCGTCGGGGGACGAAACGAGATCATGAAAGCCGTCGGCGACTATCATATCGAGAAGATTTACCTGGCGATTCCCTCCGCGACGGCGGCTGAGCGCCGGGACATCCTGCAGATCTGCAATGAAACCGGCTGTAAGCTGATGCAGCTGCCAGGTATTTATCAGTTGGCCTCAGGCGAGGTCAACGTCAGCCGGATGCGGAACGTGTCCGTAGAGGACCTTCTGGGCAGAGAACCGATCCGGGCGGATATGACCGGGGTTTTCAATATGATTCAGGGAAAAACCGTTCTGGTGACCGGCGGCGGAGGAAGCATCGGCTCGGAACTGTGCAGGCAGATCGCTGGCCATGATCCGGCTCAGCTGATCATCTTCGATATTTATGAAAACAACGCTTATGATATTCAGCTGGAGCTGAAAGAAAAATATCCGAACCTGAAGCTGACCGTGCTGATCGGTTCCGTCCGGGACAGCCGGAAGATGTTCGATGTGTTCGAGCAGTATCATCCGCAGATCGTCTATCACGCGGCCGCGCACAAGCACGTGCCGCTGATGGAAAACAGCCCCTGCGAGAGCATCAAGAATAACGTCTTTGGCACCTACAAGACGGCGTACGCAGCGATGGTGCATCAATGCGAGCGGTTTGTGCTGATCAGTACGGATAAGGCGGTCAACCCCACCAACATCATGGGTGCTTCCAAACGCCTGTGCGAAATGATTATCCAATCCTTTGACAAAAAGGTGAAGATGGGTGCCGCCAGCGAAATTCCCCAGTTGTTCACCCACGAGGGCGTGGAATGCGCCGACAAGGACGGCAGCGGCCGGGTTTTCAAAAACGTACGCACGGAGTTTGTCGCCGTGCGCTTTGGCAATGTTCTGGGCAGCAACGGCTCCGTCATCCCGATTTTCAAAAAACAGATCGAAAAGGGAGGCCCGGTGACCGTTACCCATCCGGACATCATCCGCTACTTCATGACCATCCCCGAGGCGGTCAGCCTGGTGATGCTGGCTGGTGCCTACGCCAAGGGCGGGGAGATCTTCGTGCTGGATATGGGCAGCCCGGTGAAGATCGATCAGCTGGCGCGGAACATCATCCGTTTAAGCGGCTTTGTCCCCGACGAAGATATCAAAATCGAATATACCGGCCTTCGGGAAGGCGAGAAGCTGTTTGAAGAAAAGCTGATGGCGGAAGAAGGCCTCAAGAAGACGGAGAATAACCTGATTTTTATCGGCAACCCGCTTCCATTTGACACCGACCTGTTCTTTAAGCAGTTAAAAGACCTGATGAACAGCGCCTATACAAACAAGAAGAACATCAAAGAACAGGTACAGAAGATGGTATCCACCTATCACCCGGCTGAAACGATCCATCAGGGGGACTCCCTTTGCGATGGTCTGGATAAAAAAGCGGACGTAAAAGGAACGGACAAAGCCGTCTCCTGATGCGGATATATCGGGAAGCGGCGGATAAGGATTTTTTCTGAAAAGAGGAACAGTATGAAGCTGAAAGATCATTATGAAACCATGGCGATGCGGGATAAGATCGTGGCGGTGCCGATGGGGGACGAGGTGTCGTTCAACGGGGCGCTGAAGCTGAATAAAACCGGGGCGGCGATTTTGGAGCTGCTGAAGGAAGAAACCACCGAGGAGGCGCTGGTGGAAAAGCTGAGCGAACGCTTTGAAGCTCCAAAGGACCTCCTTCGGGAGGACGTGCGTCAGTGCGTCGCGATGCTGCGGGAAAAGAATCTGATCACCGGCTGAATTCGGTCAAAAGGTTGAGATGGAGAATTTAAAGAAAGTCAGAACCATATTTAAAAGCCATGCCCTGAGGGACATCATCCGCTGGTCCGGATGCATCCGCAGGCAGCTGACGTTCATCTGCCTGCTGTGCGCCGCGACGTCGCTGTTTTCCCTCAGCATTCCGCTGGCCACCAAAGGAATGATCGACGGAGCGACGGCGGGGGATTCATCCGCCCTGCTGCGAAACGGGATCCTCCTGACGGCAATGATCCTGCTTTATCAGGGTTGCTCGATGCTGGAGGCGCTGATTCGGAACAAGGCCTCCGCGCGGATGCAGCTGTCGCTGCAGTCCAGGGTGACAGAGGCGATTCTGGGCAAGGAATACGCGTCCGTCAAGCCCTTTCACAGCGGAGAGCTGGTCAACCGCATTTTCTCCGACGTCGGCGTGGTGAAAGAGGGTGTGATCGGCTTCCTGCCTTCCCTGCTGGGCATTGCGATCAGCTTTATCGGGGCGTCCGCGATCCTGATTGCCATGGACTGGCGCTTTGTGCCGGTGATGATCATAGCGGGCCTGGCGGGAGGCGGTATGATGATCCTGCTTCGGAACCCGATGAAGCGCCGGCACAAGCGGATGCAGGCGGCGGAGGACTCGCTGCACGCGGTCACCCAGGAAACGCTGGAAAACCTGCGGGTCGTAAAAGCCAGCGTCTCCGAAGAGCGGGCGATCGGGCAGATGGACGAAAGCAGGCAGCGGCTCAGCCGCGAGCAGGTAAGCAGGGGAAAGCTGTCCGTCCTGATGAATCACGGGATGAGCGGAATGTTCGACCTCTCCTGGCTGATCTGCAACCTCTGGGGCTGCTATAAGATCTACCAGGGGTCGTTTACCTACGGTTCCCTGGCCGCCCTGATCCAGCTGGTGGGCCGCGTACAGGCCCCGCTGGCCAACGCTGTAGGCCTGGTCGGCCAGGCGTATAATGTGATCGCCTCCGCCGAGCGCCTGCAGGAGGTGCTGGACCTGCCGCAGGAGGAAGAGGGCCAGAAGCTGGAGAGCTTCGACGCCATCCGCATGGAGGAACTCTGCTTTCATTATGAGGACGGTCCGGACGGCGTGCTGACAGACGTGAACGGCACCATCCGCCGGGGCGACTTTGCGGCGCTGACGGGTATTTCCGGCGGGGGAAAGACCAGCCTGTTCCAGCTGCTGCTGGGCATCTACCGGCCCACTTCAGGCCGCGTCTTCTTTGAACAGGGGGACAGGCAGGTGCCGGTCAGCAAGGCCACCCGCTCGCTGTTTGCCTACGTGCCGCAGGGAAATACCCTTCGCTCAGGTACTGTCTATGAGAACCTGACCATGTTTACCGACCACGCTTCCCCCGAGGAAGTGCAGAATGCCGTCCGGGCGGCCTGCCTGGAGGATGTCGTCCGGGAAGTCGGCATGAATGCCGTATTGGGCGAACGCGGCGTCGGCCTGTCGGAAGGGCAGGCCCAGCGCGTGGCGGTCGCACGGGCCTTGCTTTCCAAGGCGCCGATCCTGCTGCTGGACGAGGCGACCAGCGCCCTGGACGAGGAAACGGAAGCCAGAATGCTGAAAAACATTTCCGCCATGAGGGAAAAGACCTGCATCATCGTCACTCACCGCCGGGCGGCGCTGTCGATCTGTGACTATACTTTCCATATCGAGAACGGGCGGATGACGCGGACGGAAGGGGCGACGCAGATATGAGAAACATCATCATCGGGGATATTCATGGCTGCAGTCAAGCGTTTCACGCCCTGCTCAAAAAAGTCAAGCTCGTCGGGGACGACCGGCTGATCCTCCTGGGCGATCTGTTTGACCGGGGGCCGGATTCCTTCGAGGTGTTCCGCACGGTGCGCCAGCTGGCCGGCACGATGGAGGAAGACTTCGTCCTGCTCCGGGGCAATCATGAGGATTATCTGCTCAACCCGAAGCTGACGCTGATGCAGCGCTTCGTCTGGGAACGGGTCGGACGGGGGACGACCGTCGCTTCCTTCAAGGCCCACG
Organism: Christensenella sp. UBA4379; assembly: GCA_002391225.1. Lineage (GTDB taxonomy): Bacteria > Bacillota > Clostridia > Christensenellales > Aristaeellaceae > UBA4246. The sequence continues at coordinate 83,793 of DGRV01000029.1, forward strand.
GGGACCGGATGGAAAACGCGATCCCCTGGCTGGACCAGCGCTGCCAGATATACTATCAGGGGGACGGCTTTCAGTGCGTGCACGCCGGCCTTCTGGTGGACCCCATCGAGGCTAACGATCCCCAGACCATGATCCACGATCATAACGTGGTGAAGAAAAACCGCTATGCTGGCCCCCTGACGATCACCGGCCATATCGCCCTGCAGGAGCCCACCTATTTCGCCGGGGATGAAAAAACGACGGAGACCCTGGCCTATGGTGAGACGCTCCCGCTGCCCGAAACCGGGGTCATCTGCATTGATACCGGCTGCGGAAAGGGCGGCAGACTGACCGCCATGATTATTAAGGACCGGGAATACCAGCTGGAAAGCGTGCCGGAATGACCGCAGGCACGGAGGACCCCGCAGAGCTCCATTTACACAACTCTATCAAAAATCTCCCGAACCGTCTTCCTGATCAGTCCGGGAGATTTTTTTTCGGTTGTAGATTTTTTTGCTTTCCACCCGCCGGGTGACCGGGGAGAAAGTCCAGGTCGTGCGCTTTTCGGCGTTGAGCTTCTTTCTGGCCTTCTTGCTCAGCTTCGCCTTGGAAATAATCTTCTTCACTTAATCACTTCCTTTCCGGAATCAGCATACCACATCTTCCGGAAAGATACAAGCGCTGTTTTATTGGGCGGGATCGATCCGGACGTCGCCGGAGGTGGTCTGGAGGGTGACCGAGCCGCTGCCGTCGCCGCACACATAGTTAGAGCCGCTGCGGGACAGGGCAAGGCCGTATTCAAACCGTCCGCTGGTGGTTTTCACGTTGGCCGTAAATCCCGGTTCGGCAGACAGCCAGGCGGCGATGCTGCCGGACGTGGCATGAACTGTCAAGCGGTCCAGCTTCCGGGCCTTCACCGAGATATTGCCGGAGGTGGAGGAGAGCTGGCCGTTTCCCATTTGGGCCACGTCCGCCTGAACCGTGCCGGAGGTGGAGGTGGTTTTAAGCTCGCCGACATTTTCCGCGGTGATGTAGATGTTTCCGGAGGTCGATACGGCTTCCAGGAGATCGGCATTCTTTCCCACAATCCGGATCCCGCCGGAGGTGGAGGTACACCGGATGCTCCGGGCTTCCGAAGAAAGCGTTAAGTCCAGATCGCCGGAGGTGGAGGTGGTGGAGATCGTTCCCGCGCTGACTTGAGCCTTGATATCCCCGGAGGTGGTGGTCAGCTTCAGGCTGTCCGCCTGCAGGGACGGGATCGCCAGGTTGGCGGAGGTGGCGGTCATGCTCACATCGTTCAACGAAATGCCTTCCGGCAGGGTCAGCAGCAACTCCTTTTGCTGGTTGTTCCAGGCCGCCTGACAGAAGCCGTCCTTCGCAAAGCGGATGCGCAGGGTATCCCCGTCCAGGAACCAGCGCAGCTGGAGATCCCCGGTGATGGGCTTGTCGGAGGTTTCGCTGACCAAGACCGTGTTTCCGTTGTGACTGGCAAATGTTACCTTGCCGTTGATCCAGTGGATGTCCAGGCTGCGCACGGTTCCGTTGATTTCGGAACCTCCGGCCGTGTATTTGTCCGCGTTGTCATAATGATAGCTCGTAAAGGCGAACACATCCTTCAGGCTGATCAGGACGGCGGCGACGAGGACGATGAAGCAGATAATCAGAAGAATTCTGGATACAGAACGGCTCATTTGCGGATACCTCTTTTCCTCAGAATGATCAGAGCAATCATGACGGCTCCGGCGATGACGCCTGCGGTAAGCAGGACGTTTTTAAAGATCAGTCCAGCGCGCCCGGTGATGCAGTTCATCATATGGACGAAGAGCACGGCGTCCACGCCCAGGATGAGCAGGGGCTTATTGACGCCCCGGATCAGCTTCTGCACGGGCCTGGCCCGGACCACGAAGGGGAGGAAGATCACGCTCAGGCCGAACAGGGAGGCGCTGGAGGCGATCCAGAACCAGTTTCCGCCGGTAACCAGACAGACCACGGCCAGGAGAACCATGAGACTGACGCAGAAGGCGCAGAAGGTCCAGAACAGTTTGTCTTCCGGCACGGTCAGCGGCACCACGATCAGGGAAGCCGCTATGCCCAGGGCGGCGAGCACGATAAAGAACCAGCTGAGCCCCGAGCCTGTCAGAATGTTGATGATCAGGCAGACCAGGATCGGGATCATGAACATCCCCGATGTCACCGAGCCCACGGTGGCGGTGCGGCGCTTGAAGCGCTTTTCCCCGTATTCAAGCACGTCTACTTTTTCCATGTGCAGCTTTTCTTCGATCCGGCCGTCCAGCAGCTTGGCCATGATGTTCCGGCATTCCGGGCATCCCTTGACGTGGCTTTCCACCAGCTCCCGGCTGCCGGGGCTGCATACGTTGTCCGCGTAAAGCGGCAGAAGATCGCGGACCACTTCACAGTCTTTATTCACTGTATTTCCATCCTTTCCTGAAGCTTCAGCCTGGCGCGGTGATAGGTGACGCGGGCCCAGTTTTCGGTTTTGCCGAAAATCTGGCCGACCTCACGGAAACTCAGCTCTCCGAAGATCCGAAGCTCGAATACTTCCCGGAACGGCTCTTCCAGGGCGTGGAGAGCCAGGTGGATGCGGAAAGAAGAATCCTTGTCGGCTATCAGCTTCTCGATGCTGCCCGCTGCGTCCGGCAGGTCTTCCGGCACGGCGGTGTGGCGGGCCTGCCTTCGCCTTTCGTCCAGGAACAGGTTCCGGGCGATGGCGCATACCCAGGTGACCTCATCCGAACCGCCCCGGAAGCTGTCCTGCTTGGCGCAGGCCCGGAAGAAGGCTTCCTGCGTGACCTCTTCCGCCAGCGACCGGTCGCCGGCCAGGGTCATCACATAGGAGAAGACCTTCATGTAACAGGCTTCGTACAGCTTCTCAAATTCTTCCCGCGCCACATCCTCACCTCCTTTCTGTCAGACTCATCATTTAGACGGAGATGTCCCGGATTCGTTACAGCGAATTATAAAAAAATAATTTATTTTTTGTAGCCGGATTTGCGCCGCTGTCCCTGCGGGGCATAGCGGACGCCCGTCTGGCGGCGGAAGCACAGGTCGCACAGCTTGTAGGGCCAGTTCCACGGCAGCCTCTTTTTGCAGGAGATGCAGGTTTTGGCGTTCAGCTTCTGGGTGGACAGGATGTGAATGATGCCCTGGGAAATCAGGTCCTTCCGGCGCTGGATTTCGCCCAGCAGCTGATCGGGCTCCGGGAGGAAGAGACGGGCATAATTATAATACAGGTCGCAGCGGCGGTAATCCGCTTCCAGCCCGTCGAGCATCGGCACCGTGCAGTCCTCCGGCACCAGGGATTCTGGGATTTCGCTCAGCACGGGCGCGTGCTCATGGCGGGCCTCTGCGTGGTACATGGTCTTCCAGCGCGCCAGCAGGTCCGGGTCGGTCTCGTCAAAGGGAATGCATAAAAAGCGGTAGAGCAGATTTTTGTCCGTCCGCGGGGTTTCCAGCATCGCGGCCAGGGACGCCATGCGCTCCGTGGAGGCTTTGGAAAAGCAGCCCTTGTCCTGCATCATGATCCATTGACTCAAGATCTGCGTGAGGGGCAGGGAAATGCCCAGCAGGGATTCCGGGAAGCGGATGACGGCTTCGGTGATGGGCAGCAGCGGGTTTCGGAGGGCCTGGGCCACCAGGGCCTTAAAGCCGTAGGCGTTCACGTAGCCGATGTCGTAGATGCCGTAGCGTCCCGCCCGGCCGGCGATCTGCTTAAACTCCGCGTCGGTCAGGGTGCGGGTGATGTCCCCGTCGTATTTTTCAGACTCCAGGAAAACGACCCGCTTGATCGGCAGGTTCATGCCCATAGCGATGGCGTCTGTGGAGACGACCACTTCCGTCTCTCCCTGCTGGAACCGCCTCGCCTGGTCGCGGCGCACGTCCGGCGGCAGGGCTCCGTATACCAGGGAGACCTTGCAGCCCTTGCTGCGCAGCTCCGCCGCCACCGCGTGGACCCGAGCCTTGGAAAAGACGATCAGCGCGTCGCCGGGCCGCACGGAGACGGGGAAGTGAAAGGCTTCCTTTTCCATCTGCAGGGGGGTCATCCGCTCGTGCCGCACGATGGTCAGGTCGTCCCCACATTCCCGGATGATCCTCGTCAGCAGCCCTTCCGCGTCCGGGGAGGCGCAGGCGTGGATCTCGTCGGCGCACAGGCCCAGCACGGCAGCTGTCCAGGCACCGCCGCGCTCCCTATCCGCCATCATCTGGCACTCATCGATCACCGCGACGTCGTAGCGTTCCTTGAGATCGGCGATCTCCACGGTGGAGGCCTGCACCCGGCTACCCGGCACATGAATCTGCTCTTCCCCCGTGACCAGGGAGCAGGGCACGTCGTCCATGTTCAGGGTCTCGAACTGTTCCGCGGCCAGCAGGCGCAGGGGCCCCAGATAGATGCCCTTCCGGGCATACTTGAGCCGCTGGATCCCCTCGTAGGTTTTCCCGGAATTGGTGGGCCCGAGGTGGAGGTAAAAATGCCGCTTCATCTGCCGGGCCAGGGGATACAGGTCCCGGTAGTGCTCCGGGACCGCGCTGAGCAGGGCGTCTCGCAGCCTGCGCTCCCGCGCCGCCTCCTCATCCGTCTTTTTCTGAAGCCGCCGGACGGAGTCGTTCTGGGCGATGAGCGCGGAGATCCTTTTCTTAGGGTACCGTCTACGGAGTTCCGCACAGAGCTGGCGAGCGGCCTTCTCCGTTTCTTCCGCGATGAGGGACGACAGGGGGACGCCCGCGGGATCGACGACGCGGCCGCAGGCCTTGAGCTCCGGATAAGTGTGTTCCAGTTCATGCGTCAAAACACGAGCCAAGGTCTGGGGGAAGAAAGCCTGGCGCACGGCTTCGTCGCTGATCCCGTGGGCGAAGAGACGCTTTTGCACGTTCTCGGCGACCTGGCCCGTCCGCTGTTCCTTGGGCAGGGCGGCGGTCAGGGAGCCGTGCAGCAGATAGTGCTCCACTTTTTCGTCCGCCATCACGGAAAGGCGTTTGAGCTGCTTTTTATAAAACTGCTCCGGCACCCGCTTTTCAATCAGGCCCAGCGCCGCCCGGGCACGGGGTAGGGAAAGCCTGCTTTTTTCCACCGAGCGCAAAAAAGGCAGGCTGATGGGATGGCCCTGCTCCGCTTCGCTTTTGATCAGGTCCTCCAACAGTTCAAACTCCGTCTGGTGGTAGTCAAGCGCCAGCTCCCCGCGCAGCAGGGCCTGGTAGACCTTGTCCCTGCGCCGGATCTGGTAGACCGTATTTTCAAACGCCTGGCTGTGCAGGTATTCCTTCTTTTCCTGCGGCGTCATCCGGCCTGTGATGGGCCGGACCTGCCGGACGGCGCACTGCGTCAGAAAAGCTTCCCGCTCTTTCAGGATTTCCTGTGCGTACAGCTTCAGCGTATCTCCTCTGTCCATAAAAACTCCTTCTTGGGTTCAGCGGCTCACCCCTTACCGCAGATGCTTTAAAGGGGCAGTCTCCTTCAATTATACCAATCCCCGCAGAAGGATGCAAGGACGAGACGCAAAGCGTCCGCCCGGAGCCTGCGCCTGAGATTTCAGAGAAATTTCATCCGTCATATTGACTTCAGACCTTTTTTATGCTAATATAGGTGCGCATCAGGAGATGATTCTGATGAAAGCGTATCCGGGGCATTAGCACAGTTGGTAGAACGAACTACCACTTGTGCACTCCCGCCCCGGAAACATCGACATCCGGCGAGATGTAAAATATGGTCGGAAAATTTACCAAATAAGGGGCTATAGCACAGTTGGTAGCGCGCTACATTCGCATTGTAGAGGTCAGGGGTTCGAATCCCCTTAGCTCCACCACCTAAGGACGCTGATATTGATACAATGTCAGCGTCCTTTCTTTCACCCGAAAACGCCCAGAAATAAAGGGTTTCCGGCCATTTAGTGCTCTCTCAAAAAGGTACCAGATGGCCGGATTTTTGTTTTTATTCGGTTGCAATCCGTGTATTCTTACACGTTTCCCCCTGTTATCGTGTAAAAATACACGATTTGAGATGAGAAACGTGTATCTTTACACGATTTGCTTTTTGCCGTGTAAAAATACACGTTCTTATTTGAAAATAGACTGTTCCTAAACTTGATTCATTACTCCGCCATTTTTCTAAGCACCTTGCCTAAGCATTCCAAGCTTTTTGATGTGCTAACCGAATCTCTGCTTCCCGGAGCTTTCAGCGTAAAAGACAATGCTCCATTAAGTGATTCACGGTTGTAATACGATAACAATGAATCTTCATATTCGTCTGTACTCCATCCTTTTTGCTATGAAGTGCAGTATGACAATTGGAACATACCGGGATTAGGTCATGTATTGGATCCACAGCATAATCTTCCCTTATTTCACTGAGTGGAACAATATGATGAACCTCTATTTTCCGGCAAAAGTGGGGCCGTATGCCTTTCCAAAGTCAAATCCACAGATTTGGCACGCCGTTCCATAATGAGCAATGTTCTTTTGGAAGTCAAAGGATATCGTACACCCTTTCCGTTGTTCAGGGGTGTTCACTGGGTGAACATCCTTTTCCGGGCGTACGAAGGGTGTCAGCTCAACTGACGCCCTTCAGACATCTTTACTTTTCTGTAAACTCCGCCTCAGAATCTTTACTTATTGCTTGCTTCGTGGTATAATAAGTAAAGATTAAAGTGAG
>DGRV01000049.1 GCA_002391225.1 Christensenella sp. UBA4379
GCCAGGGGAGAGGTTTCGCTGGTGACGGCGACCATGTGCTTGGCGGGATCCAGGCCGGCGTTCCGGAGCGCGTCCTTGACGAAGGATTCGTTCGTCAGCGTTTCCAGCGTCGTGCCGGATTTGGAAACAAGAATGAACAGGGAGTGCTTGAGGTCGACGTCGTTCAGCACGGCGGCGGCGTCGTCCGGGTCCACGTTGCTGATGAACCGAGCGCCCATCTTAAACGTGCCGTTCTTTTTCGCCCAGTTTTCCAGCGCCAGGTACATGGCGCGGGGGCCAAGGTCGCTTCCGCCGATGCCGATCTGCACCGCGGTGGTGAATTTTTCGCCCTGGGCGTTGGTGATCTTGCCGGAATGTACGTCTCTTGCGAAGGCGGCGGCCTTTTTCTGTTCTCTTACGTAAAATTCACGCTTGTTGACGTTGTCGGCGACCACGTCCTTGCCCAGCTGTCCGCGGGTCAGCTGATGCAGCACCAGGCGCTTTTCGCCGGTGTTGATCACTTCGCCTTCGTACAGGGCCTGATATTTTTCGGTGAGCTGCGCTTCCTGCGCCAGCGCTTTCAGGGAGGCCAGGGTGCCGTCGTCCACCGCTTTGGCGGCGTAATGGTAGGAAAGGCCCTCGGCCATCGGCACGGCGTATTTGCGGACGCGCTCGGCGCCGTTTTCGCCCTGCATCGCTTCGCGCAGGTTCACCTTGCGGGGTTCGGCGCAGAGCGCCTGATAGCTTTTCAGTTCGTCCAGGTTTTTCCAGGAGATCATAGTAAACCACCCTTCCTTTTTTTGAATTATTCCATTTGGTCCATTTTTTTCTTTTCGTCCAGCAGCTTGGTCAGTTTCTTTTTGATCCGCTGCAGGGCGTTGTCGATGGATTTGACATGACGGCCCAGGTCCTCGGCGATCTGCTGATAGCTGGCACCGTCCAGGAAGCACTGGAGCACCTTCTGCTCCAGCTCGGAAAGCATGCTTTCAATCTGCGTCTCGATGTGGGACAGGTCCTCCTGGCTAATATAAAGGTCCTCCGGGTTGGTTACCCGGCCTTCCAGTACATCCAGCAGGGTCCTGTCAGACTCCTCGTCATAGAGCGGCTTATTCAGGGAAACATAGCTGTTGAGGGCGTAATGCTTCTGCCTGGTGGCCGTTTTGATGGCCGTGATGATCTGCCGTTTGACGCACAGCTCGGCAAAAGCGCGGAATGTCGTGAGCTTGTCCGGGTTATAGTCGCGGATGGCTTTGTACAGGCCGATCATGCCTTCCTGTACGATGTCCTCGTGGTCCGCGCCGATCAGGAAATAGCTGCGCGCCCGCGCCCTGACGAAGTTTTTGTACTTGTCCAGCAGAAAGGGGAGGGCTTCGCCGTCTCCCTTCTGTGCGAGCTCCACCAGTTCTTCGTCCGTCATGGAGGCGTAGCGCTCAGCACCGGCCTGACTGTCCCAGGCATAAGGGTCGTTCAGCTCGTTTTTTTGTTCGTCCATAAAAGCCTCAAGAGAAACAAATGAATTTGCTTTACTTGTTTTTGACGGCGGCGTAAAGCAGCACGCCGGCGGCCACGGAGGCGTTCAGGGATTCGACCCCGCCGTACATGGGCAACTTCACCTTGAAGTCGGCGGTGTCCAGCGCCAGGCGAGAAATCCCTTCGCCCTCCGAGCCGATCATCAGGGCCATGGGCGCTTCCATGGAAAGGGTCCTGTAATCCTCTCCCTCCATGTCGGCGGCATAGATCCAGATGCCCTGCGCTTTGAGGGACTTGATCGTGCTGACCAGGTTGGTGACCCTCGCGACCTTGATGGTTTCCACTGCGCCCGCGCTGGCTTTGACCGCAGCAGGGGTCAGACCGGCGGCCCTGCGCATCGGCACGATCACGCCGTGAGCGCCGACGCAGGCGGCGGTACGGATGATGGCGCCGAGGTTGTGAGGGTCCGTGATCCCATCCAGAATGACCAGGAAGGGCGCTTCGCCCTTCTCCTGGGCTTCCTTGAGCATGCTTTCCACCGTCGCGTACTGGTAGGCGGAAGCGTAGGCGATGATGCCCTGGTGGTGCGGGGTGATCTCGTCCAGCCGGGAACGCTCCACCACCTGAACGGGGATTCCTTTCTGCCGGGCCGTGGAGACGATTTCCCGGGCGGAGCCGGTCAGGTCTCCCTTGGCGACGAGGAGCTTTTCGATATCGCGGTCGGCTTTCAGGGCTTCCCGGATGGGGTTGCGGCCGGACAGCAGGTTTTCCGGCTCGCGGGTGTAGGGCGTGTCAAATTCGCCGCTGGGGCCGTAGCGCTTGGGCTGCGGAGCTTTTTTATCCATCACAGGGGTAGGGGCGGCCTTGGGAGCGGGCGTCCATTCCTGGCCGCGGGTAGAGCGGCTCTGCTGAGAGCCCGGCTTGGGCGCGCGGCGCTCGGGGCGGGCGGGCCGATAGCTGTCATTCTTTTCCCAGGGCTTTCCCTGAGGCTTTCCGCCATGACCAAAGCTGCGGGAGGAGGACTGGCTTTTGCCGGGGCGGCCCCGGCCGTAATCCTGGTCGTCATGCCACAGGCTGTTTTTCTTCTGCTGACGGTCCGGCTTTTTCCGGCTGTCGTAAAATGCCATAGGATTTATACCTCACTTGTTTTCAGGTTCTTAAATGTTTCACGGATTTCCGCTGCTTTTCCGCAGCTTTTTGATCCTTCCGGGCAGGGACCGGTCAGGCAGGAAGGCCCGGCGTCGTCGAACAGGACGGGCGCGGCTTCCCGGCAAAGGGCGAGCATTTTGGTAGCCAGGGAGCGGATTTCCCACTGCGCGCGCTCGCAGCACCGCAGGGAGAAGAAGTGACGAAGCTCCCGGGCGTTCATCGTCATCACCAGCCTTGTAGAACAGGCGTTGGGCAGGACGAAACGGGCGTCCTCGTTCGCGGACGAGTCATTGTCAAAGGCTTCCTGCCATTCTTCGTACCACCGGCCGATGGTCTCCATCTGCTTGATGTATTCCGCTTCCTTTTCGGGCCCCAGGGCGGAGATTCTCGGAGGAACGACGCAGGAAAACCGGTCTTTCAGGGAAACGTAGCGCTGGCTCTGTACGCTGAAGGAGGCGATCCTGTGCCTGGTCAGCTGGGCGAGCAGGGCCCTGGAAACGCCTTCCACATAGAAGGTGAAGCTCGCGTGCTCCAGCACCGACAGATGGCCGGAATGGATCACGCTCTTGAGAAAGGCAGCCTGGTCTTCGGTGCATACTTTTTCCTTTAGCCCGTCATATGGCAGGGCGGAATAGCAGACCCTGGCTGCCAGCGCGCAGACCGAGAGGGGATCGGGCGTATGGGCAATCAGGCGGACAAATGGTTCTGCCTGCTGTATCATCAGAAGTAGCTCCTTATTTAAATCGTAATGTGGCTGAGCAGTTCGTTGAGCCGTTCCGCCTGGCCGGTCAGAAAGAGATAGCCGATCAGGGCTTCCAGGGCGGTGGCGCTGGCGTATTCCTGGTGGCTGACGCCCTTGGGAGCGGCGTGGTGGACGTGGGTGTTCCGCCCCCGGCGAACAATCGCTTCTTCCGCCGGGGTCAGCAGCGGCAGCAGCGTTTCCAGAGTTTCCGCCTGGGCATGGGCGTTGACGGAGGCCACCGCACGGTGATGCATGTCTCCCGCCCGGATGCCTTTTAGGGTCAGGCGTCCCCGGACGTATACGTCGAATACGGAATCCCCGATGTAGGCCAGCTCCAGCGTGCCCAGTCGACGGCCGTCATCCTCCGGCAGAGAAGGGGAAGGAAAAAATGGTTTTTCTTCCATCTTTTACTTGGTGGCGGTTTTGCTGTAAGCGGACGGGCTCATGCCGACGATGTTTTTGAACGTCTTAGAGAAATGATAGGGGTCGTTCATGCCGACCTCCACGCCCGCTTGGCGGACGGAGTAGCCGTCCTTGAGCAGGATCTTGGCCCGCTCCATTTTGCAGTACAGCTGATAGCTCTGGGGCGGCATGCCGACTTCGGAAACGAAGCGCTTGCGGAAGGTTTCCACCGGCATACGGCTGAGGGCGGCCATTTCAGCCAGGGAGAAGGAATCCTTGTACTGATTCTTCCGCATGGCGTCGACCACCTTGGCGATCTCGTGGGACAGCACGGCGTCCATGGCGACCGGCTGGCCGGAATGAGAGGCGAGCATGGCCCAGAGCAGCTGCTGCAGCTGGGCGGAGGAGGCGTCCTGAGAGGCGGCGATGCGGACCGTTGCCTGGACAATGTGGCTGGCCAGGTTGATCTGGGAAGGAAGAGCGCCCTGCTTCATCATATGATGCGGGAGCGCGCCCATGCGCTGCAGGAAGGAACCGGACAGGGTGCCGCCCACAGAGATCCATAGAATCCGCGCCTCCTGGGGGACGACCATCGTGACCGGCAGATGGTTCGGGGGAATCATGCAGCAGTCGCCGGCCCGGAGGTTCAGCTCCATCGTGTCGTCGCGCATGGTCAGCGATCCGGATTCCGCCGCCAGCCAGAGCCACTGGTCAAAGGAACGGAGCAGATAGGAATCCGCCTGCAGCATGGCGCTGCCGGAGGCGGTGATATAAATGCCGCTGGCGCTGGCAAGGGAATCGGGCGTGTGAGCGCTTTCCACCAGTACGGCCGGAACGGGATGATCCCCGTTGGATAAGAAAAGTAAAGATTCCGACATAGTCAATCCCTCCTTATTTTACAATTAAATATTATATACGCCAGATTGTACATTGTCAATTCTTCTAACCAAAAAATACAAGTTTTATTTCAGCAACATGTGTCCGTCCGGGCGTATTTCTTTCAGGAATAAGATAAAAGGGTTTGTAAAACCTCCGTTTCATGTTATACTGGAATGGATACCAAGGAAGGAAAGGCGCAGCATGAAGTATCTGAGAATCTATTTAAAGAAGTATATGCGGGAAAGCATCCTGGCGCCATTGTTCAAGATGCTGGAGGCGCTGTTTGACCTGTTTGTGCCCATCGTCGTCGCCCGTCTGATCAATACAGGCATCGGGGAGAGGGACAGCGGGGTCGTCTGGCAGTCCTTTATGATCCTGATCGCGCTGGCGCTGATCGGCCTTTTGTGCAGCTTTGTGGCCCAGTATTTTGCCGCGAAGGCAGCGACGGGAACCGCGGCCGGGATGCGCCACGACCTGATGAAGCACATCTACGGTCTGGATTCTTCCTCCATCGACCAGATCGGCACCAGCACTCTGATCACCCGGATGACCAGCGACATGAATCAGGTGCAGAACGGGCTCAACCTGTTCCTCCGCTTGTTTCTCCGTTCGCCCTTCATCGTATTCGGCGCGATGGTGATGGCGTTTACCATTGACAGCGGCATCGCGCTGATCTTTGTCTGCACCATTCCTATCCTCTCCGTCATTATCTTCGGGGTGATGAAGTGGACCTCTCCGCGCTACCGGCAGATTCAGGAAAAGCTGGACCTGGTGACCCGGGCGACCCGGCAGAACCTTTCCGGCGTTCGGGTCATCCGGGCCTTCGGCCGGGAAGAGGACGAGGTAAAGGCCTTCCAGGAAAGCAACCATCAGCTGAACACCATGCAGAACCTGGTCGGCAGGATTTCCTCCCTGATGAACCCGCTGACCTACGTCGTAGTCAACCTGGGCATCGTAGCGGTACTGTACGCGGGCGCCCGGAAGGTGGACGGCGGTGTTCTGCTGAACGGCAATGTCATCGCCCTGGTCAACTACCTGAGCCAGATCCTGGTGGAGCTGATCAAGCTGGCGAACCTGATCGTCACCCTCAGCCGGTCTGCCGCGAGCCTGCGACGCATCGAGGACGTGCTGGATCGAAAGCCCTCCATGGCCTTCCCGGAGGGCCAGAAAGCCCTGCCTTTGACGGACGAGGCTGTTCGTTTTGACCGCGTTTCCCTGACCTATGCTGGCGCGGGGGACGCGTCGCTGCACGATATCTCTTTTACTGCCCTCAAAGGACAGACCATCGGCGTGATCGGCGGGACCGGCAGCGGCAAAACCTCCCTGGTCAGCCTGATCAACCGCATGTATGACGCGACGGAGGGAATGGTATCCGTGTACGGCCTGCCCGTCCGGGACTGGGACAGGGAGCAGCTGCGCTGCATGGTCGGTGTGGTGCCGCAGAAGGCACAGCTCTTTTCCGGGACCATCCGGGAGAACCTGCTCTGGGGCAATCCGGGCGCTTCTGAGGATGAACTCTGGGAAGCCCTCACCGCGGCCCAAGCGGCTGATTTTGTGCGGATCAAGCCGGACGGGCTGGAGGAGCGGATCGAGCAGGGCGGGCGGAATCTGTCCGGCGGCCAGCGCCAACGCCTGACGATCGCCCGGGCCCTGGTGCGCAAGCCCTCGATCCTGATCCTGGACGACAGCGCCAGTGCCCTGGACTTTGCGACCGACGCGGCCCTCCGCAAAGCTCTTCGGGAACTGCCCTGGGAAACGACCTGCCTGATTGTATCTCAGCGCACTTCCAGCATCCGCCACGCGGATCAGATTCTCGTATTGGAAGACGGCCGTCTGGCGGCGCGCGGCACGCACAAGGAACTGCTCTCCTCCTGCCCGGTCTATCAGGAAATCTACGACAGCCAGTTCCGCAAGGAGGGTGATCAGTGATGGCGAAAACAAAGCATACGCCCGAAGAAAAGGCGAGGAACAAAAAGACGCTGCGCCGGGTGCTTTCCTATATTAAAGGTCAAAAGCGCTATGTCATTTTCAGCCTGTTCTGCGCAGGCATTAGCGTGGGGACGCAGCTGCTTGTGCCGGTCTTCACCGGCAGCGCCATCGACTGCATGATCGGCCAAGCCCAGGTGGATTTTGACGGGATCGTCCGGGCCGCTGTCTGGATCATCACGCTGACAGCGGCTTCCGCCCTGGTGCAGTGGCTGATGAGCCTGTGCAACAACCGGATCGTGTTCAGCGTTTCCAAAGAACTGCGCAACGCGGCCATTGAAAAAATCCAGAGGCTGCCCCTGAAGTATTTGGACAGCCATCCCTCCGGCGACCTGGTCAGCCGGGTGATCGCGGACGTGGATACGTTCAGCGACGGCCTGCTGATGGGCTTTACCCAGCTGTTTACCGGGGTGCTCACCATTATCTGTACGCTGGCGTTCATGTTTTCCGTCAACTGGCTGATCGCCCTGGTGGTCGTCGTCCTGACGCCCCTCAGCCTGTTTGTGACCAGCTTTATTTCCAGCCATACCTTCCAGTATTTCCAGGCCCAGAACCGTGTCCGCGGTGAACAGACGGCCGTGATCAACGAGCAGATCGAAGGTATCCGGACGATCCAGGCTTTTGCCCACGAAAAACAGAGCATGGAAGCCTTTGACGATGTCAACGGCCGCCTGCAGGACGTCAGCCTGAAGGCTGTGTTTTATTCCAGCCTGACCAATCCTTCTACGCGCCTGGTCAACAATATCGTCTATGCCGCCGTCGCCCTGGCAGGTTCCCTGTACGCGATTTCGGGCGGGATCAGCGTCGGCCAGCTCAGTGTCTTTTTGAGCTACGCCAGCCAGTACGCCAAGCCCTTCAATGAGATTTCCGGCATCGTGACCGAACTGGAAAACTCCATCTCCTGCGCCGCCCGGGTGTTTGAACTGATGGACGAAGAGGAACAGCTAAAGGAAAAGGAAGCTGTCCTGGTGCCGGACGGGCACGTCGAAGTCAAGGATGTTTCCTTCCGCTACGTGAAAGAACGACCGCTGATCGAAGGCTTCTCCCTGGATGTGCTGCCCGGCAAACGCATTGCCATCGTCGGGCCGACCGGCTGCGGCAAGACCACCCTGATCAACCTGCTTATGCGTTTTTATGACGTCGACAAAGGAAGCATCCAGGTTTCCGGGCAGGACATCCGGGACGTGACCCGCCATTCCCTGCGCGGGAGCTACGGCATGGTGCTACAGGAAACCTGGCTCAAGGCGGGCACCGTGCGGGAAAACATCGCTTATGGAAAGCCGAATGCGACCGAAGAGGAAATCATCCAGGCGGCAAAAGCGGCCCACGCCCACAGTTTTATCAAGCGCCTGCCCCAGGGCTACGACACCCTGATCGCAGAGGAGGGGGAAAACATCAGCCAGGGGCAAAAGCAGCTTCTGTGCATCGCCCGGGTTATGCTCTGCCTGCCGCCCATGCTGATTCTGGACGAGGCGACCAGCTCCATCGATACCAGAACCGAAATCAGGATTCAGTCCGCCTTTGCCAGCATGATGCAGGGGCGCACCAGCTTTATCGTAGCTCACCGCCTGTCCACCATCCGGGAGGCAGACGTGATCCTGGTGATGAACGACGGCCATATCGTCGAACAGGGAAATCACGAATCTCTGCTCAAAAAAGACGGCTTCTACGCCCATCTTTACAACAGCCAGTTTGCCAACGTGTAAACAGCGTGAAAAGGATGAAAAAACCGCTTTACAAACCACCGCGTTTATGGTAATATCCAACCTGTGCCAGAGGAACCGTATGCCTGGTGGTTCGCTTCTCCAACGGCTGCCCGGTATATCGGCGATTGGTAATATTTTAAGGAGGCTTATTTGTATGGATAAGGCCCGCAAAGCAGAAATCATCAACACCTATGCCCGTCATGAGGGAGACACCGGTTCTCCTGAAGTTCAGGTAGCCCTTCTGACCGAACGGATCAATCACCTGAACGAGCACCTCAAGATCAACAAGAAGGACCACCACAGCCGCCGCGGTCTGCTGCTGATGGTCGGTCAGCGCCGCGGACTGCTTGAATATCTGAAGAAGATGGACATCGAGCGTTACCGTACTCTGATTGCTCAGCTGAATCTGCGCAAGTAATCGCGTCAATAGGCTGCCGGGCGGAATGGTTTCCGGCAGCCTATTATTGCATCCTCCCGGGAAAAGGGGAGGCTGCTGTATGTGTGTGTGAGGGAAAGGAAAAAAACATGGATTACAAAGTTTATTCAATGGATTTTGCCGGCCGGAAGCTGACGCTCGAATTCGGCAAGTACGCCCAGCAGGCGGGCGGTTCCGTGCTCGTCCGCTACGGCGAGACCGTCGTGCTCGTCAACGCCACCGCTTCGGAGACGCCCCGGGAAGGCATGGACTTCTTCCCCCTGACGATCGACTTTGAAGAAAAGCAGTACTCCGTCGGCAAGATTCCCGCCGGCTTTATCAAGCGCGAAGGCCGTCCGTCTGAAAAGGCGACGCTGACCTGCCGCCTGATCGACCGCCCGCTGCGCCCCCTGTTCAACAAGGGTCTGCGCAACGACGTTCAGGTCATCGCCACCACCCTGTCCGTGGAGCCGGATAACCCGCCGGAATTCCCGTCCATGCTCGGTTCTTCCATCGCGCTGGCGGTCAGCAACATTCCGTGGGGCGGCCCCACCGGCGCCGTGATGATCGGCCGTGTCAACGGCGAGCTGATCATGAACCCCACCGAAGAGCAGCGCGCCAAGAGCGATATGAACGTGACCGTCGCCGGTACGGCGGACGCCATTATGATGGTAGAAGCCGGCGCCAACGAAGTCAGCGAAGACGCGATGATGGACGCCATCCTCTATGCGCATCAGGGCATCAAGGAACTGGTCGAATTCCAGAACAAGATCGTCGCCGAGATCGGCAAGCCCAAGTCTGATTTCCCGATCGTCACGACCGGGGACGACGTCAAGGCCGCCGTCCGCGAATACGCGCTGGATAAATGCAAGTGGGTCTATGAGACCTATGTCCGCAAAGAGCGCGGCGCCCGTGAAGACGAAGTCAAGGCGGACGTGCTGGCGCACTTTGCCGACGTTTTCCCCGGCAGGGAAAGCGAAGTGGCGGACGCTCTCTATTATCTGAATAAAGAGGTCATGCGCCGCAAGATCCTCGATCAGGGCATCCGTCCGGATGGCCGCAAGGTGGACGAGGTCCGGCCGATCTGGTGCGAAGTGGGCGTGCTTCCCCGCACGCACGGCAGCGCCGTCTTTACCCGCGGCGAAACCCAGGCCATGACCATCACGACCCTGGGCCCCATCAGCGATTCTCAGACGCTGGACAGCCTCGTCGGGGAAGACAGCAAGCGCTATATGCATCAGTACAACATGCCCTCTTACGCGACCGGTGAAGCGGGCCGTTCCCGTTCCGCCAACCGCAGGGAAATCGGTCACGGCGCGCTCGCGGAACGCGCTCTGCTGCCCGTGATCCCCACCGAAGAGGAATTCCCGTACGCCCTGCGTCTGGTCAGCGAAATCCTGAGCAGTAACGGCTCTTCTTCCATGGCTTCCGTGTGCGGCAGCACCATGTCCCTGATGGACGCCGGCGTGCCGATTCACGCGCCGGTGGCCGGCGTGGCCATGGGTCTGATTCAGGACGCCGAGTCCGGCCAGATCGCCATTCTGACCGACATCCAGGGCCTGGAAGACTTCCTGGGCGATATGGACTTCAAGGTGGCCGGTACCATGAACGGCATCACCGCCATCCAGATGGATATCAAGATCAAGGGCATCAACAGGGAAATCCTGTCCGCCGCCCTCAGCCAGGCCCTCAGAGGCCGTCTGCATATCCTGGGCATCATGCTGGATACCCTGCCGCGTCCGCGCGAGGCCCTCAGCAAATACGCGCCCAAGATCGTGCAGTTCACCATCAACCCGGACAAGATCCGTGAGGTCATCGGCTCCGGCGGAAAGACGATCAACAAGATCATCGCGGAAACCGGCGTCAAGATCGACATTGAAGACGACGGCCGCGTGTTCATCACCACGCCCGACCAGCAGGCGGCCGACAAGGCCCGCCGCATCATCGAAGGCATCGCCAAGGACATCGAAGTGGGCGATATCTTCGTAGGTAAGGTCGTCCGCATCATGAATTTCGGCGCGTTCCTGGAGCTGGCTCCCGGCAAGGACGGCATGCTGCACATCTCCAAGCTGGCCAACCACAGGGTCGAAAAGGTGGAGGATGTGCTCAAGATTGGGGACGAGATCGAAGTCAAGGTGGACGAGATCGACTCTCAGGGCCGCATCAACCTGATCCGGAACGATATGGTCTACGAGCGCAATCCCGCCGGCCGCTCCGGCAGCGGCGAAAGGACGCGTCCTCCCCGCAGGGATGGCCGTTCCTGATCACACAAAGCAATAATTTGAGGCAGCGGGCGGTTTCGTTCCGCTGCCTTTCCTCTTGTTTTTCCCTTGAGATGAAGCGAGGCAACGATGAATGAGTTTATCCGGGTGGAAGGCGCCCGCGTCAACAATCTGAAAAACATCAGCGTCACCCTGCCGAGAAACAAGCTGGTCGTCGTGACCGGCCTTTCCGGCTCGGGCAAATCCTCCCTTGCTTTTGACACCATCTACGCGGAGGGACAGCGCCGGTATATTGAGAGCATGTCTTCTTATGCCCGCATGTTCCTGGGACAGTCAGAAAAGCCGGACGTGGACAGCATCGACGGCCTTTCTCCCGTGATTGCGATCGACCAGAAAACCACGTCCCACAACCCCCGTTCCACCGTGGGGACGGTGACGGAAATCTACGATTACCTCCGTCTTCTGTACGCGAGGATCGGGCATCCGCACTGTCCGATCTGCGGCCGGGAGGTCAGGCGGCAGACCGTGGACGAGATGGTGGACGCCGTCATGGCCATGGGAGAAGGAACCCGCCTGGTGCTAATGGCCCCCGTGGTCCGCGGGAAAAAGGGCGAATATGAAAAGCTCCTGCAGGATTCCGCGAAAAACGGTTTCGTCCGCGTCCGCATCGACGGGGAAATGTACGAACTGGATGATCCGCCGAAGCTGGATAAGCAGAAAAAGCATCAGATTGATCTGGTCGTCGACCGCATCGCCATCAAACCGGAATCACGTCAGCGCCTGGCGGACAGCATGGAGACGGCCATGAAGCAGTCCGGCGGCCTGGTGACGGCGCTGAATTATACGACCGGGGAGGAAACGATTTTTTCCCAGAATTACGCCTGCCCGGAATGCGGCGTCAATCTCCCGGAGCTGACGCCGAGGCTGTTCTCCTTTAACAACCCCTACGGAGCCTGCGAGACCTGCGGAGGTCTGGGCTCTCAGCTGAAGGTCAGCGAATCCCTGATCGTTCCGGACCCGACCAAATCCCTGCGGGAGGGCGCGATTTCCGCCTCCGGCTGGAACAGCGGAGAAGCCGACAGCATGGCCGGTCAGACCTTTGAAGCCCTGAGCCAGGAGCTTGGCTTTTCCCTGGATACCCCCTACCGCGACCTGCCGCCGGAGATCACCCATCAGCTGATGTACGGTCTGGGCGACCGGAAGGTGACCGTCACCTATCAGACGCCCTTTGGCTTCAGGGATTACCGAACCACCTACGAAGGCGTCATCCCGTCCATTGAGCGACGCTATCAGGAAACCGGCAGCGATACGATGAAGGCCGTTTACCAGGAATACATGACCGAGACCCCCTGCCCGGCCTGCCGCGGCAAGAGGCTCAAGCCTGAAGTGCTGGCGGTCACCGTGCAGGGAAAGAACATCGCCGAAGTGTGCGATATGAATATCGCTCAGGCAAAGTCCTTCTTGGGCTCCCTCGATCTGACGGAAACGGAGCGGATGATCGGCACGCAGATCCTCAAGGAAATCGACAACCGTCTGGGCTTTTTAAACAACGTGGGTCTTCGCTACCTCACGCTGTCCCGGGAGGCCGGGACCCTGTCCGGGGGCGAAGCCCAGCGCATCCGCTTGGCGACCCAGATCGGCAGTGGGCTGATGGGGGTGCTGTACGTGCTGGACGAGCCTTCCATCGGCCTGCA
>DGRV01000031.1 GCA_002391225.1 Christensenella sp. UBA4379
CTCCTAGTTTGTCTTCTTCCAACTGGTGCTTGATGTATTCGGCAATTGCTTTCGTGTTCTTCCCCACAGTATCGACATAATATCCTCGGCACCAGAATTCTCGGTTCCTGTATTTGTATTTCATATCTCCAAATTTCTCATAGATCAATACACTGCTCTTTCCCTTCAGGATTCCCATAAAACTTGATACCGATATCTTCGGTGGGATGCTTATTAGCATATGGATATGATCCGGGCACAATTCTGCTTCGTGGATTTCTACTCCCTTCCATTCACATAATTGTCGTAGTATTTTCCCTATTTCCCGTTTCTTTTCTCCATAAAACACCTGCCGTCGATATTTCGGTGCAAACACGATATGATATTTGCAATTCCATCTTGTGTGTGCTAAACTTTGTAAGTCGTTAGCCATGCTAATGATGTCCTCCTTTTGCTTTCTTGCAGTTGGCAGACCGCAAGTCTATTCTAGCAAAAGGAGTTCTTCTTTCATAGGCATACCTTTAAGGTTTCTCGAACCCCACGCCTAGCGTGGGGTTTTCAGATTACAAAAAAGCGGCGCGGGTTTTCTGCGCCGCGTCGGTGGGCCGCAGCCTTTCGGCCGGCCCCAATCAGTTTCCTGATCCTCCGTACAGTATAAGAAGTGAAGGGTCCGCTGTCAAGCGCTTTCCCGGAATTGTAGGACCTTGCCGTCTTTATTTTTCCGCGGCGGTTCCCTGATCCTTCTGCTCGGTTCTACAGGCACAAAATTGATTTCTTCGGAACACGACGAACCGCCAATTGGTCCCATCCTTCATGTGCACGGTCACCGTGGGGAAGCACAGGAGCCAGCCCTTTTCCAGGGACTGAATGTCTGCGTATGGGAGGCGGATCTTGCGCAAAGCCGGGGAAACGGTCAGCTTGTTCGTCCGGTAGGTGTAGGCCTCGTCGTCCGCCAGGATGCCCCCGCCCAGGACGCCTTCCCGGCAGAGGCTGGCCACAAAGTAACGCTTCATCCCGTATCTCCTTTCGTTGCAATTGGTTAAATCAGCAGAGAAGGCAGCTGGGCCTCCGCAGAGGCCAGGATCGCCTCCGCGTCTGCCCCCGCGATGTCCAGGCCCAGCACCCGGACCTGGCGGACCTCCCGGATCCCGTAGAAGCTCTGCGCCAGGGCCCGGACATACCCAAAGCCGAATTCCTCCGGCACGTAACACCCGCCCGCCGTGGTCACATAGATGAGCCGCTTCGCCTTACACAGCGGGACTGGCTGCCCCTCCTCCGAATAGCGGAAGGTAATGCCCACGACGTTGACCTGCTCCAGATACTGCTTGAGCGACGCCGGGAAGGACAGGTCCCAGTACGGGGCCGCCATCACGATGGTCTCCGCCCGGGCGAACTGCCGGGCCAGGTCAAACATCGGGTGCCGAAGCTCCCCCTCGGCAAGGAGTCTGTCCCTCGTCTTTAAAAAATCCTCGTCCACCGCCGGGAAGGAAAGGTCCTCCAGCCGAACCTCCTCGTAAGGCTGTCCCAGCAGGGCCAGCGCCTTTTCCGCCAGCCTTCCCGTTCTCGATTCCTTCCGCACGCAGGCGTTCACATACAGCACTGGTCTGTCCATGGGGTGGTTCCTCCTGTTCCAGTTTTTTTCTTTCGATGATGCACGAAAACAGCATGCCGCCGCAGGAATGGACCATCATCGAAGTCCTTCCGTAATCTTACAGAAGAAATCCCTGCTCCAGAGATTCAGCGAGGACGCATCCCGGATGAAGGGACGGACGTCCTCCCGCGCCTGGGCGTAATCAATATCCGCAAAGCGGTCGAAGAGCAGCCTTTTCGCATCGGCCAGGGTGAAGGGGGCTTCGCTATCCCAGACGCCGGACTGTACCAGGCGGGCCTTCAGGTGCTCCGTGTTCAGTGGAGCGGAACGGGAAAGGTAGAACACGTAATCATACAGATCGCGTCCCTTGACCCTGCTCTTCCAGGCCCTGCAGATGACCGCGTGAACTTTTCCGGCGAACAGGGACGACATGTCGTACAGGGCGATCTCATAGGGGGCGGGCAGCAGCCGGTACCGGTGTTCAATGCCCGCGCCGGCCGGCGGATGAGTATCCACCTCAAACTTGATCCGGATGACCTCGTTCCCTGTGATGCCGCCCGCGGCAGCGGGGCTTTCGTAAAAGAGGAGCATGTGCTCCCGGGTATTGCCCTTCACGAAGGCGGAGCGGATCGCGGAATCCTTTGTTTTTTCCTTCTCGGCAATCTCCACATTCAGGCCGTAGGCGGCAGCTTCCTGCCGGAGCGTGGGGAAATAGTCCGACAGCATGAATTCCGGTTCCGGAGAAAGCAGAGAAAAGTCCAGGTCCTCCGAAAAACGATCCAGCCCGTAAAAGATTCGCAGGGCCGTTCCCCCATAGAAAGCCGCTTTCTGAAAGAACCCGGCCCGGGAGAGCCCGCACAGCACGATCTCCTGCATGACCTCCTTTACGGCGTTCTTCCGGTCGGTCAGGTTCTCCGTCTGATACCTGGCCAGCATTTCTGTCAATACAGGATTCATGCCCGCTCCCTCCGCAAAAGCTTCATCAGGTACTTGAGATTGTTGCAGTGGTACAGCCCGCCGATTTGAAGCAGGCCATCCGCGTCCAGCCCCTCAAACTGCTCCCGGTCGATCCGCAGGTCCTCAAAGAGCATCCGCTGAATTTCCCGCTGGCTCGTCACCGGAGGCATGGTGTAGAGCTTGTCGCAGAGCGCCTTTTCCGGGGCGGCGATCTGGAAAACGTATTCCTGCTCCCGGACCATCCGAATCCCGTAGGGATAAGCCTCCCGCGGCACATCCCGATAGGCATACAGCCCGAAGGCGTTGCGGAATTCCTTGGCCTTTCTCTTGGCGAAGGTGGCGGACGTATAGACGCGGACAGCCTCGGGAATCAGCCCGTACCAGGACAGAGCGTAATCAAAGGAGAGATAGGAAGGGCCGAGGATGGCCCCCGCCAGGCAGTGCCCCGGCGCGTTTGGGTCCGTCTCGTAAACGCCGCGGGTGAGCTGCAGCAGCTCGCCGCTTTGCTTCATCCGGGAGATCTTCCCCGCCGGGTCTCCGTAATCCTTCCACTGATCCCGCAGCATGGCGGTGGTAACAATCACGATTTTCACCTCCAATTTGCATGATACGCCAATTCGAGGAGAAAATCAACATTTTTCTTTGCCGTCCGTCTCCGCTTCCCAAGCCTCCTTACCCCCTGTTCCTCACCCCGCTGTTTTCGGTGCCGCGGACCTCTTCGTGGTAGAAATAATCCACGATGGTGGGGTGGCCCTGGGGCACACGCTCATAAGGGGTTTCGTTGTCGACAAAGCGGCAGTGATGACGCTCGGCCATTTCCTCCGCCTTCTTTTCCAGGACCTCGAAATAGCTGCGGTTCCGCTTGTTGTAGATCTCCTCGTACAGGGGCAGCAGGCCCGGGTGCTTTTCGGCAATGTAGGCCATGATGCCCGCCTTGAACCCGCCGCGCAGGTTCAGGTTTTCCAGCCAGACCAGGTCGCACTGGTCCTTCGCCCGCTCGAAGATGGCCTCGATGTCCGTGAGCCCCGGGAACACGGGAGAAATAAAGCATACCGTGCGGATGCCCGCGTCGTAGACCTGCTTCATGGCGGCCAGCCTGCGTTCGATGGAGACCGCGGCGTCCATGTCGTTTTTGAAATCCTCGTCCAGGGTATTGATGGACCAGGAAACGGTCAGCCGGCCGCGCCGGTGGATGTCCTGCAGGAGGTCCAGGTCGCGAAGGACCAGATCCGACTTGGTGCAGATCAGGATGTCCGCCCCGCTGTCCTTCAGCTGCTCGAGCAGCAGGCGGGTCTTTCCGTACTGTTCCTCCAGGGGGTTATAGCCGTCCGTGACCGTCCCGACGATGACCTTCTGCCCGGCGTACTTCCTGGGGTGGGTGATTTCGGGCCATTCTTTCACGTCCATGAAGGTTCCCCAGTCCTCGGTGTGGCCGGTGAAGCGCTTCATAAAGCTGGCGTAGCAGTAGCGGCAGGCGTGGGGGCAGCCCACATAGGGGTTGACCGAATAGCCGCCCAAAGGTCCGTTCGACTTGGTCATGATGCTCTTGGTCTTCGTAAACCCTACTTTGATTTCCGGCTGTTCCATGCTCTCTGCTCCTCCAGTACGTGATTGAACGCTTCCGGCAGCTCCTGGACCATCGCTTCTTCGCCCATGACGGGGACGAGGTCCTCCTTCCAGAAGACGGGGATGTGATGTTCGCACGCCTGCTCCGTCAGGGAATGGGCCCAGGCGGGTTCGGTACGCACCTTCCGGCTCTGGGCTCCGGTCATGGTGCCGACGACGACCCATTCCAGGCCGGACAGGTCGACCGCCCCGGGGTCGTCAAACAGCGGCTCGAAGGTCGCGTGGTAATGCCTGGCCTTCACGTTTTTCTTAAGCGCCTCGATGCGCCAGAGCTCTGCCCTCCGGGTGACCGTCACGCCGAACCAGACGTTGTCCAGGTCGGTGCGGATATCCAACAGGTCCGGCCGCTTGCTCAGGAAAAGAAACTGATGCTGCGGGTTTTCCCGGATCTTGGCGAAGACCTCTTCCCGCCACTCCGGCTTCCAGCCCGCCAGGTCGCTCATGCCCGTCAAGAGGAAATTCTGCGGGCGGGGCTTTTCCATCAGCCGCAGCTTGGCCGGGAAAAACTCCGGCCGGGAAAAGTCCTCGGTCATGTGATAGCGCCTGACGTTATTCCGGGCGTAGCAGTAGGGACAGCCCACCGTGCAGCCGATCACCAGGTTCATGTTCTGGATCAGGTCCTTGATGCAAACGCTCATGATTTCAGCCTCTCCTCCAGATTCCGCTGGATCCGCTGCAGGTCCTCTTCGAAGCGGCGGATTTCATCCTCCGTAAAGCCCTGGTAGTACAGCGCGCCCATCTGCGCGGACACGGCGTCGTAATCCGCCCGCAGGGCCTTCGCCTGGTCCGTCAGGAAGAGCAGGGTCTTCCGCCTGTCCTGATTGTCCGATTCCCTGCGGATCAGCCCCTGCCGCTCCATGCGCTCCAGCATCGTCGTCAGGGAGGTGATGGCCAGGCCGCAGGCGTCGGACACCGTTTTGATCGGCACCCCGTCCTGCTGCCAGAGAACGTACAGAATCCGCCCCTGGGCCCCGTTGAAGGCGTCGATGCCCTTTTCCGCCAGCACCTTTTCAAAGATCCGGTCCCCCAGCTGCTTGATCTTCGTGACCAGAAAACCGCCGTTTGTCATCATCGCAAAAAGCTCCTACATAGTAGTATGCAGAGATTCTACCATATAGGAGCTTCTTTGTCAAGGATGAACCGGGCCCAGCAGCGCCGCCGGAACAGCGGATCACTCGCCCGCATCCTGCGTTGGCGCATTTCCCGCGCTTTACCGCGCCTGAACCTCCGCCGTCATTTCTTCGGTTGTCACCCACGACCAGTTGTCCTTGACGAATTGGACCGCTTCCCGCCGGTCTTCATTGTCCGGGAAACCCCGGGTAAACACCTCCAGCACGATATCCATCGAATAACCGTTCCTCTTTCCGTCGCTGATGAGCTTGATCAGGCCCAGCTTTGCGGAATCTGTCAGTTTGCCGCCAGATACCTGCCGGAGCGATTCCAGTTCCATTTCCATCACATTGTTTTCCATTTTTGTATTTTTCCTGCCCATGAGGGCATTGTTTTTTTGTGAGAAAACTCTCCGCCTGTTGATACGGACAAAAGTGCCTGATGTCACATAAGATTAAAAAAACGGCCGGGAGGACGTCCTCTCAGTCGCTGTTATGTTTAACCCTGTGCCTTTCGGGCCTGTCAGTTCAGCCCCATCGCGGCGCGCTGGGCAGCTTTGATTTCCATTTCCGCGTTGTGCGCTCTCATGGAGGCCCTCAGGGCGTCCTCAGCGGCGCGCATCCGGATGTCCGCAATTCCTTCCATCTTCTTCTTTTCCTTGCGGACCCACTTCACCCATTCTTCACGGCGGTGCATTTCATCGATTCTCACACGTTCTTCATGGGTCGGAGGGGTATAGCAGAGGATGCCGCCGTTCGCCAGGTTCAGTTCCTTTTCGTTCAAAGTTTTCATGATCTTTATATCCTTTCTGAATTTCTGTTTTTATTCCCGGCTCTCCCCTTTCTCTCGGGTGTTTCGCCGGTGCCTGTCAGGCTTTCATTTGCCCGACACATATTGATACGCACCGGTTTCCCTGGGCGGCAGTTCCTCGCGAAAATTTTTGATTTCCGGGTCCACGCTCTTTCATCCGTCACGACATATTGACTCATTTGTACATGGTGAAATAATACCTGGCAGTTTGTATCGTTGACCCCAAAGCAAACATTGATATTAGTAGCAAGATTTGACTCAATGATTCGCTTTAGAAAATGGACAGCGCTTACCAATGCACTGATTATTCTGCGACGAGAAACTACACACGATCTCCTGCTTTTCCATCTCAATACCAAAATAATCTTTTACAAAATCGACAGCCGCATGAATCGACAGAAAAGAATTACGCTTACAACAGCGAGGGCCTCCGATTTCGCCGATATGGCCAAGCGATTTAGCAGTCATCTTGTGGGATAGCGCAAACGGCTCATTCGTCAAAGGTGTTGACTTAGAGATGATAGAAATAAACATCCCCGTGCTAATGCCTGCTCCGCAGGCTCCCCAGAATCCGCAAGCACCACCAGGGACGCTCTTGCCTCGATTCATCATCTCGGTCAACGAACTATGAAGATCAATATCTCCTCCTGCATTTTTATATGCTGTCAGCAAGGCAGTTCCTACCATAACATGGTGCTCCGGCCCATGCATATGACAAAACGGAAGCGACATCATCTTTTCAATGATTGCAATTGGATTTTTTGTAGTTTCCTTCAGGCATAATCCGATAATCGAATCCAAGCCTTGTGTATGACAGTCATTGCATACATAGTGATCATTGATACATCTGGTCTTGCTATTCTCTTTTTTATGGCATATCTCACATTCCATAAGAATATCTTTCTCGAGATATTCCAGTGGAGCTTTGCAGATCAAGCATTCTTCCTTCATCCATTTTCCTCCGATAAATTCCGATTTACCGATCCTTCATTTATTTCAAGATGAACTTTCTTCGGCAGGAGCCGGTTTTCCGCGATCCATACAAGCTGGAAGTTGATTGATTAACTTCCGAGTTTTCTTGCTAACAGTTGCATCGGCAAACTGAAATTTGTTGATATCAAAGCGTCAGTATTTCGCTCACGATTTCATAAACGTTCTTATTGACTGTATCCACTTTTATGGTGTCAAGCGTTTGATACATGTCGATCCTTGCAACGCTTCTGTCGATTACATCGTTACTGCGGATCCCCCTGGCGATGTCAGCAGAGAGTCTTTTGCGCAAATTGGTTTCATCGATCATAAGCGAAATCTTTATGACTCTCGCATCTCCTGTGTCCAGTCTATCGATTATTTCGTCAATAATGGATTGTTCATGCATCACCCAGCAGAAAATAATATTTTCATAGGCCGTACAGTGGAGAAAACTATTCAGCAGGAAGCAGATGTTGCGCATGACCATGGCTTTTGTTTCTTCTGTTACCTGAAACGGATCGGCATCCCAACACCAATCGCCGTCAAGAAAAACACTGTTCGGCAACTTCTTTTTCAGTTGCTGACTCACCGTCGTTTTACCGACGCCCATTGTACCGCCGATCAGATATATTGTTTTCATATCTGTTCCTCACAAATCCCGATTGTCGGTCCAGAAGCCCTTTTATTGTTTGCTCATAATCAGAATATATCAGTACGACCTGTTCCCCTGCATGTTGAAAGCCATTGATGATATCTCTGTTGTCTGCTTTCAGACTATCTTTCGTACAGTCTGCATCAATCATTCTGGCTTCGGTTTCCGACTCATATCCAATAATCTCGCCAAAATGGTTCTCAATATAGTTCTCGCTCATAGCGAGGCAAATGAAGCGAATAGACGATAAA
>DGRV01000074.1:0-32512 GCA_002391225.1 Christensenella sp. UBA4379
TACCTTACCACTTGGCTCTCTTTTTTGCTACTCTTTTCTGTTACCTATGTATTATACCTTAACAGGATTTGCGGCTGATAGTCCCATGAAGACAAAGGCGAAATACCTGTAAAACCGTTGGAAAAAGGTTTTGAAATCCATCGGGAAATATGATATGATACATTATGAATGAGTATGTCCAGGCTCCCGGCGGCGCCACAGCCCGGATCGCTCGAGGCAGACATGTCGGCGTAAGGAGGAATCCTTGTTGAAAAAGTTTAAAAATCTCGTCATCGGCGGGATCGAGACCAAGGTCTTTAACCTGATCCTGATCTCCATCCTCCTGGTCACCGTGGCCGGGATCCTGATCACCAATTATCAGAACGGCGTGCTGGCCGACCTCACGGCGGAAACCGGCACCCGCCAGCGCGAAGCCATCGGCACCATCACGGATTCCGTCATGGAGCAGGTGATTGACCAGAATATGGAAAAGATCATCGTGATGGAAGCGCAGATCGCGGATGAGATGTTCCGGAATCTCCGGAACCGGGTGCAGCTGATGGGGGAGTATGCCGCCAGCCTGTTTTCCGACCCGGGCAAGGTGAATCCCGCGTTCTACACCGGTCCGAACGCCGGACAGGACGGGCATCTGGCCGCGAAAATGCTGCTGGCCAGCGGAGTGGACGGTTCCGACCCGGCGCTGGTCAAGCGCATGGGCTTGCTTGCCAATATGTCGGAACTGATCATCAGCCTGTGCGCCTCCGATGATTCGGACAACGCCTACATTGCCGTCCCGGAAGGGGTTACCCTGATGGTGGACACCGTTTCCAGCGACTGGCTCGCGGAAGACGGGACCCCGGTCCGCTATGACGCCCAGGACCGGTACTGGTTCAAGCAGGCGGCTGCGGCGGGCAAGGTCGTATTTTCCGATGTGGAGCTGGACAAGCCCACCGGGAAGCTGTGCGTCACCTGCGCGATGCCGGTGTATCTGGAGGACGACGACACGCTGCGTGCGGTGGTTGCCTCCGACATTTTCCTGAACCAGATGCAGGAGACGGTTTTTTCGTCCGTGTCGAAGGGCGGATATCTGATCATTGTCAACCAGGACGGTCACGTCATCCTTTCGCCGGATGAAAACGGCGCTTTTGAGGTGAGAAGCAGCGCGGAGGCCGTGGATCTTCGCCAGTACGAAAACCAGGACCTGGCGGCCCTTGTGACTGACGCCATGAAGGGAAAGACGGGTGTCAGGAAGCTGTCCATTCAGGGAAATGACTATTTTGCCACCGGCTATCCGATGAAGTCCGTCGGCTGGACGCTGATCGCCTTTTTCGACGCGGCGGTTGCCGGAGAGCCGTCCCGGATGCTGCAGGACAGCTATAAGCAGATCGAAACCGAAGCGACCCTTTCCTACCGGGAACAGAAAGGCCGCACCACCACCTTCGCCACTATCCTTCTGATCGGCCTGGAGCTGCTGATGCTGACGGCCGCCCTGATCCTGGGCAAGAAGATCGTCAAGCCCCTCAACCGCATCACCAAGCGCATCGCCGAGCTCAGCGAGGGCGACATGGAGTTCAAGATGGAGGATTCCTTCCGCACCGGCGACGAAATCGAGGTGCTGGCCCAGTCCTTTGCCGACATCTCCCACAAGACCGTCCAGTACGTGGGCGAGGTCCAGCGCGTGACGGCGGAAAAGGAGCGTATCGGCACCGAGCTGCACATGGCCAACCAGATCCAGGCCAGCATGCTGCCCCACGTCTTCCCACCCTTCCCGGACCGGCCGGAGCTGGACATCTACGCCTCCATGGATCCGGCCAAGGAGGTCGGCGGCGACTTCTATGACTTCTTCATGATCGACGACGATCACCTCTGCCTGGTCATGGCGGACGTCAGCGGCAAGAGCGTCCCTGCCGCCCTGTTCATGATGATCTCGAAGGTCATCCTGCAGAGCTGCGCGATGCTGGGCCAGTCCGTCAGCGAGATCCTGAACCGGACCAACGAGGCCCTGTGCTCCAACAACCAGGTGGAAATGTTCGTCACCGTCTGGCTGGGCATCCTCGAAATTTCCACCGGCAAGATGACCGCCGCCAACGCCGGCCACGAATACCCCGCCATCAAGCGGGCGGACGGAGACTTTGAAATCTTCCGGGACAAGCACGGCTTCGTCGTGGGCGGCATGCCCCAGATGAAGTACAAGGAGTACGAGCTCCAGCTGAATCCGGGCGATAAGCTCTTCGTCTACACCGACGGCGTTCCCGAAGCCACCAACGCTGACAACGAGCTCTTCGGCACCGACCGCATGATCGAAGCCCTGAACTCCGATCACAGCGCCGACTGCCAGCAGCTCCTCCTGAACGTCCGCCGCGCCGTGGACGGCTTCGTCAAGGACGCCGAACAGTTCGACGATTTGACGATGATGTGCTTGGAGTATAAAGGTGCGAAGGGCGAGAAGAGGAAATAGGGATTAGGGATTAGGCATTAGGTAATAGGACTGTGAGGGCCCGGAAAACTGTCCTGTGGGTTCTGAGCGCCAGGAAAACTGTCCAGTGGACAGTTTTCAGCGAAGAACGGGCTGGTAAGCCCTGGGTAGTTTTCACCGAGCAGCGGGCCGGAAGGCCCCGGGAGGGAGTAGTCATTAGGCATTAGGGAATAGGGATTAGGGATTAGGCAATAGGCATTAGGCTGCTTTCACTGAAAGGTGGGGGCAGCTTTTTTTCTGAAAATCCGAACATTTCCTTTTTGCTGAAAGATCAGGGGAATCAGGGGAAATTTGGCTTCTTTTTCAACGGGTTTGCAACGATTTTTCAATGGTTTTATCGGGATTTTCAACGCTTTTTCAGCTTGCCTTCGGGTGGGTTTTGTGGTAGGCTTTTATTGTCCGGACAGACGGGACGCCAGGAGATGATTCCAGGCGTCCTTTTTGCATGCAGAAAACTTTGGAAGCCATTGGAACGAGCCCGGGAGGGGGCTCAAAAGAGAACAACGAAGGAGAACATTGATGAAAGAAAACGTGCATGAAAACCACAAAACGAACGCCTGGATGAACGGAAAGAAGCCCGACAGCGAAAGGAGAGACTGGATGAACGAGAGCAAGCCCGACAGCGAAGCAAAAGCCTGGATGAATCAGAACGCCTGGATGAACGAGAGCAACCCCGCCAGCGAAGCAAAACCCTGGCCGAACGAGACCCCCTGGCCCAACGAGACCCCCTGGCCAAACGAGAGCCTGTCCGACCCTGAAAAGAGGGTCTGGATGGTGAGGAGGAAGCCTGGGCTTGGGAGGCCGGACCTGTGGGAATGGGACGGGAAGGAGGATCGGGAGAAGAAGAATGTGTTTGAGGTGATCCGGGAGCGGGTGCCGGCCAAGTGCGCGGCGGAGGCCTACGGGCTGTACTTCCGGGCCGGGCGGGCCCGCTGTCCCTGGCATGAGGACAATCATCCGGACCTGGCCTTTTATCAGGACGGCACCTGCTACTGCCACGCCTGCCACCACGGCGGGGACGCGGCGGACCTGACGGCTCAGATCTTCGGCCTGTCCATGATCGGGGCGGTGAAGAAGATCAACGAGGACTTTAACCTGGGCCTGGACCTGGGCAGGCCGGTCAGCCGGGGAGAGCGGCAGAAGCGCGAGCGGGAGCGCGCGGCCCGGCGGCGGGAGGAGGAGCGCCGCAGGCGAGAATGGGCCTTCCTCTGCGCCGTCCGCCGGGAAGCGGATGAGCAGGTCCGCGCCGCCGAACGTCCCGCCCGGGACCGGGACCGTCTCTGGGACGACCCGGCCTTTCAGGCGGCCCTGTCCCGTCGGGCCCGGGCGGACAACGAGCTGGACCGGGAGGTGACGCAGCTTTGAGCGAGGCGCTGCGGACCCAGTTCGACCATTATCTGGCCACGGGGGAAACGCCCCTGGGGCCGGAAGGGGAAGCGCCCATGGGGGAGGCCGGGCCGGCGCCCGGCCCCCTTTCTCTGGCCCGCTTTCATCTGTT
Organism: Christensenella sp. UBA4379; assembly: GCA_002391225.1. Lineage (GTDB taxonomy): Bacteria > Bacillota > Clostridia > Christensenellales > Aristaeellaceae > UBA4246. The sequence goes on from DGRV01000074.1 coordinate 3,954, forward strand.
CGACGGCAGGGGCAGGGTCAAGGGGGTCTACGACTGGGAGGTCTGCCGCCACATCAAGGAGACCCAGGAAATGTTCGTGATGGGCGGCGTCCCCTACCTGTACGAAGGAGGGTGCTTCCGGCCCGACGAGAGCGGGGCGAAGGTCAAAACCCTGATCCGGGGCTGCTGCTACCCGGAGTTCATCAAAGCCCCCACCATCCGGCGCATCTACGACCTGCTGATCGGGGACGCGGACCTGCAGACCACCTTCGAGGCCGTGAACCGCTGCCCTGCCCACTGGATCAATTTCCGCAACGGGTTTTATGATCCCGTCGCCCGGAAGATGATCCCCCACGACCCGAGCTTTCGGGTCATCAACCAGATTCCCCACGCCTTTGACCCGGAGCGCAAGCCCCACGGGCAGGAGCTGGAGGCCTGGCTGCGCTTCATCACCCCGGACCCGGAGGACCGGCGGATGCTGCTGGAGTTCGCGGGCTACTGCATGACCCGGGACGTCAGCCAGCAGAAGTTCCTCATCCTGAACGGGGAAGGGGGCACGGGCAAGAGCACCGTCATCCGCCTGATCGAGGCGATGATCGGCAGCGAAAACCTGGCCAGCATCAGCCTGAGCGAGCTGAGCCAGCGCTTTGCCGCCTACGGCCTGGTGGGGAAGCTGCTCAACTCCTGCGCGGACCTGGAGCTGACCGCCCTGGAGGACACCAGCACCATCAAAAAGATCCTGGGGGAGGACACCCTGCGGGGCGAGGCCAAGGGGAAGGACGCCTTCTCCTTTAAAAGCTACGCCCGCCTCATTTTCAGCACCAACGAGCTGCCCATCGTCAAGTCCGAAAAGTCCAACGGCTTTTACCGCCGTCTCCTGATCCTGCCGATGAACCGGGTGCCCAAGGCCCGAAGGCCTGACCTTTTTCAGGCCCTTCTCCTGGAGATCGACGACCTGATCACCCTGTGCGTCCGCGCTCTCGAGGAGATGTACCTGGCCGGCGGCCTCCGGGAATCCCCGGCCTCCAAAGAGGCTGTGGACCAGTTCCGCATGGATTCGGACACGGTGGCCGCCTTCCTGGCCGAGGAGACGACGCCGGACCCCTCCGCCCGCACCGAGCGCGGCGCCCTGTTCACCGCCTACAAGCGCTACTGCTTTGAATCGGACCGCCAGGCCCTCACCCGCAACAACTTCTACCGCTCGATGCGGGTGAAGGGGTATGGGGAAACCATGAGCATGGGGAGCCGTTATTTTGACCGTGTGAAGGTGGGCAGGCCAAAGCAAAAAGACCCCATCCAGGCCGCCCTGGAAAAAGGCTATGTGGTGGTGGACGAGGTCCTGCCGTTCTGACCGGGCGGTCAAGAGCAGTTTGAGAGCAGTTCAGAGCAGTTTAAGAGCAGTTTTTTCTAAAAAACTGCTCTGCGAAAACGACTGATATATCAGGTGTATTTGATAATGTAGAGCAGTTAGAGCAGTTTTTTGGAAGTTTTTTAGTGTTTTTGAAAAATGGAACGGATGACGGGGAGAGGGTTTTATACGACGGCTTTGTCCTTCCAACGAACGGACGCATGAACCGTGAAAGCGCTGCTGATGAAGTGAAAACAGCTCATCAGCAGCGCTTTTTTTTATGGATGGTCGCAGGCGGTACAATGAAACCATGGAATGAAAACCCGTATTTTTAAAGAATCAAAAAACTTTACCACCCAAAATATGATTTCCAATCCTCCAGATCCGACCACCAGGTTCGATTGGTGATTTCCTCCAGTTTTTCCGGGTGAAGTCTCATTTCTTCCTGCTCCTCGTCGGTAAAATTGCGGATAGCTAAAAGGCATATTCCATCAGAGACACGAATAAATACCTGATAGATGTCGTCATAGCGATCTTCTTCGTCCATACGATAATAGTGAAACGCATAGGACGGACCGCGATCGAAATCGTATGTGCTTCCAACGGTCAATGCGCTTAATGTTTCCGGTGCGATTCCCAAATGTTCACACACGATGCGGTCGCTGATCTCCCTTGCTTCTCGAACAGAAACATCATTTTCTGTTGGCTTTATGCCAGTTAATGAATAGTTGCCTGAGTTGTAATATACATCCTCGATGATGTTTGGAATTTGATGGTATTGTTCCAGGAATTGAAGATACCGTTCCGCATCCCATTCCTGGACAGGACCATACAGTTTCTCCCATTCAGCGGCTGCCTGAACCGAAGATTTTACCGCATAATAATACTCAGCGTCGCGCATATAATCCTGAATGGTATATTTGTTACAGGTACAATGAAGGATTTGTTGATTCTGATCAACCCAAACAGAAATCAAAGGCTGATTCGACAGACTGCTTTTACATTCAAAAGCAAACATACGCAGATTATAAGTCGAGTATCCGTCTCTTTCGGATTCGGCAGGAAATTCCTGCAATACCATCTCATCAATGACATAATCGGGAATACAGGAATGTTCTTTTAAGTGTTCTCTGACGAACCTGGCGTGATCTGTTTCAGCACAGGTAAAAGGACAAAGCGTAAAAACGTATGAGATGATCAGAAAAAGGGAAGTGATGATACGTACCATGTCGATGCCTTTCTGTGGAAGGTTTTTCCAGCAAATTTACTGCACGAAGAGGGTTGGCTTTGATTCGCGGGCTTTGAGAATCACCGTTCGTTTGTTCTCCATGATACCGGCTCAGCTAAAAAATATCAACCCCGGAGCCTTGTCCATGACCGTGTGATAGGGAGGAGGGGAGAGAAAAAAGATTGCCGGCGGTGTGAAGATGTGAATCAGATAGCCTCCCTTTCGGGAATCTGCCCTGTCCATGAATTGGATCATTTCACTGCATGTACGATATCACATGTACTCGTGAAATTGGTGACATTATTTTCTGCGAGACCCAACAATGAAAAATCCCCCGAATCATGGGGGAGGCATATAGGCTTTACAGATACCGTTTCAGATTGGCGATGTCCATCAGCTGGAGGTCGCCGATCTTTTCGTCCAGATCCTCATTTCTCAGCCGTAAACGCCTGGTCACACGAATGGTGGACGGCTTGGATAATCCGGCGGTTTTCCATTGGACGATTTCGTACTCGCCCCAGATATTTCTCGCTTCATGGCTCGTAATCTTCAGAGCGATGGCGTATATCTCTCCGTTCTCAAGCACCAGCACGGGACGCCGCTTGCCGTCCGGTTGGTCCTCAAAGGCCACGTAGGCCCACCATATTTCCCAAGGCTTCGCTTCAGTCATAGTCCCATGCTTCCTCCGCTGCAAATACCGGAACGCCATTTTCATATCTCAGCGGTTCGACAATGGGGATGCGGCTTACCTTTTCTTTGAACGTCAGCAGGGGATGGTTCAGGAAATACTGGCGAATATCTTCATTGCTGATCGTCTTTCTTTTTCCGGCTTCCCTTGCGCTGCTCCACGGGGTATCCGCACCGTGTGTCATGGACACAAGAGCGCTGGTTGAATACTGGTCAAGCTCGGCAAAAGCGTCGGTTAAGAGCTCCATTTCTTCCGTCGTGAAAGCGGATGCAGAAGGCATTTTGGCAGAAAGTACGCCTCTGCCGCTATTTTTATACCATTCATATGCAGCGGGAACCACCGGGCCGAACTGCCATGCTTCGATGGGTTCATCAAAAAGCGGCTTTCCGTTTCGCGCCAGTGACCATCCCTGTGCGTAATAAAGGATCTTCTGCAAACGGAGGTTCGTCATTGCATCGCCAAGCCCGGCATCAGCCATCTCACCGGCAATGGCGATAAAGAAATTGGCGACATCGTTCAGTTTTGCCATACACGCTCACCTCCTGAACTGTTGATCATCCTCGCGGCCGGCGGCATTACATACCGCGTAAGCTTTCGTTCGGTGGCGCGAGTATACAGCGGATCCATCCCTGTACTCGAATTATAAGCGCACCTCTGGCGGGCTGTCAACCCGATTTTACAAGTCCTGTGTTTCCGGTCCGACAAAAGATGACAATTGATTCCCTGCCCCATACGGCACAGAACGTCCGTCCACATACCAGCAGCAGGCCTCTTTCACGGAATACTCGGTTTCTTTCCCGCCGATCGCTTGCGCAACCTCCCGCCAAGGATTCTGTATAAAAAAGCTGAATCACTCCCAAAAAACTGCTCTAACTGCTCTACATTGATAAAAATGCCTGATATAACAGGCATATTCGTAGAGCGGTTTTTCTTTGAAAACTGCACTGAAACTGCTCTGAACTGCACTGGAAGCGGTTTTCCGGGCCCTCAGAACCCCGCGCCGCGCATGTCGCTGCTGCGGATTTCACTGAAGGGGGCATCGCCCCCTTCAAAACCCCCGAGAGAATGTTGTGCTTTTTGAAGCGCAACAAACTGATCGGGCGATTTGACAAACCCCCTCCCAGCCAGTACAATGAAACGGACTGCCGGGGCGGGGGATTCTTTTTGGCTTTTTTGATATGTATGCCCCGCTCCGCTTGTGGGGGTAGGAGCTTGGATGATTGACTTTACGCTGCTGGGGACGGCGGCTTTGCTGCCTTTGCCGGAACGGGCGCTGACGGCTGGGTTTTTGCGGTATCAGGGGGTCAGCGTCCTGCTGGACTGCGGAGAGGGAACTCAGACCGCGGCCCGGCGGGCGGGGGTCAATGGGATCGGGGTAGACGTGATCGCCCTGACCCATTATCACGGGGACCACATCTTCGGCCTGCCGGGGCTGCTGCAGACCATGCTGTCCATGGGGCGGACGGAACCGCTGTGGATCCTGGGGCCGGAGGGGCTTGAGCGGGAGCTGCGGCCCATCCTGACCCTGGCCGGGCCCCTGCCCTTTGAGGTGAACCTCCGGGAAATGGGGAAGGGGGAAGGGCTCTCTTTGGACCAGCTGCACCCCCTCTGGCCTTCGGAGGCGAGGCTCACGGCGATCCCCACCCGGCACCGGGTGCCCAGTAGGGCGTATGTGTTTTCCGTCCGCCGGGCGGGCCGCTTCCTGCCGGAGAAGGCGGAAGCCCTGGGCCTGCCCAAGCCCCTGTGGGGGCGGCTTCAAAAGGGGGACCGGGTCCTGCTGGACGGCCGGGAGATCCTGCCCGAAGATGTCACCGGCCCGGAGCGCCGGGGGCTCAAGCTGGTCTTCACAGGGGACACCTCCCCCTGCCCGGCCCTGACGGAAGGGGCGGAGGACGCCGACCTCCTGGTGTCCGAGGCCACCTACGGGGACGACCAGGACGAGGGCCTGGCCCGGGAGCGGGGCCACATGACCTTCGCCCAGGCTGGCCGCCTGGCCCGGGACGCCGGGGTCAGAAGGCTGTGGCTCTGCCACTTTTCCCAGAAGCTGAAGGACCCGGAGGACTATCTCCCCGCCGCCCAGGCGTATTTCCCGGACGCCCTCTGCGGGACGGACGGGATGAGCATCAGCCTGAGGTACGAGGATTAAATGAACAGATCGGATGACCAAAGAAACAGAGCGCGCGGCCATGGTTGCCGCGCGCCCATTTGTCTTCCCGGTCCCTTACCACCGGGTCAGGTTTCTTTCAAACTTTTTCCGGTAGGCCTGTTTCAGTTCCTCCGGGCTGATCCCGTAGCAGAGCAGGACGTCGTTATAGTACATCAGCACGTCCGCCAGCTCCTCCACCAGGGCCGGCCGGAGGGATGGGTCGGAGGAGGCCTTCGTTCCGCCGTTCTTTTTGACGATGTCGGCGGCCTCGCCGATCTCCCCGATCATCCAGAGCAGCTTGTTTTTCCCGGTTTCCGGGCCGATGGGCTCCCATTTGTCTTTGTATTTCTCCTGCAGGGCTTTCTGCATCTCCTGCATTTCAAGGATGCTGAAATCGTCCATCGTCTTATTCCAGCGTGATCCGGAAGGCCACCGGGTCCCCATCCGTCCGGGCGGGGCCGGTCAGATGGAGGGCTTCGCCGTCCCGGGTCCAGGAGATTTCGGAGCCGTCCTCCACCAGGTGGACGTTATGAATGATGCCGCTGAACTCCGCCGGGGTGGGCTCTTCCTTGAGGGCCAGGGTGCGGATGCCGTAGCGGCCGTCCGCCGCGGGGTGCAGGGCGATGGCGTAGAGCTGATCGCCCTTCTGGGTGAAGCGGAAGTCCTTTGACGTAAATTCCTTCTTGATGCCGTCGGTAAAGAAGCCCTCCTTGACCTCCGTCGGCCCTTCGCCGCAGATCCGCCAGGGCCGGGTGCCGTAAATGGCCTCCCCGTTTTTATGAAGCCAGGTTCCGATGTGGGTCAGGATCGCGGTGTCCTCCGGGCTGATGGTGCCGTCCGCCTTGGGGCCGACGTTCAGAAGGAGGTTGCCGTTCTTGGAAACGATGTCCACCAGGTCCTGCAGCAGGGAAGCGGGATCGCGGTACACGTTCTGCTCCGTATGGCACCAGGAGTTCAGGGCGCAGGCCGTATCCGTCTGCCAGGCGTAGGGCTTGGCGGCGGCGAACTGGCCGCGCTCGATGTCCGGCAGGGCGGAGCCGAACATGAAGGAATCGTGCTTGTAGGCGATGACCGGTTCGTAGCCCCGCTGGGCCGCCAGGTTGTAGTAATAGGCGGCGAGCTTTTTGATGTAGGGCCGGAAGGCCTTGTGGATGATCCACCAGTCGAAGTAGAGGATCTTGGGGTCAAAGCGGTCGACGATCTCCGCCGTGCGGACCAGCCAGTCGTTTAGGTATTCTTCCGTCGGGAAGGGCTCGGACGTGGGGTCCTGCATGGCCGGCTCGGGCATGGCGGGCCAGTAGAAATCCCCCCGCTGCATGGGGTCTTTGATGTCGCTGTCAAAATCCTTCCCGTGGCCCATGAACCACCAGTGCTCCGCCCGATGGGACGAGGCCCCGTTGATCAGGCCGAAATCGTTCACTTTCTGGGAAAGATCCCCCACTATATCCCTCTTGGGACCCATTTCATAGGCGTTCCAGTGGGAAATGCCGCTTTTGTACATCTGGAAGCCGTCGTGATGCTCGGCCACCGGCACCACGTATCTGGCCCCCGCCGCTTGGAACAGCTCCGCCCAGGCCGCTGGGTCAAAGCGCTCGGCCTTGAACAGGGGGATAAAGTCCTTGTAGCCGAAATCCTTCTGCGGGCCGTAGGTCTGGACGTGGTGGTTGAACTGGTCCATGCCCTGGATGTACATGTTGCGGGAGTACCACTCGTTGGCGTATGCGGGCACGCTGTACAGCCCCCAGTGCAGGAAGATGCCGAACTTCGCGTCCCGGAACCACTGGGGCGCCTCCCAGCGGCACAGAGAATCCCAGTCGTCCGTATAGGGGCCCTGGGCGATCACGCGGTCGATCTCCGCGAGCCTGGCCTGCAGATCCAGATTGGTAATGTCTCTCATTCTAAAGTTTACCCGCCTTTCCCAAATATATGATCCGATTTTATCATCTTTTTGGGGCGTACGCAACGAGAAAAAGAACCTGGGAAACAGGTAGGAGGTAGGAAGTAGGAGGGAGGAGGTGGATCGTCCAGCGTGAAAAGCGGGGAGGGTCTTTGGTTTTTTTATTATATACCTTGACAGGCGAGGTAACATGATCTATAATGTATCTCGCAAACAATCTCAGGCGAATCAGAACGAAAGGAGCGTGCGTCATGGGGCTGTCAGCGGATTTGCTGCGGGGGTACACGGACACCATCATCCTGAGCCACCTGCGGGCCGGGCCCAGCTACGGCTACCGGATCAACAAGAGCATCAGCGAGACGTCCGCCGGGGCCTTTGAGCTCAAGGAGGCCACGCTGTACTCCGCCTTCCGGCGGCTGGAGGGCAGCGGGCTGATCCGTTCCTTCTGGGGGGACGAACAGACCGGCGCGCGCAGGCGCTATTACGCCCTGACCCCGCTGGGGGAGGAAAAACTTAAGGCTGATCTGGCCAACTGGGACGCGACCAGGAAGCTGATCGATCAGCTGCTTCGACAAGCGCCCGGGAACACCGGAGCATAAGGGAGGAAAAACGTATGAACGAAACCGTACGCGGCATGGTGGAAAAGCTGTTTGAAAACACCGTGATGAACGAAGAGACCCAGGCCCTGATGGACGAGGTAATGAACAACTGCCAGGAGCGCTGGGCGGACCTGACGGAAAAGGGCCTGCCGGAGGAAGAGGTCCTGGCGGCGGTGTCCGAGAGCCTGAAGGGGATGGAGGAAATCGTTTCCGCCTATCCGAAAAAAGAAGAGCACAAGAGCGTCAGCGTGCCGGACAACGACCTGCCGGAGGGGACGCTTTCCTTTGAGCCCGCCGCGGTGGGCCGTCTGGTGGCCCGGCTGACGGACGCCGCCGTGGAGGTCTTCCAGGGCGAAGGGCCCTGCATTACCGTGGAACTGACCCACGGACCGGACACCAGCCTTCGGGCCGAGATGGACGGGGACGTCCTCCGCATCACCCAGCGCCGGATCCCGGGCGGCGGGCAGACCGAGCAGGCGGCCAAGCCCCGGGCCCCCTGGGACATCGCCGGCAGCATCAACGACGCCATCCGCCAGCTGACCCAGGCGGTCCAGCGCTTCGGGGTGAACGTCAGCGGGGAGACCAACCACGTCCGCATCTGCGTGCCGGGAAACTGCCGGATCGTGGCGGACATCCAGAGCCTGAGCGGGGACATCCGCTGGGACGGGGCGGCGGCGGCCCACCTGCTGCTGGACACCACCAGCGGCGATTTGGACGCCTTTGCCCAGATGGACCCGCCGGCCGGCGTGGCCCAGTTCAAGAGCGCCAGCGGCGACATCCGCGCCGACCTGGACGCCGAGGACCTGACCATGCAGTCCATGAGCGGGGACATCCACTGGGCCGGCAAGGCCGAGCGGCTGACCGTGACCTCCATCAGCGGGGACCTGAATATGAAGGGCAGCTTCAGGGAGTGCAGGCTCAAATCCGTCAGCGGGGACGTGGAAGTGTCCGCCGACGCCCTGACCTCCGAGATCCGCGCCATCAGCACCAGCGGGGACGTGGTGGTGAGCCTGCCCCCCGCCGTCACCTCCGCCAAAGCCGCCCTGCGCACCGTCAGCGGCGACACCCACGTCAACAACCTCCTTCTTACGGACAACGCCCAGCTCTTTATACAGGCGGATTCCGTCAGTGGAGACATTACAGTTACTCGGCACAAGATGTAAGGTAGGAGGTAGGAGGGAGTAGGTAGGAGGTTTATGGTCAAGAGTGAAGAGTGGAGAGTGGAGAGTTAGGAGTTAGGAGTGAGGAGTTAATAGTGGTGAATAGGGTATGCTTCATGTATCATTCACAACACTCCTTCAGAACTCAGAACTTGGAACTCGTTCATAGGATATTTGTAACTATTCAGTCCCCTGGGATCGAAAGGCGTTTGTCATTTGACGGTGGGGGTGATCAGGGGGATTCATCCCCCTGATGGTAATCCGCAGCGGCGGCATGTACGCCGCGAGGAGCATTTTTGCGGAGCAGAATATGTCTTGGGAAGTGAAGACACCTTCCCTTCTGCGGGAGCAAAAATGCGTTCCTTGCGGATTTGCCGCCCGGGAGCCCTGAAAGGGCGAGAGGCAAATCCGTAGGGGAAAGCGTGGGAAGGGGACAGAGTCCCCGTCCCAGTAACTGTTCAGTCGATGACTGAACAGTTACGGATATTTATATTGTTTTTTTACTGTTTTTTTGCTATAATCAATCTGTCAGCGCCGCCCGCGGCGCAGTCACCATATTTTCTTAAAGGAGGAGCGCTTATGAAAAAGTTTGCCGCTCTGTTCTTGTGCGTGTGCGTAGGTCTGTCCTGCGCCGCCGTCTCCATAGGGGAAGCCCAGTTCACCCCCGGCACCTACACCGCCCAGGGAACCGGTTATGCCGGCCCCGGCAGCGTCACCGTCACCCTGACCGTGGATGAAAACGCCATCACCGCGGCCGAAATCACCGGCGAGCTGGAAATGCCCTTCGGCGTGCCCAACTATCCCGCCTTTCAGGAAGCCCTGATCGGCCGCGCCGACGCTGAGATCGACACTGTCGCCGGCGCCACCATGACCTCCGCAGGCGTCAAGGAAGCCGCTGAAAAGGCGCTGGCCCAGGCCCGCGGCGAACAGAAGGAAGAGGGCGCCGCTCTGGCCTTCACCCCCGGCACCTACGAAGTGTCCGCCGCCGGCTACAACGGCGAAAGCACCTTCGCCGTGACCTTCTCTGACACCGCGCTGACCAATGTCGAAGTGGTCAAGTCCACCGAGACCGCCCACGTGGGCGACATCGCCTTCGCTCCCATGATCGCGGACATGATCGCCGCCAACGGCTCCGGCGTGGACGGCGTTTCCGGCGCCACCTTCTCTTCCCGCGCCCTGCGCACCGCGGTCAACGCCGCCGCCGAGCAGGCGGGCTGCACCAACCTGGACGCCTTCAAGGAAGCGACCGTCAAGCACGAGCCCCAGGCGGACATCGAGCTGACCTATGACGTCGTGATCGTGGGCGCCGGCGGCGCCGGCATGATGGCCGCCGCCCAGGCCGCGCAGAACGGCAACACCGTGCTTTTGATCGAAAAGGCGGCGGAAATGGGCGGCAACACCCTCGTTTCCGGCGGCGCCTTCCAGTCCGTGATGCCCTACCTGGTCTGGGATCCCGCCGATCCGGACGCTGAAAGCGGCATCAACCCCATCGACGGCCAGGAATACGCGAAGGTCAAGAACGACGCCGGCCGCATCGAGATCCTCAAGGTGATCCTGGGCTGGTCCGAAGAGCCCTTTGACGGGACCCTGGACGCCGACCATCCCTTTGTCGCGGGCGAAATCAGCCTGAACGCTCCCCGGGGCGTCCACGCGGAATACCTGCCCACCCTGCAGGCTCTGAAAGCCGAGATCCGGGAATATCTTAACTGGGCGCAGCCCCAGCTGGACAACGGCGTCAACGAGACCCAGCTGACCCTGTTCTCCACCAAGAACCTGCACATCTTCCAGACCTATTACGGCGGCCTGCGTCCCAGCGCCGACGGCTCTCAGTGGATCTACGGCCGCTATGACCTGGTCAGCCAGGTGATCGAGGGCGGTCAGGACATCAAGCCCTGGCTGTGCGCGCAGGGCTCCCTGTTCGACTTTGCGGGCCAGACGACCCTGATCGGCTGCCTGTGGCAGCGCGAGAACGGCCCCAAGGGCGGCGTCGTGAACGGCGAGACCATCACCGATACCAAGTGGGGCTCCTACTTTGCCGTGCCCTACAACACCATCATGAACGCCAACGAAAAGAACCGGATGATGCTCCGCACCACCGCCAAGGAACTGATCGTCGACAACGGCCGCGTGGTCGGCGTCAAGGCAGAACAGTATGACGGCACCAAGGTCACCGCCTACGGCACCAAGGGCGTCATCCTGGCCACCGGCGGCTACGGCGCCAACATCGACCTGGTGCAGGAAAGCAACATCTATTGGGAATCTGACTTCATCGCCGACAACATCGGCACCACCAACCGCAAGGAGCTCACCGGCGACGGCATCGTCATGGCGCAGGCCGTCGGCGCGGACGTCGAGGGCATGGGCTGGACCCAGATGATGCCCCTGGGCTGGGTTGACAACGGCAACCTCTCCCGCGGCGCCGGCGAAAACGTCATCTTCATCAATCCCGCCACCGGCAAGCGCTATGTGGACGAGTCCGCGGAGCGCGACGTGCTCTCCCTGGGCGGCTTCCAGAACGGCATGAGCAAGGAACAGGCCGAAAAGATGGGCCTCAAGTATGTGCCCGGCATCTACATCGAGGTGTCCAACCCCTCCATCCGCATCAACGGCACCGAGGAGATCGAAGGCCGCCTCTACTTCCGCACGGTGGAAGAGATCGCCGAAATGATCGGCTGCGACGCGGACACTCTGCGTAAGACCATCGAGGACTATGACAAGTACGTCATGGGCCTGACCACCGAAATCGACGTGCCCAAGCTGGCTACCCAGGGCACCATCGGCGACGTCGAAAAGGACGAAAACGGCAACTACCTGCCCGACACCTACCACATCGGCACCCTGCGCATGCGTCCCCAGGCGCCTTCCACCCACCACACCATGGGCGGCGTCAAGGTTGACGCGGCCCGCCGCGTCCTGGACACCAACGGCAACCCGATCCCCGGCCTCTACGCCGCGGGTGAAGTGACCGGCGGCATCCATGCCGGCAACCGTCTGGGCGGCAACGCCATCACCGAAATCATCGTCTCCGGCCGCACCGCCGCCCAGACGATCGAAGCGGACAACAAGTGATTTGGTTCTGAGTTCCAAGTTCTAAGCGTTGGAACTAAGAACTAAGAACGAAGAACTATATCCCCTTTCATAGGACAAAGGGCCTCCGCCGCACGCGGGGGCCTCTTTGTTATGCTGAACGTAACTGTTCAGTCATCGACTGAACAGTTACTGGGACGGGGACTCTGTCCCCTTTCCAGGGCCTTCCGGCCCGCTTTTCGGTGAGATTGTGCCACCGGCACAATCTCCGGGCCCTCAAAGCCCACGCTTTCCCCTACGGATTTTTGCTCCCGCAGAAGTGAAGGTGTCTTCTCTTCCTAAGGCATATTCTGCTCCGCAAAATACCTGCCCTGGGCCTACCGGCCCGTTCTTCGCTGAAAATGTGCCACCGGCACATTTTCCGGGCGCTCAGAACCCCGCGACGTACATTGTCCAGGGCCTTCCGGCCCGTTGCTCAGTGAAAACTGTCCACCGGACAGTTTTCCAGGCCTTCGCAACCCGCTGCGGATTACAATCAGGGGGAAGAATCCCCCTGATCACCCCCTCCGTCAAAAGGCAAACTCCTTTTGATCTCAGAGGACTGAATAGTTACTGCTGAACATTGAATATGGATGCTTCCGGGCTTTGGGATGACCCGGGGACGGCACTCACAGCGGTTTTCAACTCCTCACTCCTCACTAACAACTATATACCTTAGCGAGCGCAGCGAGCGCTACCTCCTACCTAATACTTCCTACCTGATACAAAAAGTACTTCCATTGTCTTCCCTCGAATACCATCGAGGCCTGGTCTACCAGCTTGTATGGTGTGTTTTTGGGGAGTTCTTTGGAGCGGGTGACGATGAATTCGGTTTTTCCCTGCTGGATGCTGTCCTGCAGGGATTTTTCCATTTCGGTGAGGTCGTTGTTCAGGGTGCAGAAGAAGGGGCCGTTTGGGAGGACGCCGGAGGCAAAGTAGAAGCCGCCGTCCAGGAAGCCGTAGTTGAGGAGGGTGGGGGCTTCGCTCTGGCGGATGATCTCCGCAAAGCGGTAGGGGGGCGTGTCCTCCTTTTTGATCTGCATCAGGTAGGTGTTGGGGCTCAGACGGTAGGAAAGAAGGGGTCCGCCCGCCAGCAGGAGGACGGAGAGGGCGAAGACGACTCCAGTTTTCACCCGGGGCTGGAGGCCCGCGGCCAGGGGCTTCACCAAAGCGCAGGCCGCTCCCAGGCCCAGGGGGGCGAAGACGGACAGGGGCAGGGCGTAATAGGGGTAGCGCCGCCCGCTCCAGTAGGTGAAGACGAAGAGGCCGACGGCGCTGAGCCAGGCGCTCAGGGCCTGCCAGCCGGTTTTTCGGGGCCGGACGGTAAGATACATCAGGCCGAAGACCCCGGGGATGGACCAGGGCAGGTTGTTGAGCAGATTGGGCAGGGGGGCGTCATACCGCCCGCCCCGGATGTTCTGGGAGTAGCGGGTCAGGTTGTCGACGAAATAGGCCTGCCACAGGGCGGACAGGGCTCCCTTCGCCGCGAACCAGAGGAGGATCAGGATGGAGAGGGAGGCGGCCCCGATCAGGAAATACAGGATCAGGGGGGGCAGATCCCGGCCTTTGCCGGTCAAGAGGTACCAGAGGGCGACGGCCAGGGCCAGGCCGAAAAACAGGCCGCAGAAGGTGTACTTGGTCCACAGGGCCGCGGCGGCGCAGAGGCCGAGGGAAAGGCCCTCCCTTATGGTCAGGAGGCGGTTTTCCGTCTGGGCCTTCAGCACCGTCAGCAGGCCGCAGGCCAGGATCGGGAGGATCAGCTCCTCCGCGCTGGAGCCGTGGGAGAAGGCGGGGGTCAGGGGGATCAGGACGGCCGTCACCGCCGCGCCGATCCACCAGGCCTTGCCGGAGGCGGACAGGGTCTCCGCGATCCGCCCGGCCAGGTACAAAAACCACCCATAGCACAGGCACTCGATGAGCCACACGCCGAGGAAGGAGGTTTCGGAAATCGCCCCCGCCAGGGCGAACAGGAAGTAGATCAGCGGCCCCTTCTGCTCATAGAGGTCCAGGTAGGGGGTGAGGCCGTGCAGCATCCCCCGGCCTACGGTAAAAAAGCAGTGGACGTCCACCCAGTCGTTCATGGGGTAGAGGAAGGAGGACTTGGAACAGACGGCCAGCACGCCGAAGGACATCAGGCAGGCAAAGAGAAAACGGGGCCAGAAGCCCCGGTTCCTAAAAAAGAGAGAGGTTTTGTTCAGCGTCATGCGGCTCCTCCTTTGGGCAGTACGCAGGTAAAGCGGAGGCGGTTGTCATCCGTCATGGCGGCGGAGAGGCTCCCGCCGTGCTTTTCCACGATGGCGGCGGCGATGGCCAGGCCGATCCCGAAGCCGCTTTGTTTGTCCTTGTTCCGGGATGGATCGGCCCGGTAAAAGCGGTCGAAGAGCTGGCGGCACTGGTCCTCAGACAGGGGCTTTTCGACGGGGTTTTCCACGGTCAGGACGGCCTGCTTTCCTTCGCTGACGGCGTTTACAAGAATGTCCCCCTCCGGGGCCGCGTATTTAACGGCGTTGTCCAGCAGGGTCGACAGCAGGCGCTGGATCGAGGCGCGGTCGCCTTTCACGTACAGGTTCTCCTCCGCCTTCGCCGTCAGGACCTTGCCCTGATATTCCGCCATGGCGGTGAAGGGCTCGGCGGCTTCCAGCAGGAGCTGGCCGAAGGGAAGGTTTTCCATCGTGAGGGGGGCGTTTTCCTCCTCCATCCGGCTCAGGTACACCAGCTCGTCCACCAGGTGGCGCATCTGGGCGGTCTGCTTCTGGGTGCTTTTCACCCAGGGGTTGTCCGGCTGCTCCATCTGCATCAGCTCCATGTTGGTGGAGATCACCGTCAGCGGGGTTTTGAGCTCGTGGCTGGCGTTGGTGATGAACTGCTTCTGCTGCTCCATGTTCCGGATGATGGGCTGGATGGCCCTGCGGCTGGCCAGGCTGACGAGCAGGAAGGCCAGCAAAATGCCCCCCAGGCAGGCCAGGGCGGAGATCAGCCCCAGGGTGCGGACGGCGGCCAGCTTGGTCTCGCAGTTGAGGAAGAGGACCACCGTCCCGCCCATCGGCCCTTCCTGCACGGTATAGAGATGGTCGGACAGAAAGCCGGTGGTCTGATTTCCCTTGAGCACCTGGCTTGCCATCGTCCGGGCAGTCTCCTCGTCCGTGCTCAGGGTATTGAGCAGGTTGATGTTCCTGATCGTCCCCTCCGGGTCGCAGATCACGGAGAACCAGTTGGACTCGCTGATCAGGTTCCGCACGTGGCGGTTCTTCCCCGGCATCCGGCCGAAGATGGCGTCGCGGGTGGCCATGCTCTCGTTTTCAGAAAGAAAGTTCAGGGTCTGCTGGAGCTCCCCGCGCACGCTGAACCAGTTGGCCGCGTTCACCACCGCGACCACCAGCACCATCGCGATGGTCAGGGCGATCAGGGCGATGCGGATGAACCGCTGCCTGAGTTTTCTGATCATGACTTTTTCTCCAACGAATATCCCGTGCCTCTGTGCACCAGGATTTCCGCCTGGGTGTCCAGCTCCGCCAGCTTCTTGCGCAGGGTGGAAATGTTCACCCAGACCACGTTGATCTCCGCCTCGGCGTCCCAGCCCCAGACCTTGTCCATCAGCTGCTGGACGGAAAAGAGGATGTGCGGGTTTTCCATGAACAGGATCATCATCTGGAAGGTCTTGCCCGAAAGGCGGACGGAGCGGTCCCCGCACCGAAGCTCCCCGGTGCCCTTGTCCAGGGCCAGGTCCTCAAACTGGATCACGTCCGGGATGAAGGCTTCCCGCCTTCTCAGCATGGCCCGCACCCGGGCCAAAAGCTCCTGGACGTCAAAGGGCTTGGGCAGGTAGTCGTCCGCCCCGGCGTCCAGGCCGGTCACCCGGTCCTCCACGGCGTCCCGGGCAGTCAGAAGCAGGCAGGGGGTTTTGATTCCCTCTGCCCGCATCTGGCGCAGGGCTTCCACGCCGTCCTTTCGAGGCATCATCCAGTCCAGGATCACGCCGTCATAGGCCTCGGCCCGGACGTAATCGAGCGCTTCCTCCCCGTCCAGCACGGCGTCCACCTGATAGCCGGACCGACTCAGCAGGGTCTTGACCGCGTTGTTTAGGTCCCGGTCGTCTTCCGCCAGCAGAATCCTCAATGCGCATCACTCGTTTCTGTTTTGGTATTTTGCGGTAACGATTCAATCCCCCGGGATCCGACACTGAGGGGGTATCAGGGGGATGCTTCCCCCTGATGCCAATCCGCAGTACCGGCTTTGCCGGTGCGAGGAGTATTTTTGCGGAGCAGAAATACATCTGGGAAAGAGAGAAACCCTTCACTTCTGCGGGAGCAAAAATACATACCTTGCGGATTTGCCGCCCGGGAGTCCCGTAAGGGGCGAGAGGCAAATCCGTTGGGGGGTTCCGTAGGGGGGTCGCAAGACCCCCTTGCGATGTTCAGTCGAAGACTGAACAGGTTAAATGTCATGTCCGTTTTCAGGGACGGCTCCCAGGGAGACCGGCAGGTTGCCGTTGCGCTCCCGGACGGCGTCCAGGAAGCGGCGGGCGGCTGAACTGTCCCGCAGGCTCCCCTGGTAGATCAGCTGATAGGCCGCCCCCATGTCCACGGTGCGCACCCGGATCAGCCGATAGCGGGTAAAGTATTCCGTCATCAGGTCGTCAAACAGGCCTTCGCCCTCCAGGTTTTCGGGGAGGGAAATGCGGACCTCCCGCTGGTTTTCCGCCGCCTTTCCAAAGCCCACGGCGGAGAGCAGGGCGTGGACGCCGAGGCAGAGCACCATCAGCAGGCAGGCCATCGCCGCGTAGCCCGCGCCCAGGCAAAGGCCCGCCGCCGCGGAGAGGAAGACCATCAGGATCTCCTGCCCGGTGCCCTGGGCGGAGCGGAAGCGGATCAGGCTGAAGGAGCCCGCCACGGCGATTCCCGCGCCCAGGTTGCCGTTCACGGCCATGATGACCGTCGCGGTGATCAGGGGGAGGAGGGCCAGGGTAAAGGCAAAGGAGCGGGAGGCAGCGTTCTTCCAGGTGTAGTAGAGGGCGCAGATCACGCCCAGAACGATGGCCAGCCCCAGGGACAGCAGGATGTTTCCATCCGTCATGCTCCCACCAACAAAGATGCTGTTAAACATTTCGCTCCGCTCCCTTCAAAATCCTTTTTTTCGGGCTGAATAAACTTGCGGTAGGCCAGCCCGTATTTGGAAAAGTGGGTCCGCCGCGCCCCGGCTTCTTCCAGCAGGCGGACGAGCCACAGCGGGTAGGCCCCGCCGGTTTTGATCTCCATGAGCCGCTGGTCGGCCTGGAACAATGACAGGTCCCGGTCCGGGCAGTTTAAATCCATCGCCCAGTCCCGGAAGCTCAGGTTCCGGTCGAAGGTGATCCGCACCTCCGGGTGAACCTTGCTGATCCAGGCGTCCCGGTCGTAGAGGATGACTGCCGCGGGGGAAAGCCCGTATCGCCTGGCCATATAGAGGGCTTCCCGCCCCACCTGCCCAGCTTCCCCGGGCATGAGGCCGGTCCGCAGGGCCTCGGCGGCCTGGGTCAGGCCCATGGCCGTCCGCCGCTTGTAGACGACGCCCCGGTACTTCTTCTTGATTTCTAAAAAGGTATTCGTGATGTGCCCGGCTTCCCCGTAGGCCCTCAGGCGCAGCTTTTCCTTGTAGGAAGGCCGCTCCAGGGAGGCTCGGATCAGGGCGTAGTCCCTGGTATCGTAGTAGAGGCTCTGCACGGTGGGGCTCCCAAAGCTCAGGCGCTCAAAGCCTTCTCGGACCAGGCTTTCTTCGATCTGATCCACCTGGGACAGGGTGAGCAGGTACTTGGTTTCCACTCTGGCGAAGTTTTCTTCCATCGTTACCAACCTCTCCTTCTGTGCTGGCCGCCGCGGCCGTTGCCGCCGCCGTTGTTCCAGTTGCCGTTGTTCCAGTTGCCGTAGCCGTTGTTCTGAGTGCCGGCAGTCGTGCTCTGTAGGACCCCGCTGTAGAGGGTCTTGCCGCTAACCAGGACGGTGCAGTTGCTGCCCGCCTGCAGCAAAGCCGAGGAAATGGTCACGGAGCCGTAGGCGCTTTTCGGGGTGAACTCGCCCAGGGTTTCGCCGCTTTCATTTTGCAGGACGATGGTTTCCCCGGCGCTGCCGGAGCAGCTCAGGGTCATAGAGGCCTGGCCGGAGAGGGAAGCGCCCATGCCGCCCATGCCGCCCATCCGGCCCATGCCGCCGGTCATCCCGCTGCCGCTGGCGATGATCAGGGTGCCGCCCGTCTGGGTGCCGGTGCCGTTAAAGTCGATGGGGCCTTCCATGCCGGAGGAGGGGGTGCATACGCCCGTCACCCCGCCGGAGATGAGGATGCTGCCGTTGCTGTCCAGCCCGTCGCCGCCGGCGGTGACTTCCAGATGGCCGCCCGCAATGGTCAGCATGCCGCCGTTGTCCATTTCCGTGTTTCCGCCGCTCCGTCCCCAGCCGACGAAGCCGGAGCCGTCGCTGCCGCCGGAGGCGTTGACCCCGTCGTCCGAAGCGACGACGCGGATGTCCCCGCCGTTCACGGTGACGTTCTGCCCCTCCAGGCCCTCGTAGCACTGGGCGATGTCGATGGTGCCGCCGCTGATCGTCAGGTCCTGGTCGGCGTGCATGGCGTCGTCGCCGGACTGGATGGCAAAGGTCCCGCCGCTCACGGTCACGCTGACGGCGTGCAGGCCGTCGTCGGCGCAGTCAAAGCTGTAGGTCCCGCCCAGGACATTCAGGTCTGTCGCGGCCTTGACCGCCTTCTGGGAAACGCTGTCGCTGGTCTGATCGCTGGAGGTTCCCCAGCCGCCCCAGTCGTCCCAGCGGCCCCGGCCGCCCATGCCGCCCTGGCTGTTGGCGGAGGCCTGGACGGCCCCTGCGCCTTCGCCGGTCTTTACGGTCAGGCTGCCGCCGGCCAGGACGACCCAGCCCTTGCCCTCGGCGTCGTCGCGGGTGGAGGTCACGCCGTCGCCCCCGGCGGTGATGTTCAGGGTGCCATCCAGCACCAGCACGGAGTTCCGGCCCCGGACCCCGTCCAGCACGGAGGTGACGGAAATGTTGCCGCTCGCGATCACCAGGTCGGCCTTGCTCTGGATGCCGTGCTTCTGGGTGCCGTTCACAAGGAGGCTGCCGGTTCCGTTCAGGGACAGGTCGTCCTCCGCGTACAGGGCCGCGCCGATGGTGTCGTCGCCGTCCGTGACCGGGGTGCCGTCCGTCAGGACGTTTTCGGTCCCTTCGGCCAGGGTAAGGATCAGCTTGTCGGCCTGCTTTTCATAGATGGCCGGGCCCTCCTGGGCGGTGATGAAAACGCCGTTTAAAATCAGGCGGACCTTGTCTTCCTCCGGCACTTCGACGACCACCTGGCCCTGGAGGGAGCCGGAGAGCACATAGTCGCCCTTTTCGGTGATGGTCAGGGTCTCGCCCGGGGCAAGGGTGTTGATGTCGATCGCCTTTGCGTCCGACAGGCTCCAGCTGTCGTCCACGTCTTTGTTTTTGTATAGGGTGGTCACGTCCAGGGCCTCGTCTTGAGCGAATGCGGGCAGGGACAGGGCGGACAGCAGGACCGCCAGCGCGGTCATGATCAGGCACAGCTTTTTCCAGCTGTTTTTCCGATTATTTTTCTTCATTTTCATTCTCTCCTTTTTTCCAGGTCAGCACGCTTTGCGTGATCCCGCACAGGCAGAGGCAAGCCAGCAGCCAGCGGGAGATGGGGTTGTCGATAAAGTTCATCATGGGGTTAAACTGATCCAGGATCAGGAATACCATGAACATCAGGGAAAGGATGACGATCAGGTGGCTTAAAAGTTTGGACAATTTAGTCATATTCCTTCACCTCCGCGATCAGCAGGGCGTCGCTGCTTTCCCTTCCGCCGCCGGAGGGATCGTTGATGACGGCGTTCTGCCACACCATCACGGAGGAATTGCCCCCGTCCAGGTTATAGGCGGCCGTGCAGCCCAGGCGGTGGAACAGCTCGCTCAGGTCCGGCAGGGTGATGCCGGCGGATTCGCCCCGCCCGTCTACCACCACCAGGCAGTAGTGGCCGGGCTCATAGTAGCCGATGGCCGTCCGCGGGTTGGCGGAGATGATGCGGCTGGTGCTCGCAAAGTCGGTCAGCACGCTGCCGTCCGTGTCCAGCAGGGCGGGTCCGAAGGTCCAGGCCTGCCAGGCCCCGTCCGCGATGGCCTCCTCTACGGAGAAGGAGGAGCCGGGCATCACCTTCATGACCCCGTTGTAGTACAGCACGCACACGTCGCAGTCCGTCCGGTTGGCCCGGTAGATGACGCCGTTTCGGATCACGACCCCTTCCCGGGTGTTGCCGTAGTAATCCCCGTTGACGGCCACAATGGCGCTGCTCAGCATGGCCATGTCCTCGATGCTGTCCCGAAAGCCCGTGCCGTAGGTGTTCTGCGCCAGGGCGGACTGGAAGCAGGTGATGTCCCGCACGTAGATGTCCGCCAGGTAGTAGGTGGCGCGGCCCTCGGTCTCCCGGGTCACGGTGATGGAGACGTTCGGGCTCTGGTAGCTGTTTTCCGTCACGGTGACGGTGTCTGTATACTTATCTGAAAATTTCTCGCTGATGGGGGTCTGGTCCGTCTCTTCCTGGACCGCTTCGTCCTCCTCAGTCAGGGCGCTGCCGCCCTTGGCGCCGGACACGGTCTGCCCGCCCCAGCCGCCGCTCTGCCGCCGCCCGCCCCTGGCCGACAGGGTGGGGACGTCGCTGGCCCCGGCGGAGGCCACCAGCACCGCCCCTTCGGGGAGGGACAGGGAAGCGCTGGGCTCCCCGGTCTTGGTCGCATACGGATTGCTGATCACGATCCCCAGACTTTCCTGCTGCCGGGGCAGCACGTGATGGAACAGGGCAAAGACCGTCAGCGCCACCGCCGTGCACGCCAGGTCGATCAATACATTGCGCAAAACGCTCCGTTTCTTCATTTCAATCACTCCTTTTTTGGGGTCACAGGGTTTTGTCCCTTGGACGATTGCCAGTATAGCCCCTTTCTTTAAAACAAACTTAAAACTCGATTGAAAGCCAACTTAAAAAATTTGGATATTGACACTTCGGCAATTGGATGATATAATTTCCCGTGTTGACAAAGCGCCTTGCAGCGAAGTCAGCACGCGCGCCAGCCCTTCGACCGGCTGCCGCGTCCACAATTTGAGATATGGAGAAGTCGCCTAGTTTGGTCGAGGGCGCACGACTGGAAATCGTGTAACCTGTAAAAGGGTTCAAGGGTTCGAATCCCTTCTTCTCCGCCACAAAAATGGCAGTCCGCCGAAGGTGGGCTGCTATTTTTGTGAACAGAAACAGAGAAGAAGGGATTCGAACGGGCCGGTAGTGAATGACAGCCCAGTGGGCTGTCAGAGCCGGCCCAGCTTTTTCCACAGAAAAAGGCGAATCCCTTCTTCTCGACTATATCGCAGTCCGCCGAAGGCGGCTGCTTTTGTGTAACATGAAAGAGAAGAAAGAATAGGAATAGGCCAACGCTACTATTTCTTCACCACTATCTCGCAGCACGCCAAAGGCGGCTGCTTTTTTGTATCGTGAGAAGGGGTAATCGTGTAATGACACCATTTTTGCCGAATCTTGTCAAGATGATTTAGCAAAAATCGTGGTTAGTAAGCTTCCACATTATTCAAAAGCGGTTGCAACCCCAGTGTATGGCGTGTTATAATGCTCTTGACTTAAGGGGCAAAGCGGTCGATCAGATTTATAACCGGGGCTGTCACGATACTAACCCCGGGGAGGAGGAACCGCGCATGAACGTAACGGTCAAAATTGGCTGGAAGTTCGTTCTCGCCCTTGGCGCTGTGATCGTACCGACCATCTTAGCGATTAAGATGGACGCCGACGCTGCGGAAAGAGTTTCGGTCCACGCGATCGATGCTTTCCGAGAAGCAGAGATTGCTATTCATCGCAATCGCTGAGTCTCGCCGCTGTCGAGGCACATAATCCCCAACGGGTTATGTGCTTTATTTTTCGATGGAGGGCTGAAAGTCATGGATGCTAGGCAGAGAATGGCTGATGTTAAGCAGCTTAGGAACGATGTTTGCCATGATCTTTTCAACTTGATTATCAAGCCAGGCTGGCAGAATGATCTTTATCGGGTTGCCATTTTTCAAGTCACAAACAATGGACAGTTTAAGGACGCTTATTCTGACGTGTATGCCAAACTGCGGCAGCTCGACGTCAACAATCTTGCCAATGAATATAAGGTAGAGGACATGGACATATCGTTGATGCGCACGATTGCGAGTTTCTGGAATAACAAAAACAATCGTGGCACCAATTATGCCCCGATGAAATCAAATACGCTCGACATGCTAAAAAGTGTCAAGGAAGACCGAAACGATGACGGCCATTCTTCTGGAAATGAGGATGAGGAAGAGCTTTATCTTCAAGGATTGCTCTCACTGGTTATTCTCCGTCAACTTATAAGGGCGGTCGACAAGAACGAGACGAGTATCCCAGACCCAGATCGGTTGGCGTACTATCATAAATATATTTCCAAGATCAATGCTCTGAAAGATACGCTTGATGATGAGCGGATTGAACTGGTACAGAGCGTTAAATCAATGGATCGAGATATTGAAAAGATCAAGAATAGTGACAATCCAGAGCTGATGTGGGTGCAGATAACCAAAGCTAATTGGGAAAAATGGCGTATTGATAAGGGAAACATAGAAGCACTGAGGTTGATATTATACTTCGATGTGCGAGCATCTGATGCCGGGATAACATACGCGCATTCGTTAGCTGCTTTATATTATGAATACGAGAAGAATTACGGGGAAGCAGTCAAACGGCTAAAAATGGTGCTCGAATCGGAACCGGAGCTTACTTGGCAGACTTGCAAAGACGTCATTGAGCACATCAACAAGATTCTCAGCCTCGGCTATAATTCAACGGAAGAGGTGCTCCAACTGATTGATTACATGAAGGACCACGGTCATGCCATTGAGGAGCGTAACGGACGCTACATACTGTTGGAGTGGGAAAAGAGAGAAAAAGAAAGGGAGCGGAAGCGCGCTGAAGAATTGCAAATGAAATGGAAAAAAACAACAAAATGATAGATGTGATCTGCTTTATCTCGCAGCCCGCCAGAGGCTGCTTTTTTATCGAATATTTCCCCCCTGCCTCCCTCTTTTCTCCCGTATCAACCAGCAAATGGAGCCGCAAGGCACCCAATCATCATGAACGACAGCCCAACAGTCAGAAAGAAAGCTCCGTTGCTTTAAAAATCTCCCTCATTGATCAACCGGATCTGCCAGCTCCTTCTTTTGCTGCATATCAATGAGTGTTACAAAGAACCAGCCCGCCTGCGCCGCATTGGCCGGGCCTGACCTTACAAAACCCGCGACAGCCCGCAAGGCAAAGCCGAAAGGACCCGATGAACGCTATGAATGAACAGAGAATGACAAGACGGTAACACGATCTCAACACTCAAGTTTCTTTTTACAAAAATGCAGTCCAGGGATGGGCTGCGTTTTTTGCGTTGGATCAGAGAAGAGGGGATCAAACGGACAGAACTGTCAAACGTTATATCTAAAACATTTAAATCAATTTCCGCAGAATATAATTTCAGCGGAAAACAGTTGAATTCTGCCGCCTATTATGTTAAGATGGTCCTGGACTTGCGGGAGGTGTTTTCATGACCACGGCGATTCCGGCAGACCGGCATTTTCTGGCCGTAGGGGATCTTCTGTCGGCAGGCTTTTCCTATTACAGGATCAATAAGCTGGTGGAAGAAGGGAAGCTGATCAAGCTGAATAATAAAATGTATGAAAACACCGCCTACAGCGGCGAGACCTCGGACTTTGCCTTCGCCACAGCATATTGCCCCAAGGGGATCCTCTGTATGATGACGGCGGCGCGGTGCCACGGCCTGACGCAGTACCTCCCGGACGCGGTGGATATGGCCATCGAACGGAATATGAAGGTTTCCACGCTGCCGGATTGGCCGAGCCTCCATATCTGGTACTTCCCGGAAAAACGATACGGCACCGGCATCACGTCTATCAGGGATCCCGCGGGGGAATACCGCATTTTCGACGCGGAGAAAACAGTCATCGATATTCTTTACTACCGCAACAAGGTTGGCATTGAGGAAACCAAAGAAGTTCTGAAAAACTATCTGGCAAAGCCGGACCGGAACCTGATTCAGCTTCGGAGATATGCGGACGCGCTGGGCTGCGGGAAAATTCTGGGGACCTACCTGGAGGTGCTACTTTGAGTTTTCCGCCCATCCCCGGTGAATCTAACACTCCCACCCAATGCCCAATGCGTAATTCATAATGCGTAATGCGTAATGTCTACTTTTGCCTAATGCCTAATCACTAATGCCTAATGCCTAATCCCAGGGCCTGCCGGTCCGCTGTTCGGTGAAAACAGCACACCGTGCTGTTTTCCGGGCCCTCACAGCCCTAATCCCTAATCCCTATTCCCTAATCCCTAATCCCCCGAAAGAAGGAACGAAAATGAAAACAGCCATCATCTACTACTCCCAACACCACGGGAACACGAAAAAGCTGCTGGACGCTGTCGCGCGGGAGAATGAAGTGGATTTGATCGACGTGACGAAGCGGCCGGACGCGGACCTTTCGGGCTATGACCGGATCGGCCTGGCCTCCGGGATCTATTACGGCGGTTACGCCAGACAGATGTATGCCTTTGCCCAGGAGCGCCTGCCCGAAGGCAAGGACGTGTTCTTCCTCTACACCCACGGCGCGCCCGCGGGGGATTTCCTCAAGGGCATCCGGGAGATCACGCAGAAGAAGGGCTGCCGGGAAATCGGCGCCTACCACTGCAAGGGGTTCGATACCTTCGGGCCGTTCAAGCTGGTGGGCGGCATCGCCAAGGGCCACCCGACGGAGGAGGAAATCCGCGGGGCGCTGGATTTTTACCGCGGGCTGTGACGAAGGCCGCAGACGTTTTCCCTTCCCCTGGGGGAAGGAATGAATCGAGGCACATATGAGTTTGTACGCGATCGGGGACCTGCACCTGCATTTCCAGTCTGAATTGAAGGCTCCGGGCCAGCTGCACGGGGCCGTCTGGAAGAACCATGAAGAGGTGTTCCGGAAGAACTGCGAGCGCCTGATCGGGCCGGACGATACCCTGGTGCTGATCGGCGACCACAGCTGGGGGAAAAACCTGGCCGCCTGCGAAAAGGACCTGGCCTACATCTGCGCCCTGCCCGGGAAAAAGGTCCTGCTCCGGGGCAATCACGATATGTTCTGGGACGCGAAAAAGACGGACGCCCTGAACCGGCAGTTTGCAGGAAGGCTCTTCTTTTTGCAGAACAATTACGCCGCCTGCGGTGACGTGGCCCTCGTCGGCACGAAGGGCTATACCTTTGAGGGCCCGTTCTATGTGCGCGGCGGGAAGATCATCGGCTGGGATACGGACGCGGAGCTCCACGCTCAAAAGCTGGTGGAACGGGAGGCGGAGCGGCTCCGGGCCTCCTTTGAGGCCGCGAGGGCGGACGGGTATACCCGGTTTCTCATGTTCCTGCATTATCCGCCCACCAGCGTCCTGGAGCGGAACAGCGTCTTTACCGCCATGGCGGAGGAGTACGGGGCGGAGCAGGTGATCTACGCCCACTGCCACGGGGAGAGCCGCTTCCACGACAGCCTGGAGGGCCGGCACCACGGCATCCGCTACAGCCTGGCCTCCGGGGATTATCTCCGATGGGTGCCGATGAAGGTCCTGTAAGGGGGAAATAAATGGAGTACAGGGAATTCATCGAAGACCTTGCCGGACTTTGAACCAAGGGGGGAAAACGCCATGTACGAGCTGGTCCAGGTGTCGGATGCCTGCTATTATATTCAGTGCCCGGCCAAAATCGGCCTGATCCGGACCGGGGCAGACGAGGTCTGCCTGATCGACAGCGGGAACGACCAAAATGCCGGGAAAAAGGTGAAAAGGATCCTGGACGAACGGGGCTGGTCCCTGCGGGCCATTTACAACACCCACTCCCACGCCGACCATATCGGCGGCAACCAATACTTGCAGAAGCAGACGGGCTGCCGGATCTTTGCTCCGGGGATCGAGCGGGACTTTACCGAGCACCCGATTCTGGAGCCGTCCTTCCTCTACGGGGGCAACCCGCCGGAGGAACTTCGGCATAAGTTCCTGATGGCCCAGGGCTGCGACGTCCTGCCTCTGACGGAAAACTGCCTGCCCGATGGGGTGGAGCTGATCCCCCTGCCCGGCCACTCCTTTGACATGGTGGGCTTCCGCGCCCGGGACGGGGTCATCTTTCTGGCGGACTGCCTGTCCTCCGAGGAGACCCTGTCCAAGTACCAGATCGCCTTCCTGGTAGACGTGCAGAAATACCTGGACACCCTGGAGGCCGTCCAGCAGCTGGAGGCCCGGCTCTTTGTTCCCGCCCACGCGGACCCGGCGGAGGACATCGCCCCCCTGGCCCGGCGCAATATCGAAAAGGTCCGCGAAATCGGGGATGTCATCGTCGGCCTCTGCGAAGGCCCCATGACGTTCGAGATAATTTTAAAGCGTCTCTTTGAGCGCTACGGGCTGACCATGACGATGGAGCAGCACGCCCTGGTGGGCAGCACCGTCCGCTCGTACCTAAGCTGGCTCACCGGGCAGGGGCGGCTCCGGGCGTTTATTCAGGACAACATGGTGGTTTATCAGCGCAGCACATCGGCGGACGCCTGATCCGGGCGTTTTGCCGGAGGAAACAAATGAAGAGGAGGATTTTCAACATGGGCATTTCCAAAGCATTGCTTCAAAAATACGCGGAGCTGATCGTCCGCACCGGGGCGAACGTGCAGCATGGGCAGGTGGTCCAGCTCACCGTTTCGGTGGAGCAGCATGCCTTCGCCGCCCTGGTGACGGAGGAATGTTACAAGGCGGGGGCGAAAAAGGTGAACGTCGAGTGGTCGTCCGACACCCAGCGCCGCCTCAACTTCCTGTACGCGGACCAGGAGGTCCTGGCCCGGGTCCTGCCCTGGGAGGAGGCCAAGATGAAGCAGATGGTCGAGGACCTGCCCTGCCGCATCTACATCGCCTCGGACGACCCGGACGCCATGAACGGGGTGGACCCGCATAAGCTCTCGGAGGTATCCCGCAGCCGCTCTACCGTGATCAAGCCCTACCGCAACGCCATCGACGGCAAGCACCAGTGGGTGATCGCCGCCTACCCTTCCGTCCGCTGGGCGAAAAAGTGCTTCCCGGACCTGGACGATCAGGCGGCGGTGGATAAGCTCTGGGAGGCTATCCTCAAAACCGTGCGCGTCCGGGAGGACGAAGACCCGGTGCAGGCGTGGAAGGAACATACAGATTTTATCGAAAAGAAGGCCGAATGGCTCAACGCCCAGGGCTTTTCCTCCCTGCGCTACAAGAGCATGAACGGCACGGACTTCACCGTCCGCCTGATTCCGGGCGCCAAGTGGGAAGGGGCCGGGGCCGTCAACTCGGTCAACGGGGCCTTCTACATCCCCAACATGCCGACGGAGGAAATCTTCACCTCCCCGATGGCCGGGGAATGTGAGGGGACGCTGGTGTCCGTCAAGCCCCTGTCCTGGAACAGCCAGCTGATCGAGGACTTTTCCATCACCTTTGAAAACGGCCGGGCCGTCTCCTGCAAGGCGGCCAAGGGCCAGGAGCTGCTGGAAAAGATGATCGCCATGGACGAGGGAGCGGCCATGCTGGGCGAGGTCGCCCTGGTGCCCAAGGAAAGCCCCGTCAACCAGTGCGGCTTCCTCTTTTACGAAACCCTGTTTGACGAAAACGCCTGCTGCCACGTCGCCCTGGGCATGGGCTTCAAAGAAGTCCTCCCGGACGGGGACAACCTGACCCAGGAGCAGGCCAAAGAGCAGGGCGTCAACGACTCCATCATCCACGTAGACTTCATGGTCGGCGCCGACGACCTGAACATCGACGGCATCCGCCCGGACGGGACAACCATCCCAGTCTTCCGCAACGGGACCTGGGCCGAATAAACAGCAAGAGGGCTGCGGCAAAACTGCCGCAGCCCCTTTTCATACCCTGCGGTATAAAAATTGTTCATCTGCAAATCATTACGCATTACGAATTGAGGTGATTACCCAATGTATTCCTTCCCGCCCATATACGGCTGCAGGGGCGTAGGAATATGGATCCGGCCGTCGGCCTGGAGGTTGTTTTCGAGGAACGCGATCAGCATCCGGGGCGGGGCCACGCAGGTGTTGTTCAGGGTGTGGGCCAGGTACTTTTTGCCGTCCTTGCCCTTGATGCGGATCATCAGGCGGCGGGCCTGGGCGTCGCCGAGGTTGGAGCAGGAGCCGACCTCGAAATACTTCTTCTGCCGGGGAGACCAGGCTTCCACGTCCAGAGATTTGACCTTGAGGTCCGCCAGGTCGCCCGAGCAGCACTCCAGGGTGCGGACCGGGATGTCCAGGGAGCGGAAATAATCGACGGTGTTCTGCCAGAGCTTATCGAACCACATGGGGGAATCCTCCGGCTTGCAGACCACGATCAT
>DGRV01000074.1:32641-32769 GCA_002391225.1 Christensenella sp. UBA4379
ACTTCCTTGCGGAAGCAGGGGGAGTAGCTGGTCAGCGTCCGGGGCAGGGTGTCCTCGTCCAGGATGTTGTTGATGAAGCGGCCAATCATGGAGTGCTCGGAGGTGCCGATCAGGTACAGGTCCTCGCC
>DGRV01000074.1:32841-37466 GCA_002391225.1 Christensenella sp. UBA4379
ATCTTGTACATCATGTTCTCCATTTCAGCAAAGCTCATCACGCCGTTGACCACGTCGCCGTGGATCATGTAGGGCGGGATCACGTAGGTGAAGCCCCGGTCGATCATGAAGTCCCGCGCGTAGGACAGGCAGGCGCTGTGGAGGCGGGCGATGTCCCCGGTCAGGTAGTAGAAGCCGTTGCCGCTGGTTTCGCGGGCGCTGTCCAGGTCGATGCCGTTGAGCCGCTCCATGATGTCCACGTGATAGGGCACCTCAAAATCCGGCACCTTAGGCTCGCCGAAGCGCTCAATCTCGACGTTCTCGCTGTCGTCTTTGCCGATGGGCACGGAATCGTCGATGATGTTCGGGATCACCAGCATGCGCTTGCGGATCTCCGCCTGGAGCTCCGCTTCCTTCTTTTCCAGGGCGTCCAGCTCCTCGGGGATGCGGGCGACTTCCTCGCGTACCTTCATCGCCTCGTCCTTCTTGCCCTGGCCCATCAGCGCGCCGATCTGCTTGGACAGGACGTTGCGCTGGTTGCGCAGGGTATCGCCGCGCTGCAGGGCGTCGCGGTATTCCTTGTCCAGGGCGATGACCTCGTCCACCATGGGCAGCTTCTGGTCCTGGAATTTCTTGCGGATGTTTTCCTTGACTTTTTCCGGGTTGGTCCGGATCAGGTTGATGTCCAGCATGTTCCTTCACGATCTCCTTTACTGCTTGAATCTGTCGGCAAAAAAATAAGCCTCCCCATCCACTTTGCCGGGACGAGAAGCTCGCGGTGCCACCCAGTTTGCCCGGTCTCCCGGGCCGCTTGACCGCGCTGTAAGGGGCGCGCCCCGCAGGCTCTTCGCCCGCCTTCCTCGGGAAGAGGAAAGCCTCCGTACCGCGTACCGCCTCGCACCGACCGGCGGCTCTCTGAAAAAAACGCATTCCGGGACCCGTTTCCCTCAAACGGAATACCCGCATTATACGACGAAACTGGATAAAAAGCAAGGATTTCGGAAAAACTCGTTGAAAGCAGGCCGCGGGGGACAAAAGAAAAGGGCTGACAGCCTTTTTCGGAAGGGCTGTCAGCTGGGAAGGGAAAATTCATAGGGGAAACAGGATGCTGGATATTACGCGATGACGGGGGAGATCAAGAAGGGGTTGCCCTCGAAATCGCAGCCGGCGGAGCCGTCCCAGGTCATGTCGAATTCGTTTTTCAGCTGGCTGTTGAAGGCGCGGATGAAGGCGGGCTCGCTGCGGCTGATCTTGTTGTTGTCACGGTAGCCGTCGTTCAGCGTCTGCTCGACGGACTTGGCGATCTCCACGATGCGGTTGGCCTGCTTGTAGGTGATGGATTTGCCCATGAAGCGGAATTCGTCGTCTTCGATGATGTGATAGTTGGTGCTGATGCCCACGGAGTGGTAGGCGCTTTTTTTATAGGTGTTGGGCAGGAAATTGCCGCCGGCGGCCTGCTCCAGTTCTTCGTTCGTCATTTCAGCGGGTTTGATGGATGTGTTCTGCGTCTTCATATCTATTTACCTCTTTCTGTGATTTCTTATGGATGTCAGATGGCAACGTCGTTAATGTCCTGTCCGTTGTTCACGCCACGGTTTCTGGGCTTGGGCGGGCAGAGCTTGTTGGCGATGACCTGGGCCAGGGCGTCGTAGTTTTCGCCGTTGATGGTAATGTCCACGATGCTGCCCGGGTCCTTCGCGGAGGGGTTTTTATTGACCGTACCGCCGGCCGCGCGGCCGAGCTGGTTCATTCTGATTTCTTCGGTGTTCATAGGTGTTGATCCTTTCAAATCTCCGCGCTCTTTAGAGCGTTTGTTTTCTTTGTCTGTAAGCGCCCGTACCGGCTTGCGCATCGTTCAGCGCGCTCACATGAATTGATACGCTCCCGCGTAAGGGGATGGCAGCTGAAAACGAAAAAATGTTTTTTTCTAAAAGAATTTTTCAAAATGAAAAGGGCCGCCAAAGAGGCGGCCCTGAGGGGCTTAGGATTCTTATTGGGCCGCCTGCTCGTACAGGGCGGCGAGGATCTCCGGGGTGACGGAGCCGGTCTTGTTGTAGATGACTTCGCCCCTGCGGTTGAGGACGATGGTCTGGGGCAGGGTCAGGGACCCGCCCACGGCGGTCCAGAGGGTGTTCTCCTTGACGTCGGTGGCGAAGGACATCTGATAGCCCTTGTCCGCCAGATAGGCTTCCGGGGTGTCCTGGGTCACCATGGAGGGATGGGCCACGAGGATGGCGATGTCCTCTTTGTGGGCCAGGTAGAGGTCGTTGAAATAGGGCAGCTCTCCCTTGCAGGGGGTGCACCAGGTGGCCCAGAGGTTGATGAAGGTCACCTTGCCCCGCATGTCCTGAAGATGGAAGGTGCTTCCGCCGTAGCAGGTCAGGCTGAAATCCGCAAGCTGCTGGCCGGGCTCGTGGCCGATGGGGGCGCTGCTGGTCCAGTCCTGGGCGGGGGCCGCCGGGGTATCCGTCGGGGTCGGGGCTTCGGTTGCCGCCGGGGCCGCCGTTTCCTTGGGCGCTTCCAAAGCGGCGGGGGCCTCGGTCAGGGCCGGCACTTCGGAAGCCTTGGGGGCCTCCGTGACAGCCGCCGCGGCCTGCGGGGCGGGGGCTTCCTTTCTGACGGCGGGGTCCAGGAAGTTGAACCACACCAGGCAGAAGCACAGGAAGATCAGGGCCACGCCCCAGAGGATCCGGCCGCGCTTTTTGCTCTGCTTTTGCGCGCTGGGCTGGCTGTTTTCCAGGTCCGGCCCCTTCAGGGTGATCCGGCCCGCCTTCATGGAGATGGCTTTCTTGGCGCAGTGGTCGATACACTTGGCGCAGTGGATGCACTCGTGGTCGCCCACATGGCGGACGTCCATCCCGCAGGAGCGCACGCAGGCCCCGCAGTGGTTGCAGCGGCTTTGGTCCACCTGAACGCCGACGACGTTGAACCGGCTGAACAGGCCGTAGATCGCCCCCAGGGGGCAGAGAAAGCGGCAAAAGCTCCGGTAGCAGAAGATGCAGCTCAGGCCGATCACCATCAGGATGACCCATCTCCTGGTAAACAGGATGCCCAGCATGCTGTAATAATCCGCCCGGGCGGGGTTGGCCAGATGGCCGACCGCCCCCTCGAAGGTGCCCGCCGGGCAGATGTACTTGCAGAAGGCCGGCAGGGGCAGGTCGTACCGCAGGCCGTACCACAGGGGAACGGCGATCACGAACACCGCCAGGATCACGTATTTGAGCCAGGACAGGGCCCGGGTCACGCGGCTCTTGCGGAGCTTCAGGGTGGGGATTTTGTGCAGCAGCTCCTGGATCAGCCCCAGGGGACAGAGCCACCCGCAGAT
The DNA here is from genome assembly GCA_002391225.1 of Christensenella sp. UBA4379. Taxonomy (GTDB): domain Bacteria; phylum Bacillota; class Clostridia; order Christensenellales; family Aristaeellaceae; genus UBA4246. The sequence goes on from DGRV01000074.1 coordinate 36,146, forward strand.
GGTGCGGCCCAGAATGACCCCGAACAGCAGGAGAATGCCCAGCACATACCAACCGGCCCGGTGGCCGGCGGAGCCCAGGGCGTTCTGGATGCTGCCCAGGGGGCAGGAGGCCACGGCCCCGGGGCAGGAATAGCAGTTAAAGCCGGGGGCGCAGGCGTATTTGGCATTCCCGTGATAAATATCCCCCTCGATAAAGCCTTTCAGATAGGCGTTATGCAGCAGGGCCGAATACAGCTGCACCAGCCGTCTGGTGGAGGGACGGTGGCTTTGCCGCCAGGAGGTTTTCATCTTATCCAAGGCCGACACACTCCGTACAAATTGATATGGCTTTGATCAGCACGTCCAGGGCGCTGCCGTTCACAACGCCGAGCACGAGGAAAAACAGGCCAAGAACGACCAGAGACACCTGAACGGCGCCCCTGTGCCGGTCTCTGTTCCCGCCCTCCGGCGCCTTGGGCAGGGAGGAAGGAGGGGCTTTTTTGAGCTGCGCTCTGGCCGCTTCCGTCTCCCGGATCAGGCTTTTGTCCCGCAGAACCCCGGTCACGGCCAAAGCGCCGAGGCCCACCGCCGTCCACGGCAGGAAGACCCGGATCAGCCCGGCGATCATCCCCTCCAGGTTGTCCTCGGGGAAGTGGGCGGGGTTGGTCAGGTACACGGCCACCGGGACCATGCACAGGGCAAACAGCCCCCAGCCGATGACCGTCAGGCGTTTCTGGGTCTGCCGTTCCTTTTTCATGGCTTCGGAAGGAGCGGTCAGACGGGCCGCCGCCAGGTCCCGGCTGATTTCCGCGTCCCGCACGGGCTTTCCCGCCTTTTCATCCCGGACCCCCAGCAGGAGCCCCGCGGCCAGCAGGCCCAGGGAAGCGAAAAACAGCGGGGCGATGGGGGCAAACGCCGCCGCGGCCGCCGCCGGGGTATAGACGTTCTCCAGCGGATTGGCCGCCTTTCGGGCCGACCCTTCCCGAAATACGGAAACAGCCGCCAGCGCCAACAGCGCCGCCAGCAGAATACACACAATCGATTGCAGGACCAGATAGATCTTGCCCTTTGTCATGATACATCACTCCCATGGCTATCATATCACAATCATAGAATGAAGTAAAACTCAATTATAAGGAGATGCCTTCTACAAACCAGCTTTATCTTTGCACAGAATGAAAAAAGACCGGAGAACAAAATCTCCGGGAGGTTTGGAGGGGCGAAGCTCCTCCAAGTGTAATCCGCAGCAGCGACATGCGCGGTGCGAGGAGTATTTTTGCGCAGCAGAATAATACATGGAAAGCGAAGCCGCCTACCCTTCTGCGGAGCAAAAATACATACC
>DGRV01000074.1:37555-53026 GCA_002391225.1 Christensenella sp. UBA4379
CTGAAAGGGCGAGAGGCAAATCCGAAGGGGGGTTCCGATGGGGGGACAAAGTCCCCCCATCGAGTGCTTCAGCTATTTAGTCCCACATCTGGAACTTGTAATCGCCAATGGAGCCGTCCCAGTCGAGGTTGTAGCTGCTGGCCAGGGTCTGCTTCCATTCGCGGGCGTAGCCGACGAAATCGGCGCTGTCAGCGTACTTGGTCTTCCAGAGCTTTTTGCTTTCGCTCCTCAGGGTTTCGGCCAGGTCCTTGCTGATGGAGACGGCCTGGTGGCTGCTGTTTTTGATGGTATATACGTCCTTGCCAAAGCAGGTGTTGGCATAGGAAACGCCGGCGCGGTACAGGGCGGCGTCGCCGAAGCAGGACTCAAAGGGATGTCCGCCGGACACGGTTTCCAGCGCGGCGTGATCCAATTCGTTGACGGTGATTTCTTTCATATCGAGAGTGCTCATGTTTTAATGCCTTCCTTTCATGAATCGGCCTGTCTGCTGATGTCAGACAGAAGCGTTTGTTTTTGTTTTCGTGGGGAGCGCCTGGCTGCTTTATGTCAGCGCGCTGCCATGGATTGATACGCCCCTTCAGGGAAGATGGCAGCGGACGAAATGAATTTTTTTAAAACGGAATGGGCCGCCTTATTGGGCGGCCCGGAGGGTTTAAAATGTGGCTGTTTCTTTCTGTCAGTTTTACGGTTATTTGCTGACGCCCGGGATGCCGTCCCATTCGATGTCGTATTTATCGTCGAGAATTTCCTTCCATTCGCGCAGGTAGCCGACCAGGTCCGCCTGGGCCTCGTATTTGGACTTCCAGAGCTTGTCGCTTTCTGCGCGGAGGGTCTTGGCCAGATCCTTGCTGATCTGTTTGGAGCCGACATAGTAGCGGTCGCTTCCAAAGATGACGTTCTGGTAGGAAACGCCCGCGCGGTACAGGGCGGTATCGCCGAAGCATTCTTCAAAGGGATGGCCGCCGGCGACGGTTTCCATTTCCGCATGGGTCAGTTCTTCCAGCTGGGGGATGGCGGTGAGGGTGTTCATATGTTGAGCCTCCTTGATGTTTTCGTGATAGGTTTCTGACCGCCGCGGCGGAAAAAAGCCCTGCCTGTTCGGCAAAAGTCCATGCATGAAGAACAAAAAAAGAGGCCGCCGAAGCAGCCTCTGGATGATTATGTGATTGATCCCCAGGCTTAGTCGCCAAAGGAAATGCCGATGTTTCGTGCCAGGTCCACCATCTGGTGGTCTTCGGGGACGAGCTTGGAGATGCCCGCCACTTCGCTGAGCTTGTTGTGGACGATCTCGTTGCCCACCAGGGCGACGGTGTAGCCGTACTTGTCCTTCTTGATCAGGTCGGCGGCGTGGACGCCGAACTGGGTGGACAGCACGCGGTCGTAGGCGCAGGGCGTGCCGCCGCGCTGGATGTGGCCGGGGACCACCGCGCGGGCCTCGACGCCCGCCAGCTCCTGGAGCTGCTCGGCGATGCGGTAGGCAATGCCGTGGAAGCCGGCGTCCTTGCGGGCGGCCTCGCGCTCCTTGCGCTTGAGCTTGGCTTCCTTTTTGTCCATCGCGCCTTCGGCCACGGCGATGATGGAGAAGGCCTTGTTGTTGCGGGCGCGGGATTCCATGACCTCGGCGACCTTTTCGATGTCGTAGGGGATTTCGGGCAGGAGGATGGCGTCGGCCCCGCCGGCCATGCCGCTGTACAGGGTCAGCCAGCCGGCCTTGTTGCCCATGATCTCCACCACGATGACGCGGCCGTGGGAGGCGGCGGTGGTGTGCAGGCGGTCGATGACGTCCGTAGCGATTTCACAGGCCGTATGGAAGCCGAAAGTAAAGTCCGTGCCGTAGATGTCGTTGTCGATGGTCTTGGGCAGGCCGATCACATTCAGGCCCTCTTCGCTCAGGAGGTTGGCTGTCTTGTGGGTGCCGTTGCCGCCCAGGGTCACCAGGCAGTCCAGCTTGAGGTCCTCATAGGTCTTTTTCATCGCGGCTACTTTGTCGACGTTGTCGTCGCCCAGCAGACGCATTTCGCGGAAGGGGCGGCGGCTGGAGCCAAGGATGGTGCCGCCCAGGGTCAGGATGCCGGAAAAGTCCTGCTTGCGCATCAGGCGGAACTCGCCCTCGATCAGGCCCCGGTAGCCGTCCAGGATGCCGATGATTTCGGCGTCAAAGGTCTCGTAGGCCGCGCGGGCGACGCCGCGGATGGCCGCGTTCAGGCCGGGGCAGTCCCCGCCGGCGGTCAGGATACCGATTCTGCGTTTCATGGTGCTTCCTCCTTCTTTGTCGTCGAACAGGGTGATTTAAACAGGGTTATCTTCTTCCGGTGTGCTTGAGGCCGAATACGCCCAGCAGGTTCCTCATCAGCGTGCGGCCGCTTTCCCGCGCGGCGCTGGTGGTGGCGGACTTGGCGAAGGAATCCAGCAGGGTCTGCACGTAGGTTTTCTGGGGCTTTCCGGTCTGGGCCGTGGGCTTGACGATGGGCTTGGCCGTCTGGATGGGCGCTTCGGCGACGGCGCCGCCCTGCTGCGGGACATACTGGCCCAGGGCCGGGTCCCAGATCAGCACGGGGGGCTGACCGCTTGGAGCGGCGGGCGTCTGAACCGGCTCTGCGGGCTGTGCCGACTGGGTGTACACGGGCTGGGCCGGCTGGGCGTACACGGGCTGCTGCATCTGCGGCAGCTCCTGCACCTCGTAAGCGCCGGTCTGCGGGTTATAGACGCTGAAGGTGACGGGCTGGTAGGCGGGGGCCTCCTGGGCCGCCTGGCCGAAGCCCGGCTGGATGGGCTGGACCACCTGGGTCTGCTGGACGCCCTCGCCCATATACCGGGCCGCTAAAATTTCGTAGGCGCTCTCCCGGTCGTAGGCTTCGGCGTACTTTTCCTCATAGGGGCTGGTGGTGATGAAGGTTTCCCGCAGGCTGTCGGAAATCGTGCCGATGCTGCCCTGCGGCGGCAGGATGGTGGCGCGCTGGACGATGGAGGGCGTGCCGTCCTTGTCCAGGAAGGAGAGGAGGGCTTCGCCGGTCTTGAGGCTGGTCAGCGCCGCCTCGGTGTCAAAGGCCGGGTTTTGCCGGAAGGTCTGGGCGGCGGCCCGGACGACCTTCTGCTCGGCCGGGGTGAAGGCGCGCAGGGCGTGCTGCACCCGGGCGGAAAGCTGGCTGAGGACGGTGGAGGGCACGTCCATCGGGTTCTGGGTGATGAAGAAGACGCCCACGCCCTTGGACCGGATCAGGCGGACGGTCTGCTCGATCCGCTCCATCAGGGCCTTGGGGCAGTCATTAAACAGCAGGTGGGCCTCGTCAAAGAAGAACACCATCCGGGGCAGCTCCTTGTCGCCGGTCTCGGGCAGGAGCTCGTACAGTTCGCCCAGCATCCACAGCAGGAAGGTCGAGTACAGGGCGGGCTTGCTGAACAGCTTGTCCGCCGCCAGGATGTTGACCACGCCCATCCCGTTTTCGTCCTGGGTGAACCAGTCGGCCAGGTCCAGCGCCGGCTCGCCGAAAAAGACGTCGCCGCCCTGGTCCTCCAGAATGGCGATGGCCCGCTGGATGGCCCCGACGGAGGCCTTCGTGATATTCCCGTAGTTCAGGACGTATTTGGAGGCGTTATCGCCCACGTAGGCCAGCATGGCCTTTAAATCCTTGAGGTCGATCAGCAGCATCCCCTCGTCGTCCGCGATGCGGAAGATCAGGTACAGGACGCCGGACTGGGTCTCGTTGAGCCCCAGCATCCGGGACAGGAGCAGCGGCCCCATCTCGCTGACGGTGGTGCGGATCGGTGTGCCCCGCTCCCCGAACACGTCCCAGAAGCACACGGGCGAGGCGGAGAAGGCGAAATTGCTGACGCCGCAGGTGTTCAGGCGCTCCTCGATCTTGGCGTTCTGTTCGCCGGGCTTGGCCATGCCGGCCAGGTCCCCCTTGACGTCCGCCAGGAAGACGGGGACGCCCAGGCGGGAAAAGCCCTCCGCCAGCACCTGCAGGGTGACGGTTTTGCCGGTGCCGGTCGCTCCGGAAATCAGGCCGTGACGGTTGGCCATTTTGGGCAGCAGGCAGACGGCGCCGTCCCTGCTGGTGCCGACCCAGATGTTCTGATCTAAAAGCATACGGGGTACCTCCTTTGTGGTTGGGGATTGGGGAGTAGGGAATAGGGATTAGGGATTAGGCAATAGGGGGTAGAGTGGAGAGTTTTCGCTCGCTTTGCTCGCAGAGTGGAGAGTGGAGATTGATATGGTCTGAGATATGGAGGACAAATGTTCATCTTCACTCTCCACTCTTCACTCTTCACTCTCGATACAGAGTGGAGAGTTTTCGCTCGCTTTGCGCGCAGAGTGAAGAGTGGAGATAGATATGGTCTGAGATCATATGGAAGACAAATGTTCATCTTTACTCTCCACTCTCCACTCTTCACTCTCCGATCAACGCTGTGGCGTTGGCGGAGATGCCTTCGCCGCGGCCTTCGTAGCCCATGTGTTCGGTGGTGGTGGCCTTGACGGAGATTTGGGAGACGGGCAGGCGCAGGGCCTTTGCCACGTTTTCCCGCATCTGTTCGATGTAAGGGGCCAGCTTCGGGGCCTGGGCGACAATGGTCACGTCCGCGTTGATGGGGCGGAAGCCCGCTTCATTGAGCAGGTCGACTGCCTTTTCGAGCAGCAGCAGGGAGGAAATGCCCTTGTAGTTAGGGTCGCTGTCCGGAAAATGTTTCCCGATGTCGCCAAGGGCGGCCGCGCCCAGGAGGGCGTCCGTCAGGGCGTGGAGGGCCACGTCCGCGTCCGAATGGCCGAGCAGGCCCTTTTCATAGGGGATCTCGACGCCGCAGAGAATGAGCTTCCTTCCTTCCACCAGTCGGTGGGCGTCATAGCCGCTGCCTACGCGGAAAGCGGGCGGGAAAAAACGTTCAGCCATACGGACGTCCTCCGGGGTGGTCAGTTTGATGTTGTCCGCGCAGCCCGGGACCAGGTACACCTCTTCCCCGATGGCCTCCACCAGGGCGGCGTCGTCGGTCAGCGTCTCCGTCGCGGCTTCGTGCGCCCGGCGGATCAGGGACAGGCGGAAGCCCTGAGGCGTCTGCATCCGGTACAGGTGCTCGCGGGGAATGGTTTCCAGCACCAGCCCGTCCGGGTCGGCCCGCTTGAGGGTGTCGCTGAGCGGCACGGCGGCCGCCGCGGCCCCGTGGGCCATGGCCCCTTCCAGCACCCGGCGGACGGTAGCTTCGTCCACCAGCGGCCGGGCTCCGTCGTGAATCAGCACATATTCGGCGTCCTCCGGAAGTATCGACAATCCGCAGCGGACGGAGGCCTGCCGGCTGTCTCCCCCCGGGGTAATCCGGCAGGGGATGTCATAGCGGCGGAAGACCTCGGAAAAAATTTCCGTCTCCTCACACCGGACCACGGCCACCAGCCCATCCAGGGCGGACAAAAGCGTCCTGGCGGCATGGACGCAGGCGGGGACGCCGCCCAGGGGCAGCAGGGTCTTGTTCCCCTGAACGCCCATCCGGGTGCCGCTGCCGCCGCACAAAAGAATTCCGTATGCGCTCATGTTTCTTCCTGTCCTGTCATCAACTGAATGAGTTCCTGGTAGACCTTCGCCCCTTCCGTCTCCCACCGCTGCGTCATCCGCGCGGCCAGCTCGCTGGAGGGCACGGGCATGGAGAGGGAGAGGATGGACGTTCCCTTGTCGATCACCGAAAGGCGGACGTCGTATTCGCCGCTCTGGTTCTGCTCCATCGTGGCGGTAAACTCCCGCTTTCGGTGCAGGGCCTCCTGCCACCGGGGCAAAAGGGAGCGGACCGTTTGCCGGTCGCTCTCCGGGATGCGGGAAAGAAAGAGGGAGAGGGTCTCCCGGCCGGCCTGGGTCAGGCTGTAGCGCCAGCTGGTCCCGTCCATCCTTCGGGCAGTCTGCCCTTCCCGCGTCAGGGAAGAGAGGGCTGGCATCAGCTCAAAATAGGAAAGCAGCTCCCCGTCGCTGCAGCAGCGCAGCAAAAAGGTGTCCGTCGCCTCCGGCAGCTCGGAAAGCAGCAGCAGAACGATCAGCCTGCACTCGGTTTCCGGCCGCTGGCGCTTGGGCAGATATTCCTTTTCATCCTCCCCGGTCCGGGCCATGATGTTCCTCCAATAATCAGCAGTTTTCTATAAAATATATCTATTCGATTCACAGGCCTGGAATTCCTGCCGGGGATAAAAAAATAACTGTTCCGCGGGTTGGGCGGAACAGAGGAAGGATGCTTGCGGCCTGGGCAGTCAGGTTTGGTTGAATGCGTTTTTGAAGACTTCAAAATTTGAGTTTCCCGGCCGGTTCGGGATGGCGAAGAGCACCTGCTCAAAATACCGCCCATAGCCGTGGCCGACGAGCCAGTCCCGGAAGATGTCCGCGACCAGGGCAGGCGGGTTGTGAAACACCCCGCACCCGAACGCGCCGAGCACAAGGATGTCCGCATCCTGGGCTGCGGCCACCTCCAGAATGTTGCGGATCCGCCCGCTCAGCACGGCCCGGAGCTTGTCCTCCGTCACGGGCTTCTTTTTATCCAGGTCGATATAGGGAGCGGCGCAGGTCAGCACGTCCACCTGAAACCAGGGCTCCAGGTCCATCGGAACCGGATCGTCCGTCTTGAACACGGTGACGCCGGGCGTATAAATGACGGCGTCCGTCCCCATGCTGCCGGTGTTTTTTTCGTTCCATTTATAGTAGTTTTTGAGCAGGTAGGGGATCGTCAGCGCCCGGTACAGGTTGCTGCTCCTGCACAGACATTCCTCCTGGGCCATCGCCCCGTTGGCCACGCCGCCGCCGGGGGAATAGGCGTTGGCGAAGTTCAGCACCGCCACCCTTTTGCCGCCCGGCTCCTTCGTGTACGCCTGGGCGCAGTGGAAGGTGGTGTCGTCCAGTACCTCAATGTCCGGCTTATCCGCTTTCAGGCGCGGAGCAACGGCCCGGTAATCGGCCAGATACAGCAGGGTGCCCGCCATGGCGGCCTCGCTTCTCTTCTTTAACTCCGGCTCTTCCCGGCTTCTTTCCAGCGTGTCGAGAAACGATTTTCTCAGCTCCAGTCTGTCCGGCATAGGTCATCCTCCTTATATCTGATTTAAAAAATCGTGATGCAGTTCTCCTGATAGTTGGAAAAATTGCTGTCATGGGTCAGAATCACGCAGTTTTCCGTTTTGGCCTGGGCGATGAGCAGACGGTCAAAGAGGTCCAGGTTGCTCAGTACCCGCCCTTGCCTGACCTGGAGGTTCCGGAGCGCCAGTACGTCCCGGGGCAGGAGGTTCAGCGGCTCATACCTGGAGGCCAGGCAGTAATCCAGAATCTCCTTTTCGTGATACGGGCATTTTTCCGGGCTTTTCTGATTTTTGATGGCGATCTCCCACAGGGAGACGACGCTGAAACAGACCACGTTGTCGGGAGACAGAATCATCTCCCGGGCCTGCGGGGTGAGACGCGGGTCGTTGGTCAGGGACCAGAGGACGGCATGGGTGTCCAGCAGGATGTTCATCACAGGGCCCCTCCGTTCACCAGTTCGTCGCCCAGGTCAATGCTGTTGAAATCCTCGATGGAGGAGAGCATGGGGAGCTTCCCCTTCGCCAGACCGATGCGCCTGCCCCCGTCGTCCTCAAAGGGGACGATTTTCGCCACCGGCTTTCCGTTCCGCAGGATTACCACATAAGGCTCCTGCCTGTCCGCGACCCTGGAAACGTATTTGGAAAGATTGGTCTTTGCCTCAAACATGCTGACCGTGGTCACAATCATCCTCCTCCTTTTAACTAAGCTAACTTAGCTAAGTTTATTATAGGCTTTTTCGCTCTCCGTGTCAAGCGGCTGAAAAGCCTTATAAAGAAACCTGCCGCGAATCGCTCCGCGGCAGGTTCATGAAAAGGAATATTCGTTATCGGATGCCGGGTCTTCTGGATTTCCTGTTCAGGATTTCGCTCATGACGACGGCGTTCACCATGCTGTCCCGGGTGAAGGACAGGGGGAGAGCGGGCGTTTCGTCCGGCTCGCTTGGGGCCAGGTCCTCGCATTCGGGCAGGACCGGGTCGTCCAGCATGTATTCGTGGCAGGGGTCGGTCCCCTCGGCGAGGTTCCCCTCCATGGTCAACAGGGACGGGGCGGCCGACGCGTGGAGATGACGCTCGGTGGGGTGCAGGGTGCCGTCCGCCCCGCGGTGGGGGGCGGGGGCAGCGGGCTGCGGTTCAGGGGCCTTGACGGCCGCCTTCTTTTTTTCCGCCGAGGGCTGGCGCGCGGGCTGCGGCCTGGGGGCCGGCTTTCTGGGCGCCTGGGCTGCCGGGCGCTGTTTTTGTTTGTTCTTTTTATTTTTGCTGCTGCCAGCCATGCCGAAGAACAGATAGATCAGGAACAGGACGAACAGGGGAGCAAAGCGATCCAAAGTGATTCCCCCTCCTTTCTGCTGAGGTCAGGGAAGCGGCTCAGCCCTTTTTCCTGGGCTCCTGCGCGTTCGTCGCGGGCACGGCGGCCTGGGCGATGCCGTTGCGCATCTCGGTGTCGGCGATGGTGTTCTGCATCTGGTAGTAATCCATCACGCCGAGCTTGCCGCTCTTGAGGGCTTCGGCCATGGCCAGAGGCACCTGGGCCTCGGCCTCGACCACCTTGGCGCGCATCTCCTGGACGGAGGCCTTCATTTCCTGCTCGTGGGCGACGGCCATCGCGCGGCGCTCCTCGGCCTTGGCCTGGGCGATGCGGCGGTCGGCCTCCGCCTGGTCCATCTGCAGCTGAGCGCCGACGTTGCGGCCCACGTCCACGTCCGCGATGTCGATGGACAGGATTTCATAGGCGGTGCCGGCGTCCAGGCCCTTGCCCAGCACGGTCTGGCTGATCAGGTCCGGGTTCTCCAGCACGGCCTCGTGGCTCTGGGAGGAGCCGATGGTGGTGACGATGCCCTCGCCGATACGGGCGATGATGGTTTCTTCGCCGGCGCCGCCGACCAGGCGCTCGATGTTGGTGCGCACGGTGACGCGGGCCTTAGCGCGGAGCTCAATGCCGTCCTTGGCGATGGCGGCGACGGGCGGGGTCTCGATGACCTTGGGCACGACGCTCATCTGCACGGCCTCCAGGACGTTGCGGCCGGCTAGGTCGATGGCGCAGGAGGTCTTGAAGGGCAGCTCGATCCCGGCCTGATGGGCGGAAATCAGGGCGCTGACGACGCGCTCAACGTTGCCGCCGGCCAGGTAGTGGTTTTCCAGCTCGTCCGTGGTCAGGTCCAGTCCGGCCTTCCGGGCGCGGATGAAGCTGTCCACGATTTTCGGGGGAGAGATATGGCGCAGCCGCATGCCCACCAGGGAGCCGATTTTGACCGGCACGCCGCTGGCGCGGGCCCGGATCCACAGGCCGACGGGCACGATGGTCAGGAAGATGAGCAGCAGGACGATGATTAAAAAGGGAAGCGCGATAGCCATCACAGACATGGAAGTACCTCCTTTGACAATCAGGTGATCAGGTTATTTGGAGACGGGCTCCACGACGATGCGCGAGCCATTGACGTGGATGATGCGCACGGGCTTTCCGGCGTCTAGGAATTCGCCCTCGGTGACGACGCTCTTGCGCTCGCCGTCCAATAGGATGATGCCGCTTGGGCGAAGCGGCGTCTGGGTGACGCCCTCCCGGCCCACCAGGGACGCTTTTTTCTTCTCCTCCTGCTGGGCGCTGTCCGGCGTCTGCTTGAGGAACAGCGCGGACCGGGACAGACGGCCGTTCTTGGCCGATTTCAGGGAAATCACGATGGCCGCCGTCACCAGGGCGATGACCGCCAGACAGGCGACGATGCCCCAGACCGCCCCGTAGGCCCGCCAGACCAGGCCGATGGCCGCCAACAGCATGATCAGCCCGGAGATCCCCGGCAGGCCGATGCCGGGCAGGAACATTTCCAGCACGATCAGCCCGATGCCGACGACGGCCAGGAGAATCATGGTCACGTTGCTTGCAAAGAAATCCATAAAATCCCCCCTTGGAAGTTGATTGGAATAATAAGGCAAAACTGGAGGTAGGAGGTAGGAAGTAGGAGGTAGGAGGTGTTTAGAGTGGAGAGTGAAGATAAGATATACTCTGTGAATATTCAGAAACCATATCTGATCTCCACTCTTCACTCTTCACTCTCCACTCTGGCCCGTCTAAGGTTACATCTCATGAATGAATCGGGCCAATTGTTCCATATCGGCCTGGTAGACGGGCGCGAGGGAACGGTTGTAGATGATGGAGGCCGGGTGGTAGAGGGAAAACAGCGGGAGGCCCAGGCGGCTTTTTAGCTGCTGTCCGTGGCACGCGCCGACGGTGTTGGCCGGCTGGGACAGGGCCTGTAAAGGCGTGTTGCCCAGGGTCACCAGGAGCTTTGGGGAAAGGAGAAGGATCTCCTTTTCCAGATAAGGCAGGAAAAAGGTGATTTCCTCCCGGTTGGGCGGACGGTTGCGCAGCCGCCCCGTGGGGCCCGTTTCGCAGGGCCGGATCTTGACCACGTTGGAAATGTAGAGCTCGTCTCTTTGCAGGCCGGTGGCATTCAGGAACTCGTCCAGGTTCTTTCCGGCGGCCCCAGCGAAGGGACGGCCTTCTTCCACTTCCTTGGCTCCCGGCGCTTCGCCCACCAGCATCACGGACGGATGGTCCGGCCCGACGCCGTACACGGTCTTCCTGCCGGGGAAGCGCAGGGCGCTTTCCCGCGCCATCGTTTCGTACAGTTCTTGTACTTCGTTCAGACGAACACCCCCGATCCGGAAAAAAGATTACCAGATGATTGTGGCGGAATGATGACAGAAAACAGACAGATGGCCTATTCGGTTTCCTTCAGCTTTTCCCGGACGGCCTTTAAATCCTCCCAGGCGTCCCGCTTTTTGGCCTCGTCCCGCAGCAGGGCGGCGGGGTGGTAGGTGGGCATGAACCAGACACCGCCCTTCTGGACGAAGTGCCCCCGGTCCCGGGTGACGCGAAAATCCTCGCCCAGGGTGTAGCGGCCGGCGGTCGCGCCCAGCAGCAGGATCACCTTCGGGCGGACCAGGGCGAACTGCATCCGCAGAAACGGCAGGCAGGCGGCGGCCTCCTCCGGCAGCGGGGTGCGGTTGTCCGGCGGGCGGCACTTGACCACGTTGCAGATGTAGACCTCCTCCCGGCTTAGGCCGATGGCGGCCAGCATCCGGGTCAGCAGCTGGCCGGCCCGGCCCACGAAGGCCAGGCCCTGTTCGTCCTCGTCCCGGCCGGGGCCTTCCCCGATCAGCATGAGGCGAGCCTGGGGGTTCCCCTGCCCGGGCACCTTATGATGGATCTGCCGGCACAGCGCGCAATTCTGGCAGCCGGCAATCTGTCTGTTCAGTTCATCCCAGCTGATTTCCATATCGGTTTACCTGATTACGCCAAACAAAGAGGCAAGCAGGGAGGAGAAGTTCTGCCTGGCAAAGGTGATCATGCTGAACAAAAGGGCCAGCAGGGCGAACAGCAGCAGGATCCCGATCACCAGGGCGGCCAGCTGGCCGATCTGAGACAGCATCCGCCAGCGCTCCCTTCGGTCCAGACGCTCCAGGGCTTCTTCCTCCTGATAGGGGTCATAGGGTTTCTGCATGTTTTCCTCCAAGATAGTCCATCCAGGGCTGGACCGGGTCGTCCCGCCCGGTCAGATGCCCCTGCGCGGAGAGGCCGGGAAAGTCCAGCTGGCGCAGGGCCTCGTATAGCACCACCGCCACCGAATTGCTCAGGTTGAGCGACCGGGCGTCCGGCCGCATGGGGATGCGGATGCACCGGTCATAGACCCTTTCCAGCAGGGATTCGGGCAGGCCCCGGGTTTCACAGCCGAACACCAGAAAATCGTCCGGCCCGTAGGACGCTTCGGTGTAGCTCCGGGGGGCCTTGGTGGAGGCGAAATGATACCTGGCCTCCGGGAACTCCCGGACCAGGGCCTCAAAGGTCGGCAGGACCCGGATGCTGACCATCGAAAAATAGTCGAGCCCCGCCCGCTTGTAATACTTGTCGTTCATCGAAAAGCCCAGCGGCTCAATCAGATACAGGCTGCTCCCGGTGGCGGCGCAGGTGCGGGCGATGTTGCCGGTGTTCTGAGGGATTTCCGGGGCGTAGAGCACTACGTTCATAGGGCGGCCGTCCTTTTCAGCGTTTCGGAAAGGCCAAGGAGCTGGATATCCTCAAGGCACCTGGCGCAGCGGTCTTCCAGGCCCTCGTCCTCCCGAAGGTCCCTTCCCCAGATGCGCTCGTCCGCCAGGGCGGCGTAAGCGAGGGATTCGGCGTCCATGTCGCAGGACAGGCGGGAAAAGGAGGAAAGGGCTTCCTGGTCCATGGTCAGTTCGATGGAGCTTCCGTCGGACCCGACCAGGGTATAGCCGTTTTCGCTCCGGCGGACGCCGGCCAGCAGCATGATCAGGGCGCAGAGGCTCAGGGTCAGGCAGGGCGTATCTTCCCCGATCAGCGGCAGCAGGTACAGCCGGAAGCTCTCCAGCGCCCCGTCCATCAGGTCGTTGACCCGCAGGGAGGAGGGCTTAAAGGCCAGATACCGGCAGGCGGCGATGACCGCTTCGTCGCGGCCCTCTTTTTCCATCCGGGGCATCAGCTCCTTTTGCAGGCACCTGCCGAAAAAGGGACGGATCACGGGGTCGGCCATGCAGTCGGCCACGGTGTCCAGTTCAAACAGAACGCCCAGCGGGGCCAGCAGACACTCGGCCCTGGCCCGGAGCAGCACCTCGGAAGAAACGACGGAAAAGGCCTGCTTCATCCCTGTTTTTGCCTCCTCATGGGGCGGGAGAAAAAGCGCTTCCTCCGCCCGATCCATTCATTGCTTCTATTTTACCAAAAAGCGCCGGGTCTGTAAAGATGCCCGAAAACGACCTGATCGCCTTCGTTTTTGCTTTTCTTTTGCGGGATTGTGTGGTATGATAGGAACAGATTGTGACGGAAGGATGCGTGCGGGAATGAAAAAGACGATTTATCTGGCCGGCGGGTGCTTCTGGGGCTGCCAGAAATACTTTGACCGCCTGCCCGGCGTGGTGGAAACCCAGGTCGGCTACGCCAACGGCCATACGGAAGCACCCACCTACGAGCAGGTCAAACACGAAAACACCGGACACGCTGAAACGGTTCGGGTGGTGTATGACGACGCTGTTCTGCCCCTTCGGGACCTTCTTTCCGCCTACGGCCGGGTGATCGACCCGACGACGAAGGACCGTCAGGGCGGGGATGTCGGCCATCAGTACCGGACGGGCATCTATTATGAAGAAGAGGCAGACGGCCAAATCGCCCGGGACTTTTTAAAGGACCTGGGCGCGCAGTATGACCAACCCATCGTGGTGGAGGCGGAAAAGCTCACTCAGTTTTTCCCGGCGGAGGAATACCACCAGAAATATCTGGAGAAAAATCCCGGCGGCTACTGCCACATCCATTTTGACGACTGAGGTGCCGGGCGATGGAGATACCTTTTCGTTCGTTTGATACCAAGCGGGAAACCTATTCCTACCTCTCAGAGCAGCTTAAAAAGGTGCTGGAGGATACGCAGGACCAGACGGCGGGCCTGGCCAACGCCGCTTCGGTATTGTACCTGCTTTTGCCCCGGCTCAACTGGGCGGGCTTTTACCTGATGAAGGACGGCGTCCTGGTCCTGGGCCCCTTTCAGGGCAAGCCCGCCGTGAGCCAAATCCCCGTGGGCAGCGGCGTCTGCGGAACGGCGGCCCTGCAGAAAACCACCCAGGTTGTGCAGGACGTGCACGCCTGCGAAAACCATATCGCCTGCGACCTGAATTCCCGCTCCGAAATCGTGGTGCCCCTTGAAAAAAACGGACGCTTTTTCGGCGTCCTGGACATTGACAGCCCCACCGTCTCCCGCTTTGACGAAGAAGACCAAAGCGGTCTGGAACAGGCCGCGGACATGATTAGCGAGTGGCTGGAAAATAGGTAGGAGGTAGGAGGGAGAAGGTAGGAGGTATATAGCTACTGTGAACGGGACATCTCATCGACTATTTACCTCCTCCCTCCTACTTCCTACCTCCTACCTAAAGAATGGTTTCCATTCCGATTTTCTGCGCTTTCAGTCCGCGTTTCTGGTAGAACTTTAGTGCGCTTTCATTAAAGGCCCAGACGTTGAGGGTGACGTTGTAGCAGCCCTTTTTCCGGGCGAAGGAAAGCACGTGATCGTAGAGCTGAGTGCCGATATGGCTGCCCCGGGCGCTTTCGTCCACGCACAGGTCGTCGATGTAGAGGGTTAGGATGTCCGTCATCACGTTGTCTTTGATGTGCCGCTGGAAGATGCAGAAGGCGTAGCCCATCACCGTATCGTTTTCGTCCGTCCAGACGAAGATGGGGCGGGTCTCGTCCTTTAAAAGCTCCTGTAGCTGCTGGTCCGTATATTTGGTGGCCGGGCCTTTGAACAGGTCGGGCCTGCCGCGGTGATGGACCATGTCCACCTGAGTGAGCAGGGAAAGCAGCCGGGGAATGTCCCGCTCCTGCGCCGTTCTGATCGCCATGTTTTTCCCTCCCGGATGTTTTTGACTATCTTACTTGCCCATCCCTTCCTTGTCAACCGCGTGAAGCCCTGGATACAGGAAAAATACCGGACGCCCATCCCATGCCCCGGAGGATTCTCTGAAATGAAACGTTTTCTTGCTTTGCTCCTGACGGCCGTCCTTCTGTGCGCCTGCGCTCTGCCGGCGGCGGGGGAGGGCAGCTGGGTTTCCGTTCTGCAGGCGGCCGCCGATCTGATGACCGCCACCTCCAACGTCATGCTGCATGTCCGCGCCGACCTGACCTACAACCGGCAGCGGTTCAAGAACGTGAACCTTTCCTATGTGCAGGACGGCAAAAATTCCCTGCTGGACCTGAGGCTCCGGAGCCTCAGGACGGACGATACGGTCTATGAGAGCGGCTATACGGTGCATTGCATGGACGGCGTCCTTCACGTGGTCCCGGACCTGAGGGACCCTTCCAGGGTCGAAGTCCGCGAGGGTTTTACGAACGCCGATACCATCCTGCGGCTGACCCCCAGCCAGGAAAGCTATCTGAACACGGCCCTGCAGCTGGCGGGCGTGATGGATTCGCTGATGTCCCGCAGCGTCCAGACCGTCCGTACGGAAACGGGGGAGACGGTCTCCCTGCGCTTCCAGCAGGACGCTTCCATCGGCCTATTGGACTCGCTGACGCTGAGCCTGGTCCGCGAGGGGGCGGAGCGCTACCTGGACTTTACGGACATCCCAGAGGCGGTCGGCGTCAACACGGTGTACACGCCCTATGATTATACCGACCTGTCCGTCGAATACTGGGACTGGGACGAGGCCTACAACCGCGAATACGAGGCCCTGTACGGCGAAAAGCCCCAGGACGGCCCCAAGGACGACCAGATGGTGCTGCAGAGCCTGGCCATGGACGCCTCGGAAAAATCCTCCCTCTGGACCACCGGCATGGTGCGCATCCTCCAGGACGGGCGGACGGAGTATTATCCGACCTATGACGATTATCTCCGGCAGACGGGCGGCCAGTACATCCTCTACGAGGACGAGCAGGAGGC
>DGRV01000074.1:53144-67402 GCA_002391225.1 Christensenella sp. UBA4379
AGCGCCCGGCCATGGACGCCTGGTACGCCGAAAGGTTCCGCGAGCAGTTCCCGCGCTTTGTGGGCTGCGGGGCGGTCTACCGGGGCGGGAAGCTAGCCGCCTTCGATTCCGTCCGCCTGACCGGCCACGCCTTTGAAACCTACACCCGCCAGATCCTCCGGGCGATGTCTGAGCTTCGGTGGAGCAACGGCGATTTTGACTGCGAGCTGGACGAGCAGGGCCGCCTGACCCAGGTGAACGGCGAGTTCATGTGGCTGGTGGTCAACCACACCGGGGAAGCCCATCCGCTGATGGTCTCCTTCACCGTGACCGCCGATCATTACGGGGAAAGCCGGGTGGAAGCCTTTTCCCCGGAGGGAGAAACGGACGCTCCCGCCGGCGGAAACACCTGAAAAACATCAAAATATTCTTCAATGAATCAGAACTGCCCGGTTGCCAATTTTCCTGTTTGGTGGTATAATTGCTCCAGTTCCAAATTATAAGGAGGTTATACTGTATGAAGAAGCTTCTGAAAGAATTCAAAGACTTTGCGATGCGCGGCAATGTCATCGACATGGCCGTCGGCGTGATCATCGGCGGCGCCTTCGGCAAGGTTGTCACCGCTGTGATCGAAATCTTCCTCAACCCCATCCTGGAAGCCCTGCCCAAGATGGAAAACGGCGGCACCGGTTTTGCCGGCTCCCTGCTGAGCTTCTGCGCGGTGGTCGTCGAGTTCATCCTGACGGCGCTGGTCCTCTTCCTGATCATCAAGGCCATGAACAAGGCCAAGGATCTGACCAAGAAGCCCGCCGCGGAAGCCCCCGCCAAGCCCGCTCCCACCTGCCCCTACTGCCTGGAGGAGATCAAGGAAGGCGCGACCCGCTGCCCGCACTGCGCCGGCGATATCCTGGCCTACAAAAAGTAATGTATGAAATACCGTCATCTGATCTGGGATTTTGACGGTACGCTCTTTGACACCTATCCCCGCATCTGCCGGGCTTATAAAAAAGCGCTGGCGGATGCGGGGATTGTTGAAGAGGAAGAAATACTGCTCAAGTCCATCAAAAAAACGCTGGAATACACCAACGCCTGGGTGAGCGCGAAGTACGGCCTGACCGACGAAGAGCTCTGGGCCGGGTACCGCCGGCACAGCGAGGAGGAGGGCTACGACACCATGCGCCCCTACGAGGGCATGGAGGACTTCCTCCGGGAGGCTGCCGGGCAGGGCTGTGTCCATTACCTGTACACCCACCGGGGCGTGGTCAGCAGCATGAACGCCCTGGCCCACTACGGCCTGACGGACCTGTTCCGGGACCATATCACCGGGGAGGACGGCTTTCCCTTAAAGCCCGCGCCGGACGCCCTGAACGCCCTGATTGCCCGCCACCAGCTGGACCGGGCGGAGTGCGTGATGATCGGCGACCGGGAGCTGGACGTCATGGCCGGCGTCAACGCCGGCATCGCCTCCATTGCGATGGACCCGGACGGGCTCTGCCCCAAGGGGCTGCCCGCACCCTACGTTTCCACCTATGCGGAGCTTAGAAAGCTGATTTTCTGACTGGAAGGAGGCTGCCCCATGTCTGATGTATTCCGCCGGGGCATCATGGACCGGGCCGAGATCAAGTCCATCGCTCGCCTGCGTTTTTCTGAAAACCGCTGGCCGATGATCGGCGTGTGCGTGATCGTTCCCCTGATCATGACGGCGGTCTTGGCCATCCCGGTTTTAGGGCTGGCGGGTCTGCTGGTCTCTCCGCTTCTGAGCGTCATGATGGCCGGGTTCTTCCTGGACTGCTGGCGCGGGGAACAGCCGCCGATGGAGCGGCTCTTCCAGGGCGCGATGAACCGCATGGGCACGAAGCTGGGCGGAATCCTTTGGATGGAGCTCAAGGTCTTCCTGTGGACCATGCTGCTGGTGGTGCCGGGCATCGTCAAGGCCTACGCCTACTCCCTGACACCCTATCTGCTGGCCCGCTACCCGAACGTCGGAGCGATGGAGGCCAGCGAGCTGTCCGACCGGATCACCAGCGGCTACAAGATGGAAATCTTCGTCATGAGCCTGTCCTTCCTGGGGTGGATCCTGCTGTCTGGCTTTACCTTCGGCCTCCTCGCGGTTTTCTACGTCGTCCCTTACATGAACACGTCCATGGCGGGCCTGTGCGACGAGCTGGTCCAAAACGCCCTGCAGGAAGGAAGGGTGACGAGGGAGATGCTGGGGGAGACAGTGTAACGAAAGCGCAATGAAAAATGCGTAATTCCTAATGCGTAATGCGTAATTTCTGCTTCGTGCCTAATGCCTAATCCCAGGGCCTTCCGGCCCGCTGTTCGGTGAAAACTACCCAGGGCTTACCAGCCCGTTCTTCGCTGAAAACTGTCCACTGGACAGTTTTCCTGGCGCTCAGAACCCACAGGACAGTTTTCCGGGCCCTCACAGCCCTAATGCCTAATGCCTAATGCCTAATCCCTAATCCCTATTCCCTAATCCCTCATTACAGAATACGGGAACCCAGAATGTTGTCAATGGCCAACCGAACCAGCTCCGTATGCAGAATACGGCGAACGTAGCGGCGCAGCAGGGTCCGGATCAGGCGGCGGGGATGGAGGGCGGAAAAAAGAGGAATTCTCCGAAGCAGTTTGGCGATCAGACGGATGGTGAGCATGGCGGCTACTCCTTTCGATTTACAGGAAAAGAAAAAGACCTGCGCCTTCTGTCCATTGGACAGGAACCGCAAGTCTTGCCGTTTCATTTGAACCGGATGGGCGCGTCCCATCGGGTGTCGGTGCGCAAACCCGGCGTTTCGCCGGCCGGCTACTCCCTCGCAAGGATCATGCTACCATAGAAGGATCCCCCTGTCAACGGCCCGCCACGGTTTGGACACAATCCGAGGACTTTGCGCCCGGCGGATGAAACAAATCCTTCTGTTCATTCGTTATATAAGTGAACCGCCGCGAACGGGGCGGATGGAAGGAAGGAAACGCTATGAGGGGAAGAAAAAGATGGATCATCTTAGTGCTTTCGCTGGCGCTGTGCGGGATCTGCACAGGCGCGCTGGCGGAGTACGCGGTGATTGACAATACCTCCTCTTTGAACCTGCGCCAGGGGCCCGGGTACGACACGAAGGTCCTGGCCAGCTATACCAAGGGGGAGTGGGTGGAGATTCAGCAGTCCTTCGGGGACTGGGATCAGGTGCGCGTCCTGCGCACCGGCCGCACCGGCTACATGGTGGACGGCTATCTGACCCGCCCGGGCTATGCCGGGGAGGACGTGGGGATCGTCACCAACCAGAATGCCCGCGCCTTCCTGAACCTCAGGGAATATCCGAGCTACGACGCCGACGTCCTGGGCATCTACTACAACGGGGCGACCTGCCGCATCTTGGGCCAGGAAAGCGGCTGGTACATGGTCGAAATCGACGGGATGCTGGGCTACTTTAAGGAGGAATTCATCCGCCGCACGGGCGGGGGAGGCGTTTCCTACGCCTACGCCGCCGCTTCGAGCGGACGGACGGTGAACTTCCGGAAGGGCCCTTCCATGAACGAAAAGGTGCTGGCCAAGGTGCCGCTGGGCCAGGTGGTGGAGGTCCTGCTCAAGGGCAGCCAGTTCTGGTATGTCCGCTACGAGGGGACGGACGGCTTCATGGCCAGCAGCTACCTGCGGGAAACCTCCGCGCCGGGCCATTCCGTGCCCCCCGCTCCGGTCCCTACGCCGACGGCGGCCTACGGCCTGGTCAACAGCGCTCCGGGGCTGAACCTGCGGGAGCAGCCCTCCGCTTCGTCCCGGGTGATCAACGTCTGCAATGACGGGGCCCGGGTGGAGATTCTGAACCCCGGCCTCAACTGGTGCAGGGTGCGGACGGCTTCCGGGGAAACGGGCTACATGATGACCCGGTACCTGACGGTCTACGGCGTCCCGGGCACGCCGATCAAACAGGTCGGCAACAAGCGGACCTTCGTCAATTTCCGCTCCACCCCGAGGATCCAGGCCGGCAACGTATTGGCGGAGCTGTACAGCGGAGAAGAGGTGACGGTACTGGTTCCCGGCGACGAGTGGAGCAAGGTGCTCTGGGCCGACCTGACCGGCTACATGATGACCTGCTTCCTGGAGTAACGCCGAGAAACATAAAAAAAGTTTTTGAAAATGACTGCCATCCTCAAAAGCAGGACGTATCAATCTTTGCAGGCGGCGATGAAGCAAGCGCCGGAAAGCCTGCAGCAACAAAAAAGAGTGTTCCCGGCAGAGCAGGTGGAACGAAAAAATTTGGAGGAAATGAAAATGAAAAAGCTGTTTGCTGTGATGATGACCCTTTGCCTGATGTTCACCGCCTTTGCCGCCTTCGCCGCCGCAACCGAACCGACCACCGTCCAGTGGAGCGCTTTTGAAGAAGAAGCCGCCAAGGTCGAAGGCCAGTTCGCCACCATCAACGGCGTGGGTCTCAAAATGTTCATCCCCGCTGAATTCAAGGATACCGAGCTGTCCGAAGAAACCATGCAGTCCGGCACCATCCTGGTGCTGAAGACCGAAAAGGAAGAAAAAGCGGTGGTCAACGCTCAGGTCCTGGGCACGGACATCGCCTCCTTCAAGGACCTGGTGGAGAGCAAGGGCAGCGTAACCCGGCCGATGATCGTGAACGGCATTCATTGCTATCAGTTCTCTGTGAACAGCGATGGCATCATTTCCACCTGCTTTGCTTTCAGCGCCGGCGACAAGGTGCTGGTGTTCAGCTTCAGCCTGGCCGACCAGGAGCCCTACACGAGCCTGTACAAGCTGATGGCCGCTTCCATCCAGACCGCCGAATAATAGAAGTACAGGAAAATCAAAACGGGATTGCCAAGAACGGCAATCCCGTTTTGCGTTGGTTTTTTATTTCTCCCGGAGCTTTTTCATCCGCCGCTTGAACACCTCCGGCGCGGCGACGGAGAAGCCGAAAAAGCCCAGCGCCTCGCCCAGGGCGTTGTATACCCCGTGGCTGTAGGCGATCAGCCCGGCCTTTTCCAGGCGGATGGCCCCGCTTTTGTCCATCAGGTCCTCCCGGATGCCCATCGAAACGATCTCCCCGATGTACATGACGTGGCTGCCCAGGGCCAGGCGTTTCTGGACCCGGCAGGCTAGATACACCGGACTTTCGGCGACGGCCGGGGCCAGGCGCAGCCCCTCCGCCCGGACCTTCGTCAATCCGCAGCGGGCGAACTTGTCCTCCTCCCGCCCGGAGCGGACGCCGCAGTAATCCGCCGCCTTCAGCAGCCCCCGGTCCGTCAGGTTGACGGTAAACTCCCCGCTCTTTTCCACCAGCTCGTAGGTATAGCGGCTGGGACGGATGGAGACGGAGATCATCGGCGGGTCGGAACAGACGGTCCCGGTCCAGGCAGCCGTCATCAGGTTCTGCACGAGCCCACTCTCTTCTTCCGCCCCGCTCCCAATCAGCGCCGCAGGCACGGGAGAGAGGAGAGTGCCAGGTTTTAGGGTGATAAAGGACATAGAAGACCTCCAAAGCAATGTTTCATGGTTAATGACAAATGCGTAACGCCTAATGCGTAATGTGTAATTTATTGTTAGACGAAAGGGATGCAACGACAGCGAATGCCTAATGCGTAATGTATCGTCAGGCGAACTTGCTGCAACGGCAGCGTATGTCTAATGCCTAATGCCTAATCCCTAATGCCCAAACATCCCCGCGCCAAAGACATAATTACGCATTACGCATTACGAATTACGCATTATCTTATACTTTTCCCGTCCACAGCATCAAAAGAAACTTCCCCCATGCCAGTATCTCCCGTGTGTTTCCGCGCAGGCGGTTGAGGGGGAGCCAGATGGGGCTGGCCAGGCCGGTGGCCTCCAGGCCCTTGGCCCGGGCGATGCGGATGGCCCGGGGCACGTGGTAGTCGCTGGTGACGATCAGGGCCCTCTTGGCCCCCTGGGGCAGAAGGGGCAGGGCGTTGCCGATGTTTTCATAGGTGTTGAAGGAAGCGGTTTCCGCGGTCACCGCGTCCTCCGGCACCCCGTTTTTGACCAGCCAGGCCTTCATGGCCTCCCCCTCCGGCATGGGCTCGTCCGGCCCCTGGGCCCCGCAGCAGACGATGGGCAGGGGGGCCGCCTGATAGCGGGCCAGGGCCTCCCGGAGCCGGGCTTCCAGCACGGTGTTGGGCTCCCCGTTAGGCAGCACGTTGGACCCAAGGACGATCATCACGTCCGCCTCCCCGCCCCGGCCTTCCGCAAGGCCCCAGATCCACAGGCCGGAAAACAGCACGGCCCACACCAGGACCAGGGCCGCCAGCAGGCGGAGAATCCTGCGGCGCAGGGAAGGTTTTTTCTTTTGCTTCATGAAGTCCTCCCGGTTCGGATCGGTTTTGTCGACGGATTGCTTTGAGCCGCGGCGCTTCTTCCCGCGAGGATGCCGCTGATCATCGCGAACTGCAGGTTATAGCCCCCGCAGGCCCCGTCCACGTTGAGCAGCTCCCCGGCCAGGTACAGGCCGGGGCAGAGGCGGGAGCCCATGGTGAGCGGGTCCACCCCGCCCGGTTCCACGCCGCCGGCGGTGACCTGGGCGTATGCGGCCTCCCGCACCCGCTTGACGGGGAGGGGCCAGGCGCTCAGCAGGCGGGCAATTTCCTCCGGCCCCCGGTCCCGGAGCCTGTGGGCCAGGGCGTCCGGCAGCAGCCCGCACAGGGGATCCTGCCCTGGAAGCGACCGGATTCTGTGCCGCAGCAGGGCCAGGATGTCCTGCCGCCGGTCGGCCGTGTCCGGAGAAATCGGGCCAAAGGGTAGGGGGTCCGGCAGCAGCAGGGGACTCAGGTCCACCGTCAGCTGGGGAGCTCGTCCCTGGTCCAGGGCTTCCCGGGCGGCACGGGCCAGCTGCATGACGCAGATGCCGCTCACCCCGTAATCCGTCAAAAGCACCTCCCCGCTCTCGGCCTGCAGGCATTTTTTCCCGGCCCAGAGGCGGACGTAGGCCCGCAGCCGAAGCCCGCTCAAACTTTTAGGCGGGGCGGGCTGGGTTTCGATGGGGGAAAGGGCGCCGAACAGGGGCGTCACCCGGTGGCCGAGCCCTTCGGCCAGCTGATAATCCTGCTCCGTACAGCCCAGAGCGCCCCCGGCCAGGCCCCCGGTGGCCAGTACGCAGGCGTCGGCAGAAAACGTCTGTCCGTCCGCCGTCCGGGCGGTGAAGCCGTTTTTCCCTCCCTCCAGGGAGCGGACCTCCGCCTCCGTCACGGTCCGGACGGAAAGGGCATTCAGCCGCTCCAACAGCAGGGACAGCACGGCGCTGGCCTGGCGGACGGCGGGGTACACCCGTTCCTCCTCCCGGGCCAGGGGCAGGCCCCAGCCTTCCAGCGTGCTGAGCAGCCGCTCTACGGGGAAATGATCCAGGACC
Source organism: Christensenella sp. UBA4379 (assembly GCA_002391225.1). Taxonomy (GTDB): domain Bacteria; phylum Bacillota; class Clostridia; order Christensenellales; family Aristaeellaceae; genus UBA4246. The sequence continues at coordinate 60,491 of DGRV01000074.1, forward strand.
TGCCCTGCAAAGCCGCTGTCCCCAAAGTAGCGGGCGGGGCCGAGGTTGGCCAGGTTGCACCGCCCGTTCCCGGTGGCCAGCAGCTTTTTGCCGGGCTTTACTCTCTTTTCCAGAATGGTGACCGCCGCGCCCGCCTCCGCCGCCGCGACGCCGGCGCACAGGCCGCCCGCCCCGCCGCCGATCACCAGAACGCTTCTTTTTTTCAATGCCGCTTCCTCCAAAGTGAATACAGAGGCTTTTTGAGCAGCCGGCCCTTCCGCCGGCATCCTCATTATACAGAAAAACCCTCTGCCCGTCCAGCAGGGCCGGCAATTGTTACACGGATCCTGGTCGGATAAAAACGAAGGTTGACTTGTGCTTCCCGGCGGTTCCTGCTATAATCAGGGGGCAGATCCTGAAATGCGGATGGGAGGTCAAGGGTGAAGTATCTGACTCGGCTGGTCTGGTACGGCGTGACCAGACTGCTGGCTGCCTGCCTGGCGCTGGGGCTCCTGATGATGGGGTTCTTCCTGGCGATGAACGCCAGCAATGTCTATATCATCCTCAAAGACGGGCTGGCCAGGCGGTGCCAGGTCGTCATGCAGGGCACGGAAGAGGAAGGGCTGGACGTCTATTTCTCGGAAGGCTGCCTGCGCAGCGACCCCGCCCTGAGCATCGCCCGGGACGGCAGTTCCCCGTATCAGCTGTATTACGATATTACCGGCTTTGATCACCGGGTGAACCTGCTGACCATCTGGTGCTGGCCGTGGGAGGACACCGTCCGCACAACCATCGAGGAGCGGGTGCCCGCCATCGACGGCAGGCTCAACACCGCCGGCCGCGAATGGGCGAACGCCCTGGGGCTGACCGGCGCGCCGCCCAAGTGGCAGTCCGGCCGCTATCAGGCGGTGCTGGCCCTGGAAAACGGCCGCTGGAAGATCAAAAACCTGACGCTGATCGAATATCTGAACGAGTGACGGCCAGGGAAAACGCCCCCCTGCGGGAGCGGAAACATATCAAAATCGCTGCGGGAAAGGACAATAATGAAAGAAATCAGCTGGCGCCGGGAAAAACCCCCGCTGTTCCTGGCGCCGATGGCGGGGATCACGGACTGGGCGTTCCGCCTGCTGTGCCAGGAGCAGGGCTGCGACGCCGCCACGACGGAGATGATCAGCGCCCAGGGCTTCCTGACGGCCAAAAAACAAAAAAATACCTACCAGCTGCTGGTCAGGAGAGCGCCGTTTGAAAAGCCGCTCCTGGTGCAGCTTTTTGGGTGTGATCCACAATGGATGGGGGAGGCCGCCCACGTCCTCTCCCGGATGGGAAGGTACGCCGGGATCGACATCAACATGGGCTGCCCGGCCAAAAAGGTGACCGGCTCCGGCTCGGGGAGCCGCCTGATGCTGGACGAAGGGCTGGCGGGCCGGATCATTTCGGCCTGCGTACAGAACTCCCTCCTGCCGGTCTCTGTCAAGATGCGCCTGGGCTGGGACGAGGAGCACGAAAACGCCGTTTCCATCGCTAGGATCGCCGAACAGGAGGGGGCGGCCTTTCTGACCGTCCACGGCCGCACGACCAAGCAGCAGTATTCGGGCAAAGCTGATTACGAAAAGATCGCCGCTGTCTGCCGCGCGGTGCGGATCCCCGTGGTCGCCAACGGGGATGTCTGCGACGGGGAGAGCGCCCTGCGCGCCCTGAACGTGACGGGCTGCCGGGGCCTGGCCATCGGCCGGGCGGCCCTGGGAGACCCGTGGGTGTTTGCCCGGATCCGGGCGGCGCTGAACGGGGAAGCCTCCGTCCAGCCGGACCTCCACGAGCACCTGCAGACGGCCCGGCGGCACGCGGCCTACATGCGGGCCGGCCACGACGAGCGGACCGCCCTCCTTGAAATGCGGAAGTTCTTTGCCTGGTACATCAAGGGCGTATACGGGGCCGCGGAGATCCGCGCAAAGATCACCACCGCCGGAACCTTTGACGAGGTGGAACGATTATTAACCGAACTGGAAGAAAAAAACAAGGCCTGATGAAGCAGTTCACGTTTCATCAGGCTCTTGTATTTGGACGATGGATCAGGCGGACGGAATCCTTTCCGCCGCCTCATCCAGCAGCCCCAGGTCCCACAGCAGGCTGCTGGTCAGGTACTTGTCGCGGATGTCGCGGCTGACCACCAGGGCGTCCACCGTATCCTGGCGGGAAATGCCGAGGTCCGCCGGGGTCAGCGGCATCTGGCAGCGCTTCATCAGGCTGTACACCCATTCCCGGGACGGAAGCTCGTCCCGGATGATCTTTTTGATCTCGTCCCAGTGTGCTTCGATGATTTGCAGCCGCTTTTCGTGGCCTTCCGGCAGGTTCTTGCCGGACTGCTTTTCGATGTCCAGGATCGGCTCGGCGGTCGCGCCGAACACGCGGCGGACGCGGGCTTCCCATTCGGCGGGGGAGAAGGCGGCCATGGCCTTCCGGGCCCGCTCGGTGTCCACCCGGTCGATGTTCAGGACGTTCTCATACAGCCACAGGGTCAGCAGGGTACCCACGCCCACCTGGATGCCGTGCAGATCGGAGGGCTCGCCGCGCTGCAGGGCCAGCATCTCCCAGACGTGGCTGAAATAATGCTCCAGGCCGGAGGCGGGGCGGCTGATCTCGGCAAAGGCCATGGAAATGCCGCTGATCACCAGGCCTTCCAATACGGCGTTGATGGCCGCGTCCTCCCGCTTCATCAGGCCGTCCGCCTGCTCCACGATCTTTTTCAAACAGGTGCGCACCATGTCCGCGATCTCCTCGCAGTAGGGGTCGCCGTGGATCAGGTGGGCGTAGCGCCATTCGCAGACGGAGACGTACTTGGCCAGCATGTCGCCCAGGCCGGCCTGGAGCATGATGTCCGGGGCGGTCTTCACGATGTCGGTATCGCCCAGAATGACCTGAGGGCAGGCGTTGTACAGGCTCACCTTGACGTGGTTGACGATCATGGAGGCGGAGTTGGAGCAGTAGCCGTCCATGGACGGGGCGGTGCAGACCACGGCGCTGGGCTTGCCGCAGGCGTGGGCCACGACCTTGCAGCAGTCGTTGATCACCCCGCTGCCGACGGCCAGCAGCACGTCGCAGGTAGGATCCAGGGCCATCGTCAGCGCGCCCACGGCGTATTCGTCCGGCTCCATCTTGCCCTCCCGGTGGGGGAACACAAATTCCGCGTAAGGGACGCCGGCGTCTTTGAGCACCCGGCGCACCTGATGTCCGGCGGCCTTTTCCGTGTTTTCGTCCATCACGACGAAGGGCTTGCGCGCCCCGATGCTCTGAAGAGCGTCCGGCAGCTCCCGGATGATGCCGCTGCCGGTTTTGAACCACTTGAGGCCGCAGCGGTGCACCTTCCCGCAGGAGCAGCGGATGCCCTCGGGCCGGATGAGTTCCTTCAGCGTCATTTGAGAGAGATGTTTTTCCATGATCGTTTGATTCCTTTCTATGATTCACAGGATTGCTGATGATCATCGATGAGGCAATAGGCCTCCTTCATGGCCGGATAGAGCCGGCGGTACACCTTCGCCTGCGCCTGATAGGCACTGTGCTCCTCAGGGTCCGGCTCAAAGACCGCCAGAGCGCGGAGATAGGAGGCTGCTTCCTCATAATCCCGATACAGGCCGATCCCGACCCCGGCGGCGAAGGCGGCGCCCAGGGAGCTGGCCTCCCGCGGCGTCTGATGGACGCGGACCTCCGTGTTCATCATGGAGGCGGCCATCTGCCCCCAGAGGGCGCTGTCCGCCCCGCCGCCGATCAGCATGAGGGAGGCGCAGGGCAGGCCGTTTTCCTGCAGGATCGCCCCGCAGAAACTCAGGGCCTGCATGACGCCCTCGTATACGGCCCGGACGATGTGCTTCCGCTCGTGATACAGGGTCAGGCCGATCAGCGTGCCGCTAGCCTGGGAGGTCCACCAGGGGGTCCTTTCTCCCATCAGCGTGGGCAGGAAGAAAACGCCTTCCGCGCCGGGGGCTACCGTCCGCGCCGTCTGCTCCAGGAGGGCGTACTCCTTCTTTTCGCTGACGCCGAGGAGATGCTCTGCCGCCCAGTCGAAGGCGGCGGCTCCGCACTGGACGGTGCCGCAGACGTTGACCGCTTCCGGATCCAGATCAATATAGGAAAAAAGCCTTTCTTCCCGGTCAAAGACAGGGGAGGGGCTCATGGCGCTGACCCAGGCGGAAGAGCCGATGTTCATATACGCCGCCCCGTTTTCATGCTTCCTGGCCCCATGGGCGGCGCAGGCTCCGTCCCCGCCGCCCACAGCCACGGGGAGCCCCTGCGGGAGATCGGTCATCCTGGAAAAGGCGGCGGTCACCCTGCCGCTGACATCGGAGGAGGGAAAGAGGTCCGGCATTTTCTCTGAAGGGATGCCGAGGGTGTTCAGGATGCCCCAGGCCCAGTCCTTCTTTCTGAGGTCCAGGCAGCTGCACAGGGAAGCGTCGCTGTAGTCCGTCCGGCCGAATTGCCCGGTGGCGCAGCCGTAGAGATAATCCTTGATGTTGACGAACCAGCGGGCGCTGTGGTATACGTCCGGCTCGTGGCTGCGCAGCCACAGGTATTTGGGCAGGCCTGAATGTACGTCGATCCGGTTGCCGGTGATCCGGTAAAAATCCTGCAGGGGGATCAGCGAAGCGATCCGCCGGACCTCGGTCTCCGTCCGAGCGTCGGAGTGGATGATGTTGTCGTAGAGAGGGTTTCCGTCCTTGTCCAAGGGGAGGCAGCCGTTCATCGTCCCGGTGAACACCAGGGCGGCAAGATCGGCGGGGGAAACGGTTTCCAGGGCCGCCCGGATGGACCGGACGGTGGCGTCCAAAATGTCTCCGGGCCGCTGCTGCGCCCAGCCGGGACGGGGATAGAGCGTAGGGTAGCTCTCCGTCCGGCGGAAGACGCAGGAGGCGTCCTTCCTGAATACGGCGCATTTGACCCCTGTCGTTCCGGCGTCCAGGGTCAGGATCAGAGGTTCAGACAATGATATTCCTCCCTGACAGGCGGTAAAGGCGATTCCGCTTCTTCCGGTTCCCATGTGGCAGTCAGGCTACAGGTTTTGCGGCGCGGGGCCGTTGTACTGGAGGCAGAGCATCGTCAGGTCGTCGAACTGCTCGGCCTCTTTGACGAAGCCGTCCACCGCTTTCCGGACGTTCCAAAGGAGGCGCTCCGGGTCTGCCCCGGGGTCCTGGTTCAGGGCGTCGATCATGCGGTCGGTGCCGAAGAGCTTTTTCTCCGCGTTCGTCGCCTCCGGCACCCCGTCGGTATAGACGAAAAGCTTATCGCCCGGGTTCAGCTGGAGCTCGTATTCCTGATACTTGACCCCGTCCATCCCGCCGATCACCAGGCCGTGCCTGTCCTTGAACAGGGAAAACGGCCCGTCCGCCCGCTTGAGGGCCGGGTATTCGTGGCCAGCGTTGGCGCAGGTCATTTTGCCGGAGGAAATCTCCAGAATGCCCAGCCAGACGGTGACGAACATCTCCGCCTGGTTGTTGGAGCAGATGGCCTCGTTGGTCTTCATGAGGGCTTCCCCGGCGGATTTGCCGAGCATGGCGCAGCTCTCCAAAATGACTTTTGAGACCATCATGAAGAGGGCCGCCGGGACGCCCTTCCCGCTGACGTCCGCGATGACCAGGCCCAGGTGGTCCTGGTCGATCAGGAAGAAGTCGTAAAAATCCCCGCCCACTTCCCGGGCCGGGTCCATCTCGGCGTAGAGGCCGAACTCCTTCCGCTCCGGGAAGGGAGGGAACTGGTGGGGCAGCATGGCGGCCTGGATCCGGGTAGCGGTGTGCAGGTCCGTCTGGGTGGCGGCCAGCTTTTTGCTGCGCTCGTTGAACAGCACGCAGTACATCATCAGCAGGGAGATCAGCACCGAGCCGTACTGGGTCGAATAGCCGAAGGACCCCTCCGTCAGCGCGTAGTGCAGCACGGGGATGACGATAAAGGAAAGGGCCACGATCTTGGCCCGTCTGGCGGCGTTCGACCGCAGCACCAGGACGGCGGTGGGCACGGTAATCAGGACCATGTACAGGTCCAACAGCCTGAACAGGGGCTCCTGATGGAAGACCCCCTCCATATCCACCCCGAAACAGACGGGGGTAAAGAGGTTGACCAGGACCAGCAGGGCCGCCGGGATCAGAAGGATTTTGGCGGCCTTCTCCGTCCAGCGGACGAGCCTGCCCGACAGGGACATGCTCGTGCACACATACCGGAAGAAAAAGTACGTCAGCCCCAGGTCCATCAGCTCCGTCAGCACGCTCAGCGTCAGGTTGACGGAGCGGTACAGCGGCAGGCCACGCAGATACCAGAACCATTCGTTGTTGAAAAAGGACAGGCTGGTCAGGACGATCAGGGAGATAAAGTGGAGGGTCGCGTCCTCCACCTGCCTCATGCAGCCGAAGAAAAGCACCGCGCAGCTGAGGGACCCCAGCACGTCCACCCCCGCGTTATACAGGCTGTGGGGGGCGATGCGGGGGTTGTCAAAGAAAAACATGGCCAGCGCAAAACAGGCGACCGCGACGGCGATGATGACGCACAGCCCGATCGTCAGCGATGTTCTGACGTTTTTTGCTCTCTGTCGATCCACCCGGCAAAACTTCCTTCCGCTGCCTGGTCTTTGTTTCAACGGTTCAATTTCTTATTTAGTATAGCAGAAACCGCGGGGAAAAACAATGTTATGAAATCCAATTCTCAGGGCAAACGCACGAGTGAAAAAAAGACCACATGATGAAGTGCTGTTGGGTAACAAAGGGGTTATGAAGGGGGCTGTGCCCCCTTCAGGGAAATCCGCAGGACCGGCTTCGCCGGTTCGAGGAGAATTTTTGCGGAGGTTAGCTTGCCATCCGGGAGCAAAAATTCATTCCTCTCAGATTTGCCGCCCGGGAAGGCCGCAGGCCTGACAGGCAAATCTGCCAAGAGGGTGGCATTGGCGGGGGAAGAATT
>DGRV01000074.1:67492-71921 GCA_002391225.1 Christensenella sp. UBA4379
TTATGCGTGAGCCGTGATCCAATTCCGCAGCAGATATTCCTCCGCCTCCGCGCACCACAGCCCCTGATGGGCTGCGCAGATCTCGGCCAGGGCGGCGAAGCAGGGGTTATCCTTTCCCAGTTTCCCAAAGTCTTCGATGGCGGTCAGCGGCATATGGAGGTGGGTGTAGATCAGCTTCTTGCCGCCGGGGATTTTGGGCAGGCGCAGGGTGGTGTCTGCCGCGGCGTCCAGGCCGCCGATGTGGGTGACCATGACGGAAGGGTCCAGCCTGCCCTCGGCGGTCAGCCGGAGGGATTCGAGCATATCCTCCGTGTTACCGCCGGTGGTGCCGATGACGTGGGCGGCGTTGTAGTGGACGTCGTAGAAGTTGATTTCGGCGCTGAAATCCTTGTCGGTGGGCCCGGCGAAAAAGCTCAGGCAGCCGTCCCGGCCCAGGATGTCGGAGGCCTGGCGGACCAGGGAGGAAACGGGGGCGTAGACGAATACGTCGTCGAAGCCCTGCCCCTCGCTGATGCCGCGCAGCAGGGCGACGGGGTCGCCCTGGGACGTATTGACAAAGCGCAGGTCGACGCCGCGGGAACGAGCGTATTCGGGAGAAAAGAGCTCCCGGGCGCGCCGGAGCCGGGCTTCGTCAATATCGGTGACGATCAGCTGGGCGGGCCGGCGGTCACAGTTCAGGGTATATGCCGCCATGCCCAGGCCCATCGGCCCCGCTCCGGCCAGAAGGGCCATGCGGCCGCCCTCCCGGATGCCCATTTCGTGGACGTAGCTGCCCATCTTTGTATGGAAGGCCGCGTGGGTCGCCCCGATGCTGCAGCTCATGGGCTCGGCCAGGGAGGCCTTGTAATAGGCGTCTCCCCGGTATTCCAGGAGGTTGCCCAGCTCCATGACCTCCTGGGGAATCACCGTGTACAGGGTGTCCCCGCCGAAAAACTCATAGGAATAGCCGGGACTCCACATGGTGCCCCGGTAGTTGAGGGCAGGCTGGAGGGTGAACTTCATGCCGGGCTCAAACTGGCCTTTGTATTTTGCCCCGACCTCCACCAGACGGCCGGCGAACTCGTGGCCCATGATGGCGGGATGGTCCGCCACGTCCGGATGGACGCGCTTGTGAGCCGTGCCCAGGATGGCGCATTTGTAGGTGGACATGCAGATGCTGTCGGTAATGACCTCCGCCAGGATTTCGTCCTCGCGGATCGGCGGGAGCTCAAACTCGTCCAGCCGCAGGTCGTTCGCCCCATGAAGCCGGACCGCCCGGGTTTTCATCCTCTATTCCTCCCTCAATGAATGTCATTAAAGTTTTTCTATTCGCACCTGCGGCATCAGGGCGTCGATCTCCGCCCGCTGGGGCGGCTGGGTGCCGGACTGCATGACAGCCGCCGCGCTGACCGCCAGGGCCAGGCGGCAGGTTTCCTCAAAGGAAAGGCCCCGCTCGTCCCCGTAGCAGAAGGCGGCCATCATGGCGTCGCCCGCGCCGACGGTGCTGCCGACGGGCACGTGGAGCCCGGCGCCGCGGAGCAAAATGCCGTCCCGGTAAAACAGGGCCCCGTCCGCCCCCAGGGAAACGGCCACGGTGTGAACGCCGCCTTCGCCCAAAGCCCGGGCCGCGCTGGCGATCTCTTCTATATTTTCAAAGGAGCGGCCGGTCAGCCGGCCCAGCTCCTCGTCATTGGGCTTGATCATTTCCGGGCACGCGGCGGCTCCGTGGACCAGCAGGGAGGCGTCCGCGTCCAGATAGGGGAGAGCGCCCCGCGCTTTCAGCGCCAGAATCCATTCGCCGAACAGGGTATCCGGCGCACCGGCGGGCGCTTTTCCGGCCAGCACGACCCGGTCTCCCGGCCGCACGGAAGATAGAAGCCCTGACAGGACCCGGTCCAGCACGGCAGGGTCGGCCGGGGCCCCCGGCTCGTTGATGTCGGTATGGGTGTTCCGGACGTCGTCGATCACTTTGAGGTTGGTGCGGGTTTCCTCCGGCACGGTCACAAAGTCGTGGGCAATGCGCATTTCGTCCAGCCGGTCCAGAATAAAGCGCCCCGTGCCCCCGCCCAGGATGCCCGCCGCCACGCTTTCCATGCCCAGGGCCTTCAGCACCTTGGACACGTTGATGCCCTTCCCGCCGGGGTCCAGGCGGACGGTGCGGATCCGGTTGACATGGTCCACGGTGAAATCCGGGATCACGACGGTCTTGTCCAGGGCGGGGGTCAGGGTAACGGTATAAATCATTTTAGCTCCTTCATCAACATAAAAACCGCGCCCAAACGGACGCGGTTTTTAAAACAGCGGCATTATTCTTCGACGGCGACAGCTTCCTCTGCGGGAGCGGCCTTCAGGGCAGGCATGGCCCGCTGTACATAGCCGCTGCGCAGGCAGCGGGTGCAGACGTTGATGCGCATGGGGGTCCCGCCGATCACCACGCGGACAGACTGCACGTTGGGCGCCCAGGTGCGGTTGGTCTTGCGGTTGGAGTGGCTGACCTTGTGGCCGCTCATTTTGCCCTTGGCGCAGATCTCACAATACTTTCCCATTTTGAGTCCCTCCTGTTTATGTTACACGTACGGACGTACGCGGAACGGTCGTGTTCACAGAACCACGTTATCTTATCATGTTTTTACGCAAAAAGCAAGGGCTTTCCGCGCGGACGGAGGATTGTAAACATAAAATATTTATTAATTTTTTGCAGGCGCGGTCAGACAGGCCGCCTTGATGGACTCGATGGCTTCCTCCGGCGCGCCGCCTTCCTGGGCCGCGATCATCCCGTCCAGCTCGGCCCGAAGGCCGCGCAGCCTGTCCAGTGGCAGCTTTTTGATCATGGCGAGGAGTTCTTCCTCCGTCTGCTCCGTCGGCGCGTCCTCGGACGCCGCCGCGGCGTTAAACCCCGCCAGGACGATTTGCTTGAGGCTTTCGTTTTTCTCACTCATGGGAAGGCATCTCCTTTCAGGATGGTGGGGCGGTCTGCCCTGTAGAATCCTCGGGGGGCAGCGGAGCCTCGCCTACGGGCAGGTCCTCCGCCGCGCGCAGCCGGCTTTCGATGGACCGGGAACGGGCGGCGGCCCTGTCGATGCTCTCGGCCGCCTGCCGCATCCGGGAGCGGGCGGCTTCCAGCATCCCGCAGAAGGCGGTGAAATCCGTCTGCAGGGCGGTCAGCATCTTCCATACCTCGGCGGAGCGTTCCTCCACCGCCAGGGTGCGGAAGCCCACCTGCAGGCTGCTGAGCAGGGCGCTCAGCGTGGTCGGGCCGCAGGGAATCACGTGGTAATCGCTTTGCAGCTTTTCCGCCAGGCCGCGCACGCGCATTGCCTCGGCGAACAGCCCCTCTATGGGCAGGAACATGACGGCGAAATCCGTGGTATGGGGCGGGCAGACGTATTTGGAGGAAATCCGCTTTCCTTCGGTCAGCAGGGCTTCTTCCAGGGCCTTCTGGGATTTTTGCACCTTTATGGGGTCGCCGGCTTCGCTGTCCGCCACCAGCTGCTCGTAGGCGCTCAAAGGGAACTTGGAATCGATTGGCAGGTAGACCTTCTGCTGATGCCTGCCGGGCAGGACCACGGCGTACTCCACCCGGAGCGGGCTGTCCGGGACGACGGCCACGTTTTCTTCATACTGCCCCGGCGTCAGGATCTGGGAAATGAGAGCGCCCAGCTGAATTTCGCCCCAGGTGCCGCGGGTCTTGACGTTGGTCAGCACCTTCTTCAGGTCGCCCACGCCGGCGGCGAGGGTCTGCATCTCGCCGAGACCGCGCGTCACCTGCTCCAGGCGCTGGTTGACCTGCGCCCAGCTCGCGGAGAGCCGTTTGTCGATGGACTCTGTCAGCTTGTCCTCCACGGTGCGGCGCATCTCGCGGAGCTGGCTGTCCTGGTCGCGGCGGAGCTCGGTCAGCTGGCCGTTCACGCCCTGGCGGAGCTGCTCCACGCGGCTGTCCATCTGGGTGAGCGTCTCGCGGACGGCGGCCTGCAGCTGGTTCAGCCGCTCCTCCTGGCCCTGACTCTGCATCAGCAGCTGCTGGCGCAGGCCCTCTGTCGCCGCGCGTTCGCGCTCCTCGCCGGCCTGCAAGGCGTCGCGGAGCAGGGCGGTCTGCGCCTCCTGGTGGGCGAGCAGCTCGTCGGCAATCTGGTTGAGCAGGGCTTCCTGACGCCGGGCGGCCTCGCGGCTGGCGGCCGCGTCGCGGCGGAGGAGGAGGAGAAGCGCCAGGGAGAGGAGCAGGCAGAGCGCCGCCAGGGAGAAGGAAATCCATTGGACGGTGGGCATGGTTTGTGCCTCCTGGGGAAATGGGATTGCTGTGAGGGTATTGTAGCAGATATCGGCGGGCAATTCAATTGCGGGAGCGGGGGAAGGCCCCACCCCCGGCCCCTCCCCGCTGCGGCGGGGAGGGGAGTTTTCAGAGTGAGCCGGGGGACGCTTTCCTCCGGAAAGCGTATCCGGGGCTACCGCC
>DGRV01000040.1 GCA_002391225.1 Christensenella sp. UBA4379
CGCCGGGCAGCGGCTTATAGCTGTATACGATGGGGCCGTTCATCCTGTCGGGCTTGAAAAACGCATTCCGGTACTGCCCGATGAAGCGACCCAGCCGCTGTCCCATATCCAGCACACGGAATTCCGCAAACAGATCCATGAGACCGTTGCTGCTGGGTGTGCCCGTCAAGCCGACGATGCGGCGGACAAAGGGGCGAACCTTCATCAGGCTTCTGAATCGTTTGGACTGCCAGCTTTTGAAGGAAGACAGTTCGTCAATCACCACCATGTCGTAGTCAAAGGGCATCCCGCTTTTCTCGATCAGCCATTGTGTGTTTTCGCGGTTGATCAGGTAGATGTCAGCCTCTCTGCGCAGCGCCTCCATGCGCTCCTGCTGTGTCCCGATGATCACAGACCAGGTCAGCCCGTTCAGGTGATCCCACTTCTGGATCTCAGCGGGCCAGGTGTTTTTCGCCACCCGCAGGGGCGCGATGATCAGCACTTTCCTTACCTCAAATTCCTGATACATCAGCCGCTCAATCGCCGTCAGGGTAATGGAGCTCTTGCCCATGCCCATGTCCAGGAAGATGGCGGCGGTCGGGTGCGTCACGATGAAATCCGTGGCGAACCGCTGATACTCATGGGGCACATACTTCATCGCAGCTCCCTCCCTGTAATCACACCGATCTGTCCGGCTTCATGGGAGATGGCCGTCCGGTTCAGTTCCTTTTCCCGGATCAGCCCGGCCAGCTTCTCGGCGTGTGCGCGAAGCTCCCGAATCACCTGGTGGTAATGCTCGATCCGCTTTTCATAGTAGGTTTCCATCGCGGCCACATCCGCAGTCTGGCTGTCAGCCCCGGCGAGATAATCCTCAAACCACATGCGGGCGTCCGTGCCCATGTACTCGTCCACCAGTTCAAACATGTGCCGGGGCTCCAGAATCGTTGCGACCTTTTTATCCGTTAGAAGGATTGTCATGCTTGCCTCCGATCTCATCCAGCATGCGCGGGATGGCGGTTATATCGTCCAGGGTGAAAACCTGAAGGCCCAGGCTCCTCAGGAGATTGTGCCGGGATACCTGCAGCGGTCTGGGTTTCTCGCCGGGAGCCTTCACCTCCACAAAGCCAACCTTCCCATCAGGCAATAAGACCAGGCGGTCGGGCATTCCATCAAATCCTGGACACACCAGTTTTGGACAGATGCCGCCCCGGCTTTTCACGGCCTTCACCAGTTTCTGTTCCACTGTCTTTTCTCTCATCAAATCGTACCTTTCCGGGCCAGGGTGACGGTCGATGCTGGTCATTTCCCAAAACCCCCTATATAAGATTTTTTCTGAAAATTCCCTATAGAGACTTTTTTAGATATGACCGTCATCGACTGACACCAACCACAGTCATTCTGAAAAAAGTTTCTGATTTGCCCGTCATCGACCGTCACCACTGCCGTGTCCTTATGCGAAATCCTGTCCGGCTTTCAGCTTCAGCCCCAAAACCATCCGGCCTTCCTTCAGGCGCTTCCGTTCAAAGCCTGCGCCTTCCAGCGCGGAATAAAAATCCGTCGTGCTGCGCACGTATTCACCGTTTTCGGTACTGAAGGCCCGATACTGCTGATACAGCGAGCCGGATTTTTCCTTCAGCGCCGGGCCGACATCACAGCATTCCTCAAGGAAATGGCCCAGCCAGTCATTGCCCTCACGGTAGGCATTGATGGCATCCTGGACACACTTGGGCGGGTGCAGCTTGAATCCGGCGTCGATGGCTTTCTTCGCACCTTCGATCACCCAGGTCATGATGTAGGGGCTGGCGTTCTCCACCAGGTAATCGGTGTAGTTCTTGATGTCGGTTTTGCCCTGAATCTTCGCGCCGAAGGGGATCACAATCAGCCGCCGCCATGTGCCGTCGTCGCTGGCTCCGACCTTGGGCAGGTGATTCGTGTACAAGACCATCGTGTGCGTGGGTACGTACTTGAACGGATCTTTGTACTTCTTTTCAGCCTCGATCTCGTCGGTGGAACACAGCTGCTTCACCGTGCTGGTGTTCAGCCGCATGCCTTCTTCCAGTTCGGCGGCAATGATCAGGCGCTTTCCCTTGAGCTCCGCCATTTCCGGCTTCACGTTCCGCTTACAGCCAACCGTCAGCGCGTCGGCGCTCATCATGCCGCTGTAGTTGCCCAGCACCCGGGCCAGTGTGTTCCAGAAGGTGGACTTGCCGTTCGCGCCGTCGCCGTAGGAAATGATGAGGGCTTCCGAGAACACCTTGCCGACGACGGCCATGCCCACGATGGTCTGCACATAATCGATCAGTTCAGGGTCGTTGCAGAATACGCGGCTGACGGTATCCAGCCACAGATCCTTTCCGGCATCGCCGGGGGAAGCGTTGGTGCACTTGGTCAGGTAATCCAGCGGATCATGCTCCTGCGCTCCGTCCAGCCCCTGACGCAGATCGTAGGTAGCTTCCGGTGTGTTCAGCAGGTACGGGTTTACATCCAGCTGGTTGATGTCCATCAGCACCAGGGGCTTGGCCTGGTTCAGGCTGGACATGACGTACTTGTAATCGCGGTGCTTCATGACGAAGGCGTAATACTGCAGGGCCGACATGTAGGCCATGAGCAGCTTCAGCTGATCGTCGCCAGACACAGCCTTTGACAGCGTTTTGCCGCCTGCAGCCACATCCTCCTGGGACACACCGCTGTCCAGCAGCGCCTGCTTCGTCGCGGCAACCTGATCCTTCGCGTCCTGCAGCTGCAGGTCGAGAAACTCCATCATGGCCCCAATGGCCA
>DGRV01000034.1 GCA_002391225.1 Christensenella sp. UBA4379
GTTCGCAGCGCCCGGAAAACAGGCCGGTGGGTTCTGAGCGCCCGGAAATTGAGCCGGTGGCTCAATTTCAGCGAAGAACGGGCTGGTAAGCCCTGGACAGTTTTCACCGAAGAACGGGCTGGTAAGCCCTGGACCGCAAGACCCCCCTGCGATATTTTATGCAAACGTTTTCTGAAATGACGCATTGACAAAGCGGACCATATGACCTATAATTCAGACAGGTTTATTCGTGTCTTTTGCTGCTTTTTGGAACTGTTTTGGACGGGCCCGGCAGAAAAGCGGGCGTTTTGAACGGCATAGCGGTCAGCGGCGCTTCCGGCGCGGTTCAGGGAAGGAGCTTCATGCGTCCTCAATTTACTTTCCGGCAGTACCGGGCGATGGATCTGACGATGCTGACGCTGATCCTGGTATTTTGCGAGTGGTTGATCGTCCGAGCCTCCACCCGGTGGTTTCCGGGCGAATTGTATGTCCTGTCGGTGACGCCTGTGGTCACGGCGGTGGTGATGATCCGCTGGGGGGCGTTCGCCTTCGTGCCCGCGCTGGCGGGCGGGGCGGTGTACTGCCTGGCTTCCGGCGCGGCGGCGCAGGAGTACCTGATCTACATGGGCGGAAACCTGCTGGCCCTGGCGCTGGTTCCGGTGCTGAAAAGGATCGGCTGGAAGACCGTACGGGACAAAGCTTCCTATTCTATGCTCTACGGCGTGTGCTGTACGCTGCTGATGCAGCTGGGCCGGGCGCTGATCGCCCTGTGCCTGGGCCACGCGGACGCGTTTCTGTTATTTTTTACTACCGACGTCCTGTCGTGCGTGTTCTGCGCGGTGACGATGTGGATCGCGCGCAGGCTGGACGGCGTTCTGGAAGAACAAAAGCATTATCTCGCCCGGGTCAGCCGGGGAACGGAAGACGGGGGAACGGAACCATGAGTCAAAAAGCGGCGGATTATCTGATTTGGGACGAAAGCGCCGGCGTATACCGGGAAAATCCGGAGCAGGCCGTCCGGGACGACGTGGAAAAGCATTACTGGCGTCACGTGGGGCTGACCATCCTCAAGGACTGGCGGCTGTACCTGATGCTGGTGCCGATGCTGCTGGTCTTCCTGTTCTGGCGTTATTTCCCGATGTACGAGCTGCTGGGCTGCTTCAAGGTGTCCGACACGGTGCTGCCGGTGAGCGACCAGCTGTTTTCCGGCTTCAGCTACTTTAAGCAGCTGCTGGTCGGCGGGGACAGCCTGAGCATCAACTTCTGGCGGGCCATGAGGAACACCTTCCTGCTGAGCTTTTACGGCCTGTGCTTCGGCTTCCCCATGCCGATTATCCTGGCCCTGTTCTTTAACGAGGTGCGGTCGAACGCCGCGCGCAGCGTGTATCAGGTGATGACCTACCTGCCTAAGTTCATGTCCACGGTCGTTATGACGTCCCTGGTCACGATGCTGGTCAAGCAGGGCTCCCTGATCAGCCAGATGGGCATTGTCAGCCAGGCCCTGGTGAGCCTGGGCCTGATTTCGGAGGAGGTCGGCAACTCCGGCCTGCTCAACAACCCGGGCTTCTTCAGGGCCATCTACCAGATCAGCGGCATCTGGGAGGGCGCGGGCTATGACAGTATCGTGTTCTTCGCGGCGATCATCGCCATTTCGCCCACCAGCTACGAAGCGGCCCAGATCGATGGGGCCAACAAGTGGGCGCAGATGCGCTACGTGGTCCTGCCCAGCATGCTGTCCACCATCGTGATCATGCTGATCACCCGTATCGGCAGCCTGCTGAACATCGGCTATGAAAAGGTCCTGCTTCTGTACAACACCAAGACCTACGTGACGGCGGACGTGATCTCCACTCTGGCGTACCGCACGGGTCTGGGCGGCGGCGCGGGCACCGGCATCGCCTCCGCGGCGGAAATGATGAACAACGTCGTGGGCATGCTGCTGGTCATCGGCGCGAACACCATCGCCCGCAAGGCCTCGAACACTTCGCTGTACTGAGAGGAGGGGGACAAGCGTGAAAAGAAAGCTCGAAATCTCCGAACAGCTATTCAAGGGCCTGAGCTACCTGCTTTTGACCATTTTCGCCCTGGCCTGCCTGTATCCCTTCGTGTACGCGGTGTCGGCCTCCATGTCCGGGCGGCACGCGGTCGAATACAGCCAGGTGGTGCTCTTCCCCAAGGACGTGCAGTTTGACGCCTTTGCGCGGATGTTCCAGAATAACATGTTCTGGAACGCCTATTCAAACACCCTGTTCCTGACGCTGTACGGAACGCTGTGGTCCATGGGCGTGGCCATCCTAGGCGGCTACGCGCTGAGCAAAAAGCGCCTGCTGTTCCGGAAGACCTTTAACTTCTTCCTGGTTTTCACCATGTGGTTCAGCGCCGGCATCATCCCGCAGTACCTGAACTACCTGCAGACGCAGACGGTGTTCCGCGCCGTGGGCATCATGGACGACAAGTGGCTGGTGGTCATCGCCATGGGTATGGCGGCTATGAACATCATCCTCCTGCGCAACGCCTTTGAAAACGTGCCCGGCGAAATCGAGGAGGCCGCCATCGTGGACGGCGCTTCCGAATTCCAGGTGCTCAGCAAGGTCTACGTGCCCATGAGCAAGTCCACCATCGCCACCGTGGCCCTGTTCTTTGCCATCTCCCGCTGGAACGGCTATTTCTGGGCCCGCCAGATGATTTCCAACCAGAATGAGCACCCGCTGCAGGTGTTCATCCGTCTGCAGCTGGAGCAGTACACCGACCCCGAGCAGATCGCCGGCTGGAACGAACCCTACGCTTCCGATTCCGTGATCTACGCCCTGATCGTCTGCTCCATCATCCCCATCCTGATCATCTACCCCTTTATTCAGAAATATTTTGCTAAGGGGACGAATGCTGGTGGCGTTAAGGAATAAGGTAGGAGGTAGGAAGTAGGAGGCAGGAAGTAAAAGGTAGTAGGTAGGAGGTAGTAGGTAGGAGGTTTGGTTACTTCCCGCCTCAGCGTTCGCAGGACGCGATACTTCTCACCTCAGCGACCGCAGGGAGCGGTACTTTCTACCTTAGCGAGCGACAGCGAGCGCTACCTTCTACCTTAGCGAGCACAGCGAGTGCTACTTCCTACCTTAGTGAGCGAAGCGAACGCTCCCTCCTACCTTAGCGAGCACAGCGAGCGCTCCCTCCTACCTGAGTGAGCGCAGCGAACGACCCTGTCTTCCCGCAGGCCGGGGGCCTGCATATTATAGAAGGAGGAAATACCCAAGATGAAAAAGTATCTGTCTCTTGCGTTGGCGCTGATCCTGGCGCTGTCCGCCGTGAGCGTCGCTCTGGCTGACGAGCCTGTGACCCTGCGGATGGCGACCGGCTACAACAGCGCCAAGACCGGCCTGTTCTTTGACCCGGAAACCGCCGGTGAAGGCGTCGAGCTGGCCGGCACGGTGTACCACTCCGGCGACCTCAAGCCCACCTGGGTGGCGGTTCAGGAAAAGCTGAACGTTGTCTTTGAAGACAAGTATCAGGGCAACGGTGCTTCCGCTGAGTTTGACTACTGGAAAGAGCAGCTGGATCAGGTGGATATGCTGTCCGGCACCGCCGCCAAGCTGAGCGAAGCCGGCGAAGCGGGCCTGGTGGTCAACATCGGCGCGTACCTGGATCAGATGCCGAACTTCAAGGCTTACCTGGATGAAAACCCCATCGTTAAGCTGTCCATCACCGGCAACACCGAGACGGGCGCCATCTACTTCAGCCCCTACTTCGACGGTGTTAACGACATCGAGCGTATGCCCCTGATGCGTGTGGACATGGTGCAGAAGCTGCTCAACGGCGAAGGCGAATTCACCGCGGAAGCCTGCAAGAAGCTGAACCCCGCCGTGTACACCCCCTACATGCCGCTGGAGGGCAAGGTCGAGATCGAAACCCCGACCGCCGACGGCACCGCCACCGAGATCGTGACCAAGGACTATGACGCGGCCGGCAACATCGTCGCCAAGATGAACGAAGCGGGCGAGATCGACGGCGTGACCGCGGTCAACATGCTCCGTGAATACATCGACAAGGCTTACAACGGCTACTACGGCACCGAGCGCGCCGACCTGTTCATCGGCCAGAACGCCGCCTGGGACGTGGACGAACTCGTGGCCCTGCTGCGCTGCGTGGTTTCCAACCCCCAGACCCTGAACGGCACCGACACCATCCAGGGCCTGTTCACCCGTGAAGACGCCAACAACCAGCGCCGGGTTGACATGTTCCGCTTCGCCGGCACCCTGTTCGGCGTGCGCGGCCTGGAATCCCGTCAGGACTACCTGTATGTGGACGAAGAGGGCGAACTCAAGGACGCCCGTCAGGAAGAAGAAACCTACGAAGCGCTGGCCAAGATGAACGCCCTGGCCCAGGAAGGCCTGCTCTCCCAGGCTTTCGTCAACGGCGAGGACGTCAAGACCCAGAACTACCTGGAGAACGACCTGGGCTTCATGCACTATGACTACAACCAGACCCAGACCCTGCACAACGCCACCCTGCTCCAGGAAGGCGAAAAGTACATGGCGGTCATGGTGCCCGTGGCCCGCTGGTATGACGGCACCGACGAAGACGGCGTCTACATGCGCTTTACCGAGTCCTGGCGTTCCGTCAAGACCGACGGCTGGGGCATCTCCGTGGCTGGCGTGGCCGGCAACGAGGCCAAGCTGAACGCCGCCCTGTCCCTGATCGACTACGCTTACTCCGACGAAGGCACCATCCTGATGAGCTACGGCCCGTCCCAGTTCATCAAGGAAGGCGAAACCTTCATGTTCAACGGCAAGGAAATGCCCGTCATCGCTGACGTGACCAAAGAGCTGCTCTGGTCCCTGGGCAAGGGCAACTACACCAACTTCGCCCGTTACTACCTGGGCTCCACCCTGAGCTTCATGAAGAGCCAGGCGTTCGAGTATCAGTGCACGCACGAAGTCGGCAAGGAAGGCGCCGGCAAGATTTCCACCGCCATCGCGCTGGGCACCATCAAGCACCCGCTGCTGGCCGTGGCCGAGAATCCCTGGTACACCTCCGTGCCCACCGTTCTGCCCACCACCAAGGAAGACAACCAGGCTCTGGGCGGATACGACGAGCTGAATACCAAGTTCCAGTCCGGCAAGAACCAGGAGAACGTCCTGGTGGACATCATCGCCTCCGGTTTCACCGCTGAAGGCATGGGCAGCCCGGAAGAAGCCGCCGAGTATGTCAAAGAAGAAATGAGCGGCGAGCAGTACCTGGACATCAAGGAGATCGCCTGGGAAGAGCTGCTGGACTACTACGAGACCATCAAGTAAGACCTTTCACCTGCTGCGGAGGGGCGTAAAGCCCCTCCGCGGCACGGAAGTTCGTAATGCGTAATTCGTAATGCGTAATTAGGGACGGCTCTTTGCCGTCCGGGGCGCACAGCGCCGCAGCATGAGATAATTACGCATTACGCATTACGAATTACGCATTATCAATGCGCTGGATCGACCGCGCATGGGTTCGGGGGTTGGATCATGTATAAAAAACAGATGAAGCTGCAAAGGATCCTTTGCCTGGCGCTGGTGTTCGTCTGCGCGCTGGCGTTCGTGTATTCCCTGGGAATCATGACGGATCTGTACGACTCCCTCTACGGCACCTTCCGCAGGGGGAAAACCAGCGTCACCGGCGCTGAGATCTACAACGACATGCAGGGCTTCAACAAGACGCTCCTGCACGGGTCCATCGGCATGCTTCTGCTGTGCGTGGTCCTGTTCATCACCAACACCCACAGCAGGAGGAAATACTACATCGGCAACTACTGCGCGGTGGGGCTGTTCGCCGCGGGCAGCATCGCCTACACCGTCTGGGCCCACCGGATGATCGAGGGCTTCAAGGCCCAGTTCCTGGGGATCGACTTTGCGGCCCTGGCGGAGCACGCGGCGAAGAGAAAGACGCTGTACACCGAATCGACCTTCTGGTTTGACATCCATTATCTGGTCTTCGGACTGCTTTTGATCGGCACCGTCCTGCTGATCCTGAACGTGTTCTGGAAACGCAGGCTCATGAAAGAGGAGCAGGGGCTGATCGGTCAGGGAAAGGAGGCGGCCGCATGAGCGACATCAACGACAACGAAATTCGTCTGGACCGGATGCGGTATGTGAAGAACACCGCTTCCTCGAGGCTCTGTTACCTGGCGATCCTGCTGAACGTCTTTTATTTCGTTTCGATCTACAAGTCCGACGTAGGGTCCTGGTACTACCAGATTCTGATCGGAGCCTCCATCGTGTATAACCTGCTGTTCATGCTGATGGTGTTCCTGGCCTCCGAGGGGGTCAAGAGCTACCAGGCGTCCTATTCAAAACTTCTGTACGGCCTGAGCGCCGGGCAGATCGCGCGGATTTTCATTCTCCCGCTGCAGGCTCATCAGGCCCTGGTCAAGATCGGCGGCGTGGAAAGCCCGGTGATGGGAAACGGGCAGTTTATCCGGGTCATCATCTACCTGGCGGGCAGCGCGGCCTGCCTGCTGCTGGCCGGCATCATCAACCAGCGCAAGTGCGCCGCCCTGGCGGGACATCTGAAGACCCTGGAAGCGAAGGAGGCCGCATAAGATGGCGGAGCTGAGCCTGAAGCACATCGATAAAATATACGATAACAACGTCCAGGCGGTGTTCGACTTCAATCTGGATGTCAAGGACGGCGAGCTGATCGTGCTGGTTGGCCCCTCCGGCTGCGGCAAGTCGACCACGCTGCGCATGGTGGCGGGCCTGGAGGACATCAGCCGCGGCCAGCTGCTGCTGGACGGCAAGGACATCACCCAGACCCCGGCCAAGGACAGGGACATGGCGATGGTGTTCCAGAACTACGCCCTCTACGGCCATATGACCATTTATGAGAACATGGCCTTCTCCCTGACGCTGCGCAAGGAAAACCCTAACGTGATCCACAAGAAGGTACTTGCCGCCGCGGAGATCCTGGGACTCACCAGCCAGCTGAACAAAAAGCCGGCCCAGCTGTCCGGCGGCCAGCGCCAGCGCGTGGCCATGGGCCGTTCCATCGTCCGCAACCCCAAGGTCTTCCTGTTTGACGAGCCGCTGTCCAACCTGGACGCCAAGCTCCGCGGGGCGACCCGTCGGGAGATCCTGCTTCTGCACAAGCGCCTGCAGGCGACCATGCTCTACGTCACCCACGACCAGACCGAGGCCCTGACCCTGGCGGACCGCATCGTCTGCATGAGTATGGGCCACGTCCAGCAGGTGGGCACCCCGCTGGAGCTGTACGACCAGCCGGCGAACCTCTTTGTGGCCGGCTTTATCGGTCTGCCGCCGATGAACACCTGGAAGGTGCGGGTCCGCGAGGGCTTCCTGGAGGGCCAGGGCTTTATCTGCCCGCTGAACGAAAAGGAACGGGCTGTCCTTTCGGCCTACGCCGGCAAGGAAATCGTCCTGGGCGTCCGCCCGGAGGACATCCAGCTGGGCAGCGACGCCACCGTCCGCGTGGACAACAATGAAAACCTGGGCATGAACACCCTGGTGCACGGCCATATCGGTGCTGTCTCCGCGGCGGACCGGAAGATCGCCGCGAAGCTCAAGGGCTGGCTGGAATACAAGGTCGGCGACGACGTGGGGGTCAGCTTTGCCCGCAAGCATTTCTTTGACGCGGAAACGACCAACGCGATCCGGAAGGAGGGCTGAGCCATGAAGGAAAAAATCCGGAAATTTCTCGTGGCCCTGAAGCGCAAGCCCCATATGATCCCCCTGGTGGTACTGGGCGTCGCGTTCCTGGTCTACAGCATGCGGCTGACGCTGATTTCGAACACCACCGCGAAGATCCAGGGCCCGGGCATGGGCCTGTGCGGCTTTGTGATCATGCTGTTTTCGATGCTGGGCCTGGTCTCCTTCGGGCGCACCTTCCCCCACAGAAAGCCTGTCAACAAGTTCATGCTGGCGCTGACCTTCTGCCTGTTCATCGCCGTGATGTACGCGGACCGCAGGTATATTTCCCTGGTCAACAACGCCCTGACGCGGGAGGAAAACGTCATCGCCGTGACGGACGCCACCAGCTATATCAACGAAGCCGTGGCCATGCTGAAGGTACACTTCTGGCTGGTGCTGGCCGGTCTGGGCCTGACGGCCCTGCTGCCCGTCTACGCCCCCGCCATTAAGCGGATCAAGACCTCGATCAACGTCGAGGAGAACGGCGAGATGGAGAACATCGACATCTCCGGGGAAGACGCGTGAGCGAAAAAGACAGCCAGCCCCGCCGTCCCGAATGGGACAGCCCGGAGGCTTCCGGCTATTACGACCTCAAAACCCAGGCGGTCGACGACCTGCTGAACGCCAGCGAGGAAAACGCCCCGAAGGTTTCCCGGGAGGAGCTGCGTAAATTTACCTCCCAGGGGAAGGGCCGGATGCAGGTGGCGGACTGGGTGAAGCTGCTCCTGGTCAAGTGGTGGTTCGCGGCGGCGGTATGCTTCTTCTTTATCTGGGGCCTGGCCCCCTTCGTGCCCAACGTGCTGGACCAGCTGGTCATCGCCGGCCTGGCCTTGGGCTTTGTGACCGACCTGCTGACCAACAACGTCCTGCGCTTTTTGGCAAAGCGCAAGGGCGGCAACGACCGCTGGATGATGTTTCCGCGCAAGGGCTTCTGGAGCCTGCCGCTCAACGTGCTTTACGCGGGGGGCATCATGTTCCTGGTCTATACGGCGTACAACGTGCTGAACCGGGCGCTGATCGCCCTGAACGGCCTTCCGGGGGACGCGGTGCCCATGGGCGTGGGGCCGATCCTGTTCGGGCTTTTGTGCCTGGGCTTTGACCTGATGCTGATCGGGATGAAGCACGGCTTTCAGAAGATTATTGCTGAGGCGCAGCGAAAAGCAGGCGCCGGTCGCGGCTGAAAAATCAAGGAGGAACCTTCATGGCGTATTTATCACTGCGGGCAATCAACAAGATTTATCCCAACGGATTCCATGCGGTGCATAATTTCAATCTGAACATCGAAAAGGGCGAGTTCATCGTCTTTGTCGGTCCCTCCGGGTGCGGCAAATCGACCACCCTGCGGATGATCGCGGGGCTGGAGGACATTTCCAACGGCGACTTCCTGATCAACGGCCAGCGGGCCAACGAGTGGGGCCCCCAGCAGCGGCAGGTGGCCATGGTGTTCCAGAGCTACGCCCTCTACCCCCAGATGACGGTGTACGACAACATCGCCTTCGGCCTAACGCTGATGGGCGTGGACGAGGACGAGATCGACGCCCGCGTCAAAAAGACCGCCGGTATCCTGGGCCTGACCGACTATCTGGACCGCCTGCCCCGCGCCCTGTCCGGCGGCCAGCGCCAGC
>DGRV01000071.1 GCA_002391225.1 Christensenella sp. UBA4379
TCTCCCAGCTGAGCTATGCTCCCCCGCCGTACCTGCGCCGGGTTTTCAGCCGGCGCGAAAAATATTATACCGGATTCATCCTCCTTTGTCAAGCACGAATTTTCCTTTGATTTGGGAAGCTCTGTCCGCCCGGAAAGACGCCCCGGACGGCTTTCCCCGCGATTTTTGCTTGCATTTTTAACAAAAAATTTATATAATAAGCAAGGACCGAAAACATTTCTGTAACAAATCCGCAAAAAGCCGGCCGGTCTTGCCGCGCGGACTGCGGTAAGGAACCATCTATGAACACCATCAAACGCTACACCTTCTGCATCTTTCTGACGGGCCTGCTGCTCCTGGCCCTCCCGGCCTTGGGCGAAACCGCGCGGGACATTACCGCGGACGCCACCATCACCGCTTCCACCCACCTCCCCAGCTCCGTCCGCGTTTCGGACCGGGATTTCGGGACCATCTGGAACAGCCTGAAGGGCCGGCGGGAAAACCTGGAAATCACGACGGCCGAGCCCTGCTACGGCGTCTATCTCTGCTCCGGCATGGAAAAGCTCCGCCCCTGGATCGTCGAGGTGCAGGAGGGCAAAAACTGGACGGAGGTCGCCCGAGCTGAAGGCCGCTACGGCCACGAATATCTCCCGCTGGACGGGCTGACCCATTTCCGCGTGCGTCTGGAGGGCACCGCCCAGCAGATTTTCTCCGTCAACGAAATCTTCCTTTTAAGCGAGGGCGATCTGCCGGACTGGGTGCAGCTCTGGCAGCCCACGGTGGAAAAGGCCGACCTGATGATCCTGGCGGCCCATCCCGACGATGAAATCCTGTTCTTCGGCGGCATGATCCCGACCTACGCCGGAGAGCTTCAAAAGAACGTGGTCGTCTGCTACATGACCTGCGGGACGCCCGGCCGGCGCAGCGAGCTGCTCAACGGCCTCTGGTACTGCGGAGTGCGGACCTATCCCGACATCGGCGCCTTCTGGGACAAGTATCACCAGCGGCTGGACCGTCAGTACAACACCTGGGGCCAGAATACCATCTGGAAATATGTAACCGCCCTGTTTCGCCGCTACAAGCCCGAAGTGGTCGCCACCCACGACGTGAACGGCGAGTACGGCCACGGGGCGCACCGGGTCTGCGCGGACGCCTGCCTGCACTGCGTGACGGCCGCCGCCGACGCCTCCAAATACAAGGACAGCGCGAAAACCTACGGGGCCTGGCAGGTCAAAAAGCTGTACATCCACCTGTCCCCCGAAAACCAGACGGAGTTCGACTGGGATGTCCCTCTTTCAAGTCAGGGCGGAAAAACCGGCTTTGAAACTGCGGTGGAGGCCTACAAGCTCTACGTCTCCCAGCAGAAATCCGGCCAGAAAAACGAGGCCACCGGCGAGTTTGAATATTTCAACGTAGAGCCGCGGGACAGCGACATCAGCAGCTACCGCTTCGGCCTGGCCTACACGGCGGTCGGCCCGGACACCGGCACAAAAGATCTCTTTGAAAATATCCCTTCGGAATGAGCCCCGTGCGGCGAAAACGTAAACAAGCGGAGGAATGACAAGATGAAAAAGTTTTTAAGCGTCTGTCTGGTATTGGGGCTGCTCCTTTCCCTGCTGCCCGCCGCCCTGGCCGCGAGCACAGGGCCCATGTATATCCGGACCCTGCAGTCCTACAATTCCCGCGTCAAGCTCCGGGCCGCCCCCACCACCAGCGCCGAGATTATCGGCCAGTATTACGCCGGGACGACGGTCTACGTGCTGGACTATAACGCCATCTATGAGGGCGAGTTCATGGATGAATGGGCCCGGGTCACCATCGGCGGCCGCACCGGCTACATGATGAACGAGTACCTGGTCTCCTACTCGGACGAAAGCACCCCGGGCGAGGTCTTCCCCCTCCATGGGGAGGAAGCCGTCCTGATGAACGAAAAGGGCGAGACCATCGACACCGTCTCCGGCGGGGAGATCCAGGTGCTGGGCACCACCGGCTACGACACCGTCCACGCGGCGGTGGTCCTGGAGGACGGCCTGATCGAATACGGCTATCTGTACGCCGACGAGGTCCTCTGGACGGGCGAACATCAGAAGGCCCGGGTGCGGGCGATCCAGTCCCGGGACTCCGTGCCGGTATACAAGGAACCGAACGCCGCGGGCGGCACCGTCTGCTCCCTGTATCCCGGAACTGAGGTACAGATCCTGTTCAGCAATGACGTCGCGACCTCCGGCTGGACGAGAATCCGCATCGACAACGTGACCGGCTATATGCCCGATCCCTATCTGGACCATTCCTCCGGCGATTTTCCCTTCTACCGCCCCCAGCCCGCGGAGCTCAAAATCCCCGTCGCGCCCGTCTACGGCGGCAAGATGAAAACCGTTACCCGGGAGGACATCCTCTTTGTCCTGGGCAAGCGGACGGTCCCGGCGGAGGAATACCTGGTGCTCTTCGGCGCCTGGGATGAGGACGGCTCTCTGTACAAGCTGTATACCGGCTTCGTCCCCATGTCCTTCATCACGCTTAAAAAACCCGGCGGCGTTTCCGCCCGGGGCATGCTCAGAAAGAGCTCCTATATCTACCAGATCAGCAGCGCCGGCGAAATGATTCCCGTCACCGACCGGCAGGGCTCTCCCATCCTCTATCCGATGGGCACCGAATTCCAGATCGCCTACGGTCTGGACACGGCCCTGCAGGAGGAAGGCGGCCTGCTGACCGGCTACCTGACGCAGGACACCGTCTGGGTCTTCGTCGAGCTCCGGGTCCCGGAGGAATACAAGGGCATCCAGGGCTATCTGCCCCTCAAAGTGATCCGTTTCGATCAGCGGCTGATGCTTCCCGGAAACAAAACGGGGGGTTGACAGAAAAAGCTCTGCGAAAGCAGAGCTTTTTCTGTCCGCGGGCATCTTCGGACAGGCAGACCGATCTGTCGCATTATAAGTTTTCCTTATGATATGTTTTGCTTTTCATTGTCGCATGGGGACCCAGGGTCATGGTACAATCAGGGTGACCGGATTTCCGTCTCATCGGACAAAC
>DGRV01000086.1 GCA_002391225.1 Christensenella sp. UBA4379
CCACTATTCATCAAGATCATGTTTTCCTATATCTGACAACAACTCATCCAGCGCGTCCATTCAGCTATCCATTTCGCGCACCAGCCCCTGTTCCTTATTCCTCCACAAAGGTATATTTCCCATGCTGCCTGCAGAACAGGTCGGCGGGGCCGCCGAGGCTGCCCAGGATCAGCAGCTCCCGGTCGTCGAAGGCGTCCTCTGCGACGGTGCAGCCGTTCGGAATGCGCACCTGTTTGAGGTTAGGGCAATTCCTGAACGCGCCGGAACCGATGGAGGTACAGCCATCGGGGATATAGACGGAGGTCATCGCGCTGCCGGAAAAGGCCTCGTCCCCGATTTCCCCGATGCCCTTGGGCAGGGTGAAGTCAGCCTGGGTCAATTCGACGGTCCGCCAGGTCGCCTGCAGGGTCACGACGTTCGCACCGTTGTCCCGCGGTGTGCCGCATTCGTAACGCGCGTAGTAGGTGCCGTTCGGGGGCTGGAGCGTCTGACCATTTATGGACCAGCCGGCAAAGACGCTGCCGGCCGAGGGCGCGTGGAACGCGCACCAGGGCACCTGAAAATCGCGATTATACAGACAATCCATCTCCGCCATGCTGCCGCTGCCGCCGCCCGGATCGAAGGCGAAGGCGCAGCCCGGCACGTAGTAAAGGTGGCAGAGGATCTTGCCTCCGCTCAGCAGGCCCTTGTCGGTCAGCTGCTGCTCGGTATTCGGGTCCAGCACATAGGAAACAGCTCCGTTCGCATCCGGTCCGACGAACCTGCGGCTTTTCGTCAAATCGGCTTTCAGGGCTTCCAGGTCTGTCTCCGTGGTAATGGGGACGCGGATTGATTCGCTGTAGCCATCGCCGCCGTAATCTATGCCCGTTGGAGCATAATGGTACATGACCACGGCGCTCCCAATATCCGTCAGACGAATCCTCGCGGTGGGGTTCAGCAGCTTCCCATTTTTATCCAGCCCCCGCACCGTATAGGACGTTGTGGCGGGAGCGCCTTCACCCATCTGCGCTTTCAGCGTAATCTCATAGCCCGGATCCCCTTCGGTAAGGTCGGCGGCCTTCTGCGACGGGTAGGCCAGGGGCACATACAGCGTGGCGACGCCATTGCTGTCCGTCACAGCGGAGGCTCTGGGTTGAAAGGGCTCCTCCCCCGGTTCATAGCTGACGGTAGCACCCTGGACGGGTTGATCGGTGATATCGATCACCGTCACATCCAGGCGATAGCCGTAATGGGGACAGCTTCCGTCCAGGCTATGATCCCCGAAGGTCATGGAATCATAGAACCGCAGCAGCGGGTCGCCGTCCACCGGATCGGTGAATTTGGCCAGCGAGGTGGAGATCAGCCCGCCCAGTACCGACAGGTCCAATGACAGAGGTCCTTTACGCGGGTGCAGGTCGCCCTGGATGCACTTCATATTCTCGCAGGCATGCCATTTCAGATCCGGCGGCGGCGCGATTTCCGCATTTCCCGTCAGCACCACGCCGATCTTGTAATTGACGCCCAGGCCCAACATGCCGGCAAGTACACTGATCCTGCCGCCCAGGCTCAGGCCGCCAAAGACGCTGCCGCCGATTTTGAGGCTGTTCAGCCAGCTGTCTGCATCGGCGATGGTGTCGCAGTTCGCATCCCAGTCGCTGTCCACCCACACCCGCGCGCCCAGCTTGAAGTCCCAGCCGCAATTAACTTCCCCGGTAATGCTGCCGCCCAGCACCAGCTTGGGACTGAAATCCAGCTCCAGAATCTCCGGTACGATGGGGATTTTGATGGGAATCATATCAATCGCCGGCGCGTTGATAGAAGGCGTTGTGAACTTCAGGTCCAGGTTCTCCACATGCATCTTGACCCAGAAGGTCATATCAATGTCCAGGTCAAAGGGATTGAAATCAGCGCTGTCCACACTTCCGTAGGTGACGAACTCGCCTTTGATGTGACCGCCAACGCCGGCGATCTCCGGAATATTCAAATCAAAGGGAGTGGAATTGCCCTCGCTGCCCCGAGTCATTAGGCCATTGAGGGCCTGCGCCCCGCTTTGGCCGCTGCCCATCTGGAAGCCGGCGATGTAGTTCAGGATTTGGCCGCTGCCCTCCGCCGTCTGTCCCAGAGAAACGACGCCGCTTGCTTCTTCAAAGGTATGGACGTGGCCTAGGGACAGGCTTTCGATCTCTCCGTTTGCGCCGCGGTTGATGACCAGCGTCTTCCGGCTGCCGGCAGACGCGGCTTCCAGCGCAAGGGACCTTAGCTCCTCCCCCGCCACCACGCAGCTGCTGCCGCCGGTTTGATCGTCCCTGACGTGCGCGGTGATGCCGTCCGCCGTCCCTGCGTCGTCCAGCACCGTCACGTCGTTCCAGACGGCGATAAATCCACCGTCCGGCAGGTCGACGAAGGATACATCGCGGCCCGCGTAAGCCTCTTTGCCGTGGCTCGGGCTGGTCTTCTGTGCTCCTTCTTCCCCTTGGGTGATGGTCTTCCCCCGACAGGCATCTACAAAATCATCATGATGGTCCGCCAGGGCTGTGCCTGCGGAAAGCAGCAACAACAGAATGGCAATGCCAACCCAGATTTTTTTCATCAATTTCCTCCTCAAAAGAATGCGGATCTTTTCTCTATACGTTCTCCAGACGGTCCTAAAGCGGAAAACCTCAATTCCGTCTTCCTTCCTAAAAAATTTTATTCAAAAAGAAAAAAGGTGTCAAGCAAAAACATAGAACAGACCCTCTCTCACCTTTATTTCTTTAGCAACATCTCAGGCCAATTTGCACAGCGAAAGTTACCCTGAGAATTTCTTTTATCTATAGGAATTTCATTTCTGCGTCTTCCCATTTTGCAAAATCTGAGGTATACTTTTGATCAGGATAGGTAACGTGTATGAGCGCAGGATGGGGAGATGCCGCGGGGAGCTTTTGTATAAGAGTTACAGAATGAATGGAAGTACCCGATTCTTTGCGGAAGCTGCGTTTCTTTTAGAGCCTTGACCCATGTTGGGAGGACAGTATGAAAAACAGAACCTCGGACGAAGTCCTGAACCTGCTGGCCAAACGGTTTCCGGACGATCAGTCCCTGTATACCGAGATCATCAACCTGAAGGCTATCCTCAACCTGCCAAAGGGGACGGAGCATTTCATGTCCGACCTGCACGGCGAATACGAGGCCTTCTGCCACATTCTGAACAACTGCTCCGGGGTCATCCGTGAAAAAACGGAGAAGGAGTTCGCCGGGGAGATGACCGAGGAAGAGCGGGACGATTTCCTCACCCTGATCTACTACCCGGAGGAAAAGCTCGCCATGGAGCTGGAGCTGGGCCACGTGACGCCGGCCTTCTATGAAAAAAACCTGTACCGGCTGATCCGCCTGAGCCGTTCCCTGTCCTCCCGCTACACGCGCAGCAAGGTGCGCAAGGCCATGCCGCCCCAATACGCCTATGTGCTGGACGAGCTGCTGCACGCCCAGCCCGACGAGGACAACAACCAGTTCGTCTACCACCAGAAGATTCTGGAAACCCTGATCGAGCTGGGCAGCGCGGACGAGTTCATCGAAGCGCTGTGTGTGCTGGTCAAGCGGCTGGCGGTGGACCGGCTGCACATCGTCGGCGATATTTTTGACCGCGGCCCGCACCCGGACCGGATTCTGGACATGCTGCTGCGCCATCACGCGGTGGACATCGAGTGGGGCAACCACGACATCCTCTGGATGGGCGCCGCCAGCGGGAACGAGGCGAGCATCGCCGCCGTCGTGCGCAACTGCCTGAATTACGACAACCTGGACGTGCTGGAGAGCGGCTACGGCGTTTCCCTGCGGCCGCTGACCCTGTTTGCCGAAAAGACCTACCCGGGTCTGCCGCTCCGGGAGGCGCAGCTCCAGGCCATCCACGTGATGATGTTCAAGCTGGAAGGGCAGATCATCCTCCGCCACCCGGAATACCATATGGAGGACCGGCTGCTGCTGGACAAGCTGGACCTGGTAAGGCATGAGGTCCATTTGGGCGGCAATGCTTATCCTGTCAAAGATATTCCCTTCCCGACCCTCGACCCGGCCGATCCTTACGCCCTGAACGCCGATGAAAGGGAGGTCATGAACGCCTTCGGCCACGCGTTCCGCCACAGCGAGCGCCTGTCCCGGCACATGGATTTCCTGTATGAGCATGGAAGCATGTACCGGGTGTTCAACAACAACCTCCTGTTCCACGGCTGCATCCCGATGACGGAAGGCGGCCGCTTCCAGGCCGTCGATTTCGCCGGGGTGGAGTATTCCGGCAAAACCATGATGGATCATTACGATTCGCTGGCCCGGGCCGCATATCACCGCCACGTCCCCTCCGCGGTGGACTTTATGTGGTATCTTTGGTGCCATCCCCTCTCTCCCGTCTGCGGCCGGCACATCAAGACCTTCGAGCGGGTCTACGTGCTGGACAAGAGCACCTGGGAGGAGCCGC
This sequence comes from Christensenella sp. UBA4379, assembly GCA_002391225.1. Classification (GTDB taxonomy): domain Bacteria; phylum Bacillota; class Clostridia; order Christensenellales; family Aristaeellaceae; genus UBA4246. The sequence continues at coordinate 4,430 of DGRV01000086.1, forward strand.
AGGACCCCTACTACCGCCATTGCGAAACGGAGGAAGGGTGCCTCAGGGTGCTTCGGGAGTTCGGCCTGGCCAACGACGAGGCCCACGTCATCAACGGCCACACCCCCATCAAGGTCCGGGAAGGCGAAAGCCCCCTGAAGGCCGGCGGCAAGCTGGTGGTGATCGACGGCGGCTTCAGCCGCTCCTTCCACCAGCGCACCGGCATTGCAGGCTATACCCTGATCGGCAACTCCCACGGCCTGCGCCTGGCCTCCCACCAGCCCTTCACCTCCATCCGGGACGTGCTCCAAAAAAATACCGACATTCATTCCGATTCCAAGGTCTTCTTCCAGTACGACCAGCGCTTCATGATCAGCCGGACGGACACCGGCAAGGCGATCCAGAAGCAGATCGGCCTGCTGCAGGACCTGCTGGACGCTTATCGGAGCGGGTGGAGACCGGAAGCGTGAGACAATGCGTAATGCCTAATGCGTAATGCGTAATGCGCGCCTTCGGCGCGGATACGCTTACCGATTTCATAGCCTTAGAAAGCAAAATCCGCGCCGACCGGCGCGGGTTTTGCTTTGGAAGCCATCATAACTAATCATTACGCATTACGCATTAAGAATTACGCATTTAATTGTTTCTGCACCGCAAAGCATCTCGGTGCATCCTGACCGGCGTTCAGGAAGTTGTGTTCCAGGCAGTTGAACTGCTGGGGCGGCAGGGAGGAAAACAGCTCCTCCAGGAACAGGAGCTCCCGCCTGCCCTCCGGGTGGCCGGGGTAGCAGCAGACCAGGGCCATCCCGCCCGGCCGGAGCAGAGAAAGGGCCTGGCGCACCGCCTCCTCCGTGGAGGAGAGCAGGGTGGTCACCGTTTTGTCCCCGCCCGGGAGCCAGCCCAGGTTAAACACCACCAGGTCCAGCGCGCAGGGGACCAGCTCCTTCATCCGGGCGTGGCTGGCGTGAAAGAGGGTCACCCGGTCCTTTAGCCCGGCCTGAGCAAGCCTTTCCCCCGTCGCCTGTACGGCGGCCTCCTGTACGTCAAAAGCGTAAACATGACCGGAGGGGCCCACCAGCTGGGCCAGGGCTTCCGTGTCGTGTCCGTTGCCCATGGTAGCGTCCACGGCAATGCTGCCCTCGCGAAGCATTTTCTCCATGTATTCCCGGGCGACGTACCGGGCGGAGCGAAGGATATACTCACTCATACAGCTTTTTGAGCGACCGGATTTCCGCTTCCGTCAGGTAGCGCCAGCGGCCGCGGGGCAGGTCGTCCAGCTGCAGGGGGCCAAAGCCGATGCGCTTGAGGGCCAGCACCGTGCTGCCCACCACCTCGAACATCCGGCGGACCTGGCGGTTCCGCCCTTCGTGGATGGTGACGGTCACGAAGGAATGATCCCCCTCGGTCTTGGTGACCCGCACCTTGGCCGGGGAGGTTTTCCGCTCGTCCAGCACCACGCCATTTTGAAGGGCTCGGACCATGTCCGGGGTCACGGTTCCCTGCACCTTGGCCAGGTAGGTCTTGTTGACCTCGTTGCTCGGGTGGAGGAGCTTGTCCGTCATCGTCCCGTCGTTGGTCAGGAGCAGCAGGCCCTCGCTGTCATAGTCGAGCCTGCCGACCGGGAACAGGCGCACGCCCAGATGGTCGAAATGGCTCAGCACGGTGGGCCTTCCCTCCGGGTCGGACGCGGTGGTCATCTCCCCGGCGGGCTTATGATACATGATATACACCTGCTTTTTTTCAGGCTCCACCTTTTTGCCGTTCACCCGGACCAGGTCGGTCTCTTCCACCTGGGTGCCCATTTCCGTCACCGTCCGGCCGTTCACCGTCACCTGTCCGGCGGCGATCATTTCCTCAGCGTGCCGGCGGCTGGCTACGCCGCACAGGGCCAGATACTTCTGTAATCTCATCATGTTGTACGCCTTCCAAAAAATTCATTGATTTCATTTTTATTGTAGCTGATTTTCCGCTGATTGGCAAGCGGATTTCCCGGATCATTGCAGGCTGTCCGGGAGGATGCTGATTTCCCCGGACGAAAGCGTCCTCAGGCTGCTGTCCGCCATGCGGACCACCAGGGAGCCCCGATCGTCGATCCTTTCCGCCACGGCCCGATATTGGACCCCGTCCTGGGTGAAGGAGAGGCCGCGCCCCAGCACGATGGAGTGCTCCCGGTATTCGTCCATCCAAAGGGACGTATCCGGGAGGGCGGCGGCCAGATGGAGAAAGCCGGCGGCCGTCCGGGCGGCCAGCTCGTTTCGGTTCAGGCGGCCGATGCCCCCGGCCTTTCCTTCCAGCTCCTCCGGGAAAACGGAGGTGGTCAGGTTGTACCCGATGCCGCACAGCAGCACGGCCGTCTGCCCGCTTTCCAGGTCCGAAATGGCTTCGGTCAGGATGCCGGCCACCTTTTTCCCCTGGTAATACAGGTCGTTCACCCATTTGATCCCAAGCTCTGGGCCGCCCGCATCCCAGACCGCGTTCAGGGCGGCGACGGCCATTGCCTGGGTGGCCAGGGCCGCGTCCGGCAGCGGCAGGCGGATGGGCAGGGCGACGGTCATATACAGGCCGCTTCCCTCCGGGGAATAAAAGCTGTGGCCCTGGCGGCCCCGGCCGGCCGTCTGCTTTTCCGCGGCCAGCAGGAGGGGGCCGGAAAGCTCCTGGGCCCGCCTGCGCGCTTCCGTATTCGTGGAGTCGATGGCGGAAAAACATATGACGTCCGCCTGGGCGCCCAGCTCGGTGAGGCGCAGCCGGATTTCCTCCGTCCGCAGCAAATCCGCCTCCGCCCGCAGCCGGTAGCCCAGGCGCGTCACCGCCTCGATGTCGCAGCCTTCTGCCATCAGCGCGCGGATGGCCTTCCAGACCGCCGCGCGGGATACGCCGCATCCTTTCGCGAGGGCCTCTCCGGAAAGAAACTGGCCCTGATTCTTCTTTAATGACAGCAGCACCTGCTGTTTCAGGTCAGGCATTTGCACCCTCCTTAAATGTTGGACATATTGTGTTCAAAACGTCCAGATCACGACATCTGTCGGGACACGGCCCGGATCCGTCATTTTTGCGTCCTCATTTGTCTCTGTCAGATGAGACAGTTTAGATTATACTACATTTTCGATTGGACCAAAAGTTTTTTCTGAAAAACCGTTCAACTGATTGACTTTTTGTCATTTGTATGATATATTATATTTTCTGTGTGGACATCATACAGAGTTGCTGCGAATGGAGGTCTTTTCATATGCAATCCCAACCCAAAAAGATGTTGATTGTCGCTGTCCTTGAAACGCTTCGCAAATACACCGATAAACAACACAGGCTGATGCAGGCGCCCCTGCTGACGCTTTTGGAAAAGGATTACGGACTGAAAGTGGACCGCAAAAGCCTGCGTCACAATATCGAAAGCCTGGTCAACGCCGGCTATCCGCTCAAATATCAGCGCGGTTGGTACTACAAACACGAGCTCACCCCGGAGGATATCAACATCCTGGTCCAGAGCCTGACGGAGAATCTTTCCCTCTCCCCCGAAACCATCTGCCAGCTGATCAGCAAGATCGAGGCCTTCCTCCCGGTCTGCCAGGAAAAGCCCCTGGCCGGAACGGAGGGCGAAAAGCTGCTGATGCTGGAAAAGGCCCTGGCCTGCGGCAAGACCGTTTCCTTTCAGGAAAGCGGAACCGCCTATGCCGGCATGAAGGTGCTGGAGATCGAGCGCAACGGCAGATCTGTTCTGAAAAACGATACCGCTTCCCAGGAGGACGCCCCCGCTCCCTGGACCAGCTGGCAGGTCACCGTGCAGGACGAAGCCCTGCAAACCAGGGTGTTTTCACTGTCTTCCCTCTCGGATGTTACCGTTTCCGAATAATCAATCACCGATTCTCTTATGAAGAAGGGCTGCTGCAGCCGGTGCGCTGCGGCAGCTCTTTTTCTATGGTTCAGGTTCTATGGTTCAGGCGTTTTCAGCGAGATATACGGAAGAAGCCTTTGCAGCGTGGCGGCCCCGATGCCGCGGACGGCCAGCAGATCCTCCGGAAGGCGGAAAACTCCGTTCTTCTCCCTTTCTTCGATGATCCGCTCCGCCAGGGCCGGGCCGACGCCCGGCAGCTGGGTCAGCTCGTCCTTCCCGGCAAAGTTGATGGGGATCCTTCCGCCGTCCTCCTCCGGCTCCGCCGCCGGGACGCTCCGGTCCACCGTCGCGGCGGGAGCAGCCGTATACAGCTGTGTTTCCGGCCTTTTTGCCGTCTGGCGGACAAGGCCCGGTAGAACCAGCGTCAGGCAGAGCAGACTGCCCGCCAGGAGGACGGCCGACAGCGCGCGCACGCCCTTTCGCGAAAGGGCGCTTTCCGACAGGCCCAGCTTCCTGAGCCGCCGCGCTGCCCGGCCTTCCCGGGCGGAAAGCAGGGACCGGTAGTCCCTGATCAGCTCATTGACAGCCCTTTCCTCCTGTTTGGAGAAGGGGACGGCCGGGTCCCGCCTCACTGAATCTGGCGGCGGACCTTCTGGCCCTGGGCGGTATCCTCCACGATGTAGCCCTTTTCCTTTAACTGATCCCGCAGGCTGTCAGAATCGGCCCAGCGCTTTTCCTTCCGGGCGGCGGCCCGCTGGTCCACCAGGGACTGAATCTCCTCCGGCAGCTTTTCCTCGGCCTTCTGCATCAGGATGCCCAGGATGTCCGTCAGCTTGAGGAGGGTCTGCAGGCACCCGTCCACGGCGCGCAGGGAGGAAGCCTGGTTCAGGGAGGTATTGGCGTCCTGCACCAGCTGGAACAAAGCGCCCAGGGCGTCCGCGGTGTTGAGGTCGTCATCCATGGCTTCTTCAAAACGGGCGGCATAGCCTTCCATGCGGGAAAGCAGGGCCTCTTCCTCCGCCGTCAGGTCTTTGGCCTGGGCGTTGGCGCGCAGGAAGAGCATCTGGTCCCGGGCGGTGTACAGGCGGGTCAGGGAGGCGTGGGCCTGGGCGATCATGTCCCGGGAGAAGTTAAGCGGGCTGCGGTAATGGGCGCTGAGCATGAAGAAGCGCACGTCCTCGGCGGAATATTCCTTCAGAATGTCCCGGATGGTGAAGAAATTCCCCTTCGACTTGGACATCTTCTCGTTGTCGATGTTGATGAAGCCGTTGTGCATCCAGTAATGCACGAAGGGCTTGCCGGTGGCCCCTTCGGCCTGGGCGACCTCGTTTTCATGGTGCGGGAACAAAAGGTCCTTCCCGCCGGTATGGATGTCGAAGGTCTCCCCCAGGTACTTCATGCTCATGGCGGAGCACTCGATGTGCCAGCCGGGGCGGCCGGGCCCCCAGGGGCTGTTCCAGCTGGGCTCGCCTTCCTTGGCAGCCTTCCACAGGGCGAAATCAGCCGGGTGCTTTTTGTCGTTGTCCACGTCGATGCGGGCGCCGGCCTCCAGGTCGTCCATGTTCTGGCCGGAGAGCTTGCCGTAGCCGGGATAGGCGCGGGTGTCAAAATAGACGTCCCCGTTGACCGTGTAGGTCAGGCCGTTGCCCTCCAGCCGCTTGATCAGCTTGATGATGTCCCCGATGTGCTCGGTGGCCCGGGGATGGACGGTGGCCGGATGGATGCCCAAGGCCGTGGCGTCCTTAAAATATTCCTCGATGAAGCGGTCACCCAGCTCCTTGACGGTAATTCCTTCCTGGTTCGCCCGGCGGATCATCTTGTCGTCAATGTCGGTAAAGTTCTGCACAAAGGTGACCTTGTAGCCCTTGTACTCCAGATACCGGCGAAGGATATCGAACATGATGAAGGGACGGGCGTTGCCGATGTGGAAATAGTCGTACACGGTCGGGCCGCAGGAATACATGCGGATCTCGCCCTCGTGGATGGGAATCAGCTCTTCCTTTTTCCTGGTATAATCGTTATAAACCTTCATGCCGGTTTTCCTCCCGTTCTTCTTCGTTCAGGGCAAGCTGCTTTTCGAGCGCCGCGATGCGGCCGGAAAGCAGGTTGAAGCGTTCGTGTACAGGGTCTGGCAGGTTGCCGTGCTCCAGGTCGATCTCCGGGGCCTTGCCCTTCTGGCGCACGATGCGGCCGGGGTTGCCGACCACGGTGCAGTGGTCCGGCACATCCTTGAGCACGATGGCCCCGGCGCCGACCTTCACGTGGTCCCCCAGGGTGATGGGGCCCAATACCTTGGCCCCGGCCCCGACGGTCACGTGGCTTCCAAGGGTCGGGTGGCGCTTGCCGGTATCCTTGCCGGTGCCGCCCAGGGTAACCCCCTGATACAGGGTCACGTCGTCCCCGATCACCGTGGTTTCGCCGATGACGACGCCGCTGCCGTGGTCGATAAACAGGCGCTTGCCGATCACGGCCCCGGGGTGGATCTCAATTCCAGTGCGTCTTCTGGCCCGCTGGCTGATCCAGCGCGCGTAGAGGATGTGCCCTTTTTCATAAGCCCGGTGGGCCCGCCGGTGGCTGCGGATGGCCTTGACCCCGGGGTAGCACAGCAGCACTTCCCACTTGCTGCGGGCGGCCGGGTCCCGGGCCAGGACCGTCTCGATATCTTCTTTCAGTGTGCGAAACAAACCTATTCTCCCATGTATGAATTGTCTACCGCGAAAATGTTGCTTTCCTGGGCGTTCCGGACGGGCTCCGTCTTTTCGGCGCGCAGATAGGAGCCGTCCTCCTGCATGATCCAGGCCTTGGCGTTGTCCTGAATCTCAAAGAGGATGTCCCGCTGGATCCGCTGGCGGATCGCCTCGTTTTCAATCGGGAACATCAGCTCGATGCGCTTGTCCAGGTTGCGGGTCATCAGGTCCGCGCTGGACAGGTAGATGATCGGGTCGCCCTCGTTGCAGAACAGGTAACATCGTGCGTGCTCCAGGAAACGGCCCACGATGGAGCGCACCTGGATGTTCTCCCGCCCCTTGACGGACAGGCAGCACGGGCCGCGCACGATCATCGTGATGGGGACCCCACTGTCCGCCGCCTTGTACAGGCGGTTGATGATCTTTTTGTCCGTACAGCCGTTGCACTTGATCGTGATGCCCGAGACCTTGCCCTCTTCGGCGTTTTTGATCTCCTGGTCGATCAGGTCGGTCAATTTATCCCGAAGGTCGTCGGGCGAGGCGACCAGCTTGGTCAGGGAGGAATTCTCCGTATAACCGGTCACCATGTTGAAGAACGCGCCGGCGTCCTCCCCGATGACCTCGTCGTCCGTCAGCAGCCCCATGTCCGTGTACATGGAGGCCGTCGCGTCGTTGTAATTGCCCGTGCCCAGGTGGACGTAGCGGTGCAGGCTCCCGTTTTCCCTGCGCAGCACCAGGGTGATCTTGCTGTGGCACTTGTAGTTGGGCACCCCGTAGATCACGTGGCAGCCGGCCTTTTCCAGCGAGTCGCACCAGTTGATGTTGTTTTCCTCGTCAAAGCGGGCGCGGATCTCCACCAGGACGGTCACCTGCTTGCCGTTCTGTGCCGCCCGGACCAGAGCGCCGACGATGGGGCTCTTGCCGCTGACGCGGTACAGGGTCTGCTTGATGGCCAGCACGTCCTCGTCCTGCGCCGCGGTTTCCAGGAAACGGACGATGGCGTCAAAGGAATCGTAGGGGTGATGGAAGAATAGGTTCCCTTCCCGGATGCGGTCAAAGATGTTCATGCCGCCGGCCAGCTTTTCGTCCATATGGGGCTTAAAGGCCGGGAAGCGCAGGTCGTCGCAGCCTTCCAGGGAAGAAATCTGCTTCATAAAATAGGTCGGGTCCAGGGGGCCGGGAATCCTGAAAATGGCCCGGTTGGCGACCCCTAAGTATTTTTTCAAAAGCAAAAGCAGCCGGTTGTCAAAGCTGTCCGGAATCTCCAGGCGGACGATCTGGCCGAACTTCCGCTTTTTGAGATTCTTCTGCATCTCGGTGATCAGGGTGTCGGCGTTGGAATCGTTGTAATAAAAATCCTGGTTTCGGGTCAGACGGAAGGGCTGGGCGCAGACCGGGCGGACGCCCAGCATCTTGTCCACGAAGCCAACGATCAGGTCCTCCAGCAGGATAAAGGTGCCCCGGCCTTCCTTGGCAGGCAGGGCAACGCAGCGCTTTAAGTTCTTGGGCACCGGCATGAGGCTGAAGCGCAGGGACGCGCCGGCGCTCTTCTGCGGCAGGAGCATGGCCAGGTGGAGACATTTGGGGGCCAGCAGCGGGAACGGCCTGCGCGGGTCGATGGCGTAGGGCGTCAGAAGCGGGGCGACCTCTTTGTCAAAATAGTCCCTGGCAAAGGACAGCTGCTCTTCGTTCAGGTCCTGGAAGCGCAGAAAGACGATGCCCGCCTGCTTTAAATCCGGCAGGTACATCTCGTTGAGGATCTGGTACTGCCGCACGATCTGCTGGCGCACGTCCAGGCCGATCTGCGACAGCTGCTCGTAGGGCGTCATGCCGGAGATGTCGGTTTTGTCGCTCCCCGTCGTGATCTCCCTTTCCAGCGAGCCGACCCGGACCATAAAAAACTCATCCAGATTGCTCTCGCAGATGGAAATGAATTTTCCCCTTTCCAGCAGGGGATTGTCCGGATTCGCCGCTTCCTCCAGGCATCGGCCGTTAAAACGGATCCAGCTGAGCTCCCGGTTAAAATACTTTTTCTTCATGAAAAACCGTCCTTACTTAGTATACAAGTTTGCTCGTTAATGTGATCAGAGTGACGGCCGGCGGGTTCATAAAACGGATGGACAATGGGCTGTACACGCTGCTGGCGCCAAGGCCGGGGCTGATATACTGAGAAATCCCGTACAGGGTGCTCAGGCCGCTTAAGCCGCCGTCGCCCGGAAACCAACGGTCTTCCCCGTAGACGCCCAACGCCCGGGGCACGAAGACCGGCCCGATCAGCGGCAGGCGGAACTGCCCGTTGTTCAGATGTCCGGCCAGGATCAGGGAAACGGGCTTGGCGTTGTTGCGCAGGCCGTCGGTATCGTTGTAGCGGAGCTCCGCCAGGCGCTCCTGCGAACAGGGGACGTGGGTCACGCAGATCTTAAAATCCCCACTCTTCATTTTGCGCAGGGCTTCCTCCGTGCGGTCGATGCGCTCCAGCCAGTAGTCCAGCGCCCTTAGGGCGGCGCTTCTGGCCTCCGAATCCGGGTCGTTCAAAAGCTGGCGGCGGTTGTTCTCGATCGAAAGCCGGGCGTTGTCCACATCCGTGTCGTACACCGTGTCCGGACAGAGCCACAGGATCGAGTTCCCCACCTGCAGCTCGTAGGGGGCGTCCAGATAAATGGCCCCGAAGCTTTCCGCCCGCTGTATATAGTCCGCCTTGGGCGAAGCCGATCCGTGAGGGGTGGAAAGGATGGGCGGCGGGTCCTCGTCCCCGGCCACCAGGAACACCGGCACGCTCTTGTCCAAGAGGGTGATCAGCTGCATCAGCTGGGCGTCGTTCCCATCGGCTGACAGGCTGTCCCCGCTGATCACGACGGCGTTGTAGCGCACATTCCTCAAAGTGGCTTCAATGCCCGCCTGGCCGTGGCCGAAGCCCGCGCCGTGCAGATCGCTGATATGCAGGATTTTGAAGCCCTCCAGCGAGGAGGACAGGGAAGGGATCGTCACGGACTGGCGGATCAACTGTACCTGCCGGTTGATGAAGCCGTTGACCAGCGCAGCGGCGGTCACCAGGATCACCAGAAGCAGAAGAACCACCACCGGCCCTCTGCGCCGGCGGCGGATCTTTTCGTGTTCAAAAATCGGATCAGCGTATTGCCTGCCCATGCATCCTACTCCCGTTAGGTGTCAATCCTATTTATTATACCTTTCGCCCCGCCGTTTTGCAATGGGCGGGACAAAATTTACTGATACGCCGTTTTTTTCAGAAGAAGGCCGGGGTTTCCCCGGTGGACACCTTCTCGATCAGCTCGTCAAAGGACAGCTCCGTGCCCTGCCGGGCCGATACCCCGCTGTCCGGCGCATCCACCCGGCACGCCTCCCGCATGGAGCAGCGGACGCAGGGGCTTTCCTGGCCCGGCAGGGTCAGCGGGGCGGCGCAGATCAGGCCCTGCCGGATCTTTTCTGCCATGACGGAGGCGGCCTTCCGGGCGTGCTCCATCAGCTGCCGCATTTCCTCCAGGGTGGCCAGCTGTTTGTTTTTATAAAACTCCCCGTCCGTTTTGATCAGGGCCGGCATCGACAGCGGCGGGGTCCCGTCGTCCATCAGGCGGATGATCGCGGCGTCCTTGAGGGTAACGCCCTTGAGGCTCAGGGCCTGGGCGAGCTTGCGCTCGATGTCCTTGAGCCCGGCCGGGTCGGTCAAAAGCGGGTCGGCCAGGTGGTAATAGTAGGCCCCGGCCGGAATGCCGTCCTCCACGGAATTCATCACCGCGTTCAGATAGATCAGCAGCTGCAGCTGCGTGCCCCAGAAGATCTTCGATGGGTCCAGGCTCATATCAGGCATCTTAAAGTCCGTCACGCGGAAATAGAGGCCGTCGTCCCCCTGGTAGCGCTCCACCCGGTCGATAATGCCCCGGACGAGCACCCGGCTGCCGTCGGACAGGGTCAGGGCGACCGGGGGCAGGCCCCCGTCGTCATAGCCGAAGCGGAGCTCCGCGTCCCCCTTCTGCTGGCGGAAGGCCGAATGCCTGGCCGCCTGGGTAAACGTCCAGGCCGCCCGAAACAGCAGGCGGCGGTAGCGCTGATAATCATAGCGCCTAAGGGCGGAATCCTCCATCAGTCCTTTCATCAGCGGGTCCACCGCCTCCTGGGCGGCGCTGTCCATCAGCTGCTCGACCTCCCGGCGGGTGCAGTTCGGCCAGTCCGGCAGGCTGGGCAGGAGGCGGGTAAAGCCCTCCATGGCCCGGTGGTAAAACGAGCCCGTGTCGGACGGCTGCAGCTGCCAGACAGCCCGCTGTTTAGGCTTTAGCCCGTACATAAAGAAATGGCGGAACGGGCAGACCGCAAAGGTTTCCACCCGGTTTACGCTGGTGACCCGGTCCAGAAACAGCTGATGGGTAATTTCCGGCGGCAGCGGGGCCTGGGGCCCGCGGACGGCAAAAGCGTCCATCAGGGCGGAAGCCTTCTCAGGCTCCCTCTGGCAGACATAGCGCCAGGCGTCCCGCCATTCCTCGGTCAGCATGCCGTTTCTCAGCTTTTCCCCCAGGCCCTCCAGGGTGGGCAGCAGGGCCACGGGCCTTTCCGGCCCCTGAGGGGCGGTGACGCCGCCCTCCTCCACCAGGCCCGGGAAGATGCGGCGGACGGTGCCCAGCAGGTCCAGCGGACGCAGGGCCGTTCCATCCTGCAGGGCCTGGGCGTGGGACAGGTAGAGCCGCTTGCCAGCGTCCGTCAGCGCCTTATAGACGTCCAGCCGGGACAAAAGCAGCCGGCCGTTTTTGTCCAGAGAGAGGTGGACCTTCATTTGCTTTTCGGCCTGGGCCTTTTCCTCCTCCGTCAGAAGGCCGGCGTCCTCGCGGTTCAGAATCCCATCGTTTAACCCCATCACGAACAGATAGTCCGGCCGGGTCAGCGCCGCGTTGCCCAGCACCCCGCAGATCACGCTGTCGGCGCTCTGGGGCAGGGCGGAAAGCTCCGCGCTGGAAAGGCCGGTTTTGAGGAGATTGGCCGCCTCTTCCCCGGTCATCCGGCTGCCGCCGGCCAGCTCGTGCATCTGGTCTAGCAGCTCCATCAGCGTCTTCCAGACCTGGCGCAGCTGGCTGGCTTCCTCCGGCCTACCGCCCGCCTGTTCGACAGCCTCCGCCTGGGAAAGCAGTTTTTCATAGGCCCCGACATCGGATAAAAGGCCAAAGACGGCCCCCAGGCTTTCGTCGGCGCTCTGCGCGTTTTTAAGCCCCTCCCGGAGCTTTTCGAGCGGCTCCATCACGCGGACGCGGATCTCCTCCATGACCGCCGCCTGGTCTCCCCCGCGGGAAAAGGGCCGCTGGAACATGGACCCCCGGATGCCGTAGGCCAGGATGTAGTTTTCCAGCAGGAAGCCCTCTTCCTCCGTGATGGGCAGATAGCCGGTCTTGATCAGGCGGATCATATCGTCCGGATAATAGCGGCCGGCCACCGCCTCCAGGGCGGCCACCACAAAGGCCGCCGGCCCCAGACGGTCGGCGGAGAGCTTGCGGTTCAGGTGGTGCGGGATGCGGCAGGCTGTCAGCACCTCGTCCAGGACGGAAAAATAGTGGTCTTCCGTCCCGCAGAGCACGGCCATCGAGGAAAACGGCACGCCCCTCAGCCACAGGGACAGAATCTCCTCCGCCACGTGGTGGGCCTCTGCGTAAGGCGAAGGGGCTGCGTACAGGCGGATGGAGGACGGCACGGCGGCATAGACCCCGTTGGTCCGGCTGAGGAGATTCTTTTCCAGGAAGGCGATATCCTCCGGGAACGGCACGGGCTCTTTGATGTTCACGATGTCCGCCTGTCCCGGATATTCCGTAATCAGCCGCAGCACGCTTTCCGTGACCGGCTCAAAGGCTTCGTCCTCCCGGTCCGCGCACAGCACGACGGAGACCGGGCCGTTTATGGCCTGGGCCAGGGCGATGCGCCCCATTTCCTCCGTCAGCACGTCAAACCCGCAGATGATCAGGTGGGCGTCCTTCATTTCGTCCGACAGAGGGAGGCGGCGGATCAATTCTTCCAAAGCGTCCTCGCCGTCCACAAAGCGGCCGGAAAGGCTTTCTTCATAGGCCGCGTACAAAAGGGAAAGGTCGCTCAGCTTGTCCTTCTGCGCCCCCTCGGGCAGGGAGGAAGCGTATTCCCGGAGCCCCTCCGGCGAAACCCTGGCCCTTTTCAGCTCCGAAATCATCTGCCCCACGCGGTCGCTCAGGCCCTGGCGGCCAACCGCCGAGGCGTAATAGACCAGGCTGTCCTTTTCCCGGTCCAGGGCCCGGGCCACGGTCATGGCCTTGCCCAGGCTGTCGATCCGCACCCGGTCCGATCCGCCGGCGCGGGAAAAGACCCGCTGGCGGAGCCGGGCGGGCGAAAGCACGTCCAGGTCAAAAAAGCCCTCCGCCCCAAAGTGGCGGATAAGCATCCGCTCGGCGGACAGGGTGTACTGCTGGGGCACCAGGAGGAAGACAGGCTTTCCCTCCCTACGCGCCCGCTCCGCCAGTTGGGCCGCGCAGGGCCAGGTCTGGCCGGAGCGGCCGAAATAAAAGTGAATCATGGCTGAAGCTCTTCCGTTTCAAAGGTACTGCCTCGAAGCAGGTTGACCCCCCGCTCCAGCGCACCCCGGCAGCGGGGATTGTTTTTGTGCTCGCTCCCTACGTGGAAGGAGCTGCAGAGGGCGTCCAGGTCCTGCTGAGCGGTTTCCAGGGACTGAAGGGCCGTGTTGGAAACAGCCTCCAGAAAGCCGCGCTGCTGTTCGCCCGAAAGCCGTTTGCCCGCTTCCTCTAGCAGCTCCGGCAGGTCATTCAGGCACACGCCGTGGCCCTGCGCAAAGGCCGCGCGGAAGGTCCCGTCCTCCCGGTAGAGGCGGAAAAACGTCTCCCGGTAGGCCTTCACATGGTCCCTCATGCTTTCGCAGACCAGGCAGCGGGACGTGATCTCCCGGAGCTTCCGGGCGGCCTTATCCGTATTTCTGCCCCCAAACAGGCTCCCCTTCGCCAGGGCGGAAAGGACCGGCGCGGCCTGGGCGCGGGCCTCCTTGAGCCTGGTATCCATCATCAGGGCGTAGCCGTGATAATCCTTCTGGGCCATCAGCATCCGGTGGTGCGGGGAGCAAAAGCCCGCGGCGTTGGTCCGGATGCGGATGTCCGGCTCCATGACCGCCCCGCCCAAAAAGCGCTCCACGCTCTGCTTTTCGATCATGCTCCTCAGGGCGCAGAAGGGGCAGCGTTCCGTCTGCCTGACCGCGTCCCACACCGGGGCGGTTTCCAGATGATCCTTCATACAAGGGGCCTCCGTTCAGTTTTTTCCCTGTGATTATAACACGCTTTCGCTTATGCAGGCAACGGGAAACAGGCGGTTTTCCCATTTGTTCATAAAGCCCCTCCAAAAACCTTTACTTTTCCATAAAAAAGCGCAAAAAAATCTCTGGAAATTCTGCCGGATGCCGGGGACGAACCGGGAAATATGTGGTATAATCATGAGGTCGGCCGCCGCTTGTCAGCGCAAGCCCGGCCCTCAGGACAGGAGCGTGAAAAAATGGATCTTAGTAGCTTGAACCCCAAACAGCGGGAAGCCGTCCAGACGCTGGAAGGCCCGCTGCTCATTCTGGCCGGCGCGGGCAGCGGCAAAACCAGGACGCTGACCTGCCGGATCGCCAACCTGCTGGAGCACGGCGTCCCCGCCTGGCGGATCCTGGCGCTGACCTTTACCAACAAGGCCGCCCGGGAAATGCAGACCCGGGTGGAAAAGCTCGTCGGCCCGGACATGGCGGCCGACATGTGGATCGGCACCTTTCACTCCGTCTGCGTGCGGATCTTAAGGCGGGATATCGAAAAGCTCGGCTACAAGCGATCGTTCACCATCTATGACGACGACGACCAGCTCAGGGTCATCAAGGACCTGAACAAAAAGCTCAACATCGACGATAAATACCTCCCCCCCAAGGAAATCCGCAGGGAAATATCCAGCGCCAAGAACAAGCTGATGACCGCGGACGAATGGTTCGCCCAGTCCGACAAAAGCCGCCGCTCCCAGCTCCTGCACGACGTATTCAACGCCTACGACAAGACGCTGATGGAATACAGCGCCCTGGACTTTGACGACCTGCTGTCCAAGACCCTCCAGCTGTTTATGGACCATCCGCCGGTATTGGAATACTACCAGCGGAAGTTTCAGCATATCCTGGTGGACGAATATCAGGACACGAACTACGTGCAGTACGAGTTCGTCCGCCTTTTGTCCGACGTTTCCCGCAACCTCTGCGTGGTGGGCGACGACGACCAGTCCATCTATGGCTGGCGCGGGGCGGACATCCGCAACATTCTGGAATTTGAGAAGGACTTTGACGACGTCAAGGTCATCAAGCTGGAGCAGAACTACCGTTCCACCGCCAACATCCTGGACGCCGCCAACCAGGTGATCGCCCACAACGAAGGACGAAAGGAAAAGGTCCTGTGGACAGAGGCGCCGGCGGGCGAAAAGATCCAGCTCTATACCGCCGGGGACGAGCGGGACGAGGCCGCCTGGATCTGCGAAAGGGTCCGCCAGCTGGCCAAGAGCGGCATGCCCTACGGGGAAATGGCGGTGCTCTACCGCTCCCACCCCCAGAGCCGTGTCATCGAAGAAATGTTCGTCCGCTCAGGCCTTCCCTACCGGGTGTTCGGCGGCACCCGCTTCTATGACCGAAGGGAGATCAAGGACGCCCTGGCCTACCTCCGGGTGATCGTGAACCCAGCGGACACCGTATCGCTCAAGCGCATCATCAACACCCCCAAGCGCTCCATCGGCGACGCCACCGTCGCCCAGCTGGAAGCCGAGGCCGCCCGGCAGGAGGTGCCGCTCTTCAGCGTCCTGCCCGACCCGCCGGAGACGCTTTCCTCCCGCCCCCGCCGCTGCGTCAGCGCCTTTGCAGAGCTCATGCTCCGCCTGGCCGCCGAGCAGGAGGACATGGGGCTGGCGGATTTCGTCACCCATGTGCTAGACGAAACCGGGCTTTCCCAGCAGCTGGACAGCGAGGACGCGGAAACCTACGAGGCCCGCAGGGACAACCTGCGCGAACTGATCAGCGCCGTGCGCGAATATGAGGACAAGACCGGCGACCACTCCCTGAGCGGGTATCTGGAAAACGTCTCCCTGATCACCGACCTGGACCGCCAGGAGGACGCCCCCCAGTACGTGACGATGATGACGCTTCACGCCGCCAAGGGCCTGGAATACGACGCCGTGTTCATAGCCGGGATGGAGGAAAACCTCTTTCCCAGCTACCGGGCCGTCACAGAAGACGGAAGGCTTGAAGAAGAGCGCAGGCTCGCCTATGTGGGGATCACCAGGGCGAAAAAGATCCTCTTTTTGTCCTGCGCGCGGCAGCGCACCTTCTATAACCAGGTCAATTACAACGCCCCGAGCATGTTCTTAAAGGAAATTCCCGACCGGCTGATCAACGACGTACAGAAGAACGCCCGCCAGCGCTTCGGGGAGGAGACCGGCAGGACCAGGGTCCCCGTCCGGCCGCCCAGGCCCACGGACTTTGGCGTCCCCGGCATGGGGCAAAAGCGCGATCCCCTTTCCATTCCCGGCGTATCCAAGGGCTTCGTCGCCTCCTCCGCCAGGCCCCTGAGCGGCTCGGCCCTGCTGGGTATGTACAAGCCAGGCGACCGGGTCATTCACCGCAAGTTCGGCGAAGGCACGGTGGAAAAGGTCTGGGGAAAGGGCGGGGAGGCCCGGATCTCCATCTCCTTTACCGCCTACGGGGTAAAAGAGTTTTCCCTGTCCATCGCCCCGATCATCAAAGTCGAAAGCTAAGGGTGCCCAATGGAGAATCATCAGGAAATGCAGCAGCTGGTCAACCGGCTGAACGAAACGGCCTACGCCTATTACACCCTGTCCGAGCCCGTGATCTCGGACGCGGAGTGGGACCAGATGTACAACCGCCTCCTTCAGATGGAAAAGGAGAGCGGCGTCGTCCTGCCCGACTCCCCCACCCACCGGGTCGGCGGCCCGCCCCTTGCCTCCTTTGAGCCGCACCGCCATCTCTCCCGCCTGTGGAGCATGGACAAGGCGCAGAGCTTTGAGGAACTGGACGCCTGGTTTGACCGCATGGAAAAACTCCATGCCGAGGCCGGGCTGACCGCCCCCCTGCGCTATGGCATCGAGTATAAATTCGACGGCCTGACCCTGAACCTGACCTATGAAAACGGGCTCTTGACCCAGGCGGCCACCCGGGGCGACGGGGAAACGGGCGAAGCCATCCTCCCCCAGGCCCGGACCATCACGGACGTTCCCTTCCGCATTCCCTGGCAGGGCACCATCGAGGTGCAGGGCGAATGCATCATGCGTCTGTCCGCCCTGAAGGCCTACAACGACCAGGCGCAGACGCCGCTTAAAAACGCCCGGAACGCCGCGGCCGGGGCCCTGCGCAACCTGGACCCGGCCGTCACCCGCTCCCGCAGGCTGAGCGCCTTTTTTTACCAGGTCGGCACGATTGAAAACCCGCCCTATCATTCCCAGGAGGGAATGATCGCCTTTTTAAAGGACCAGGGCTTCCCCGTCAGCCCCTATTTCAGGACCGAGGACACCCGGGACGGCGTCCGGAAGGCCATCGAGGACATCGAAGCGGCGAGGCCCCAGCTGGACTTTCTCATCGACGGCGCGGTGATCAAGGTGATGGACGAGGAGACCCGCCGCGTTTTCGGCTATACCGACAAATTCCCCCGCTGGGCCATCGCCTATAAGTTCGCGGCGGAGGAAAACACCACCGTTTTGACCCATGTTACCTGGGAGCTGGGGCGCACCGGGAAGCTGACCCCCCTAGCCCATGTGGAGCCCGTCGATTTCGCCGGCGTCACCGTGCGCAAGGCCACCCTCAACAACTGGGAGGACATCCAGCGAAAGAAGCTCCGCCTGGGCGTGCGCGTCTGGATCCGCCGGTCCAACGACGTGATCCCGGAAATCACCGGCTGCGTAGACGAAGACGAGCCCGGTCTGCCCATCGAAAAGCCAACCGTCTGCCCCTACTGCGGAAGCCCCCTTACCGAAAAGGGCGCGTTTTTGTTCTGCCTGAACAGGGCAGGCTGCAAGCCCCAGGCTGTCATGCGCCTCAAGCACTACGCCTCCCGCGACGCTATGGACATCGAGGCGTTTTCCGAAAAAACCGCCGACCTTTTGTACGACAAACTGGGCGTGCGCGACCCCTCCGACCTCTACCGCCTGACGCGCGAGCAGCTGCTCAGCCTCGAGGGCTTCCAGGAAAAGCGGACCGACCGCCTCCTTTCCGAGCTTCAGAAAAGCAGGGACTGCGAGCTGGACAGCTTCCTGATGGCCGTCGGCATTCCCAACGTCGGCCGGCGCACCGCACGGGACCTGGCCGCGCGCTTTGGCACCCTGGAAAAGCTGCAGGCGGCAGATGTGACCGAGCTTTCCGCCATCGACGACATCGGCCTGGTGGTCGCCCAGTCCATCCGGGACTTTTTTGACGATCCGGAAACCGGCGCCCTGATCGAAAGGCTCCTGTCCGTGGGCGTCCGCCCGCGTGAGGCCCAGACCGAAGCCAAAGAAGGCCCCCTGACCGGCAAAACCGTCGTAGCGACCGGCACTTTGACCCATTTCACCCGCGCCCAGATCGAGCAGAAAATCCGCGACCTGGGCGGGAATGCCGCCGGCAGCGTCAGCAAAAAAACGTCCTACGTCGTCGCCGGGGAAAACGCCGGCAGCAAGCTGGACAAGGCCCGGCAGCTCGGCATCCCGGTGCTTTCGGAAGAAGAATTTATTCAACTCACAGAGAGGAATCCGTAAAACCTTGGAAAGACTGATGACAAGAAAGGCCGTCCCCTGGCGCGAAAGGACCCTGAGCGTCCTGGACGCCCAGCGGGACGAAAGCTGCATCCGCCAGCTGACCCAGGCCTGCGACCGGGGCAGCATCTTCGGCCGGGGCTCCGCCCGCACCTGGCAGGAGGCCTACGAGGGCTCCTATCTGGCCCTGGAAAACCAAAATCCCGAAGGGCCCGGGGCCGAGGCCCTGCGCCGGGCGGTCAAAAACAGCCTGAGCAAGGAGCTTCCCCTGATCTCCATCCGGGAAGAAATGCTGCTGCAGCGGCTCATCATCTTCGGCGGGTCCTTTCCCGTGATCGACCCGGACGAATACCCCGCCGCCCTTTCCCTGGTGCGGCGGCTCTGGTGCACGGTCCGTCAGGTCAACCAGGGCACATTCATGATCTCCCTGCACGAATCCCTGGGCGGGAGGATCGCTTCGATCATGCAGACGCCCGAATACCACGAAAGAAGGCAGAACCTGTTCACCCTGTCGGCCACCCTGCACAGCCTTTTGTACCTGAGCGGCTTTTACTTTGCCCAGACCATGATCGGCCAGCTCATGCGGGAGCATCAGGACGTTTTTTCCGAAAAGGAGAAACTGTATCTGATGCGCTTCCTGATGGTCGAATTCGATTACCTCTGGAACGGGCAAAGGGAGCTGGTCCTGCTGCACCCCGGCCTCTGCTGCCCGGAAGAGGTCATTTCCGCCATGTCCGGGCTGAGCTTTCAGGAGCCCCACTTTACCCACCAGATGATCCTGGACGGGATGCGGGAAATGCTTCAGGAGGAGCGGCCCGCCGTGGACGCCCTTCGGGCGGAGCTGGAAGGCGCCCTGCAGCCCGAATACAGCGCGGAAGACACGGTAAACGAGCTCAAGCTCCTGGTCAAGCAGGGGGCCGGGTTTGAAGACCTCCGGGCCATCCTCGCCGACCAGATGGCGACCGCCTTCCATCCCGGTATCTTGGCCGCCCTTCGGCGGCTGGAGGCGGAAACCGTCCGCTGGGCCGGCGTATCCCACGGGGTGCTCAACTGATGCGCGTCTATGAAGCGCGGGTGCCCGAGGG
>DGRV01000090.1 GCA_002391225.1 Christensenella sp. UBA4379
TGTCCTCTTGACGGGGGCCAGTTCATTCCGAGCCGGGCTTTTGCTGTGTTCAGTTTGCCATTTCCGGGATCCGGCAGGCGGCGTAGAGGGGGAGGTTGGTGAGGGTGTCTTCCTTTCGGTAGTCCGACATGGAAATACGGACGGGCCTGGAATCCGGATGATTTTTAAAAAACTGCTTCAGTGATTTTGCCTGAAGGTTTTCTTCCGCCTTTACTTCGATGGGGATCAGGGTGCTGTTTGCCTGGATCAGGAAATCCAGCTCCAGCTTGGAGGTTTCATCCTGATAATAAAAGACCTCTCCCGGGAAGGAGCTGAGCAGCTGCTCCAGGACGTATTGCTCCGTAAAGGTTCCCTTATATTCCTCGAATACATTTTGCCTCAGCAGGATTTCGTCAATGGGGGCGTCCACTTGAGCGCCCATCAGCCCGTGATCCACGGTGAAGAGCTTGAAGGCGGAAAAATCCTCGTAGTATTTGAGCGGAATTCCGGCTTTTCGGACGCGGGGGATTTTGTAGACAATTCCTGCGTCCAGCAGCCACTGGATGGCCAGCTCAAAGTCCTTTGCCCGCGCTCCTTTCTGAATGTCGCCGTAGATAAACTTGCTGTTGCTTTTGGCGAGCTGTTGGGGGATAGAATTCCATACCTGATGGATCCGCCCCAGAATCTGGGCGCTGGCGTGCTTGGAAATATCCAGGGCGTAGTCGGCCAAAATCTGCTTTTGAATTTTCCGCAGGTCCTCATATCCGCGGTGATCCAGAAAGCCCTGAACGACCTCCGGCATGCCGCCGGTAAAATAGTATTCTCTCAGCGCTTCGGTCAGGACCGGCCGAAGGCTGGACAGGCTGTCCAGCGGGTCGCGCGTCAGCCGGATATGGGCGGTTTCTCCCATCTTTTCGCGGACGAATTCGTCGAAAGAGAGGGGGTATAGGGTGAACTCGTCCACTTTTCCCACGGGATAGGAGACACCCTGATGAATCGCGAGCCCCAGCAGGGAACCGGCCGCGGCGATATGATACTGCGGCGCGTCCTCGCAGAAATATTTCAGGGATGCCAGGGCCTTCGGCACGGAGCCGACCTCGTCGATAAAGATGAACGTTTCTCCGGGGAGGATCCGCTGTCCGCTGATGACTTCCATATCGGCGATGATCCGGTCCGTGCGGAAGCCGTGCTCGAAGATTTCGGCGATCCGGTCGTCCTTGTCGCAGTTTAAAACGACGCAGTTTTTATATTCGTTTTTTCCAAAGGCGTTCATCAGGTACGTTTTGCCGACCTGCCTGGCGCCGTGGAGTACCAGCGGCTTCCGATAAGGGCTTTCTTTCCAGAGAAGTAACTGCCGGTATAGATTTCGCTGCATCCTGCACCCCTCCCGTCCGTCTGTCTGTCCCTATCTTACCTCCGCAAAATGCCTATGTCAACATTTTTCGGAACGACTTTTTGCGAATAAACACATTTTTCGGAACGACTTTTCGGAAACAGGCACGTTTTTCGGAAGGAGTTTGGGGAAACCGGGGGAAAACGGCGGAGGAAGCAATGAAAGAAACGGTTCTCTTAAGGTCAGGCTTCCCGCGTTTCCCGGACCGCCACGGACAGGGCTTCGGCGATGTCCTTCAGTTCCTCGTGCTTGAGCTTCAGAACCTCCCGGTCGAAGGTGAACAGGCCGTTGGTTTCGTCCTCCACGTCCGACACCTGGGTGTAGACGGCCCCGCAGAGGCCGGCTTTCGCCAGCGGGACCAGGGAGAGATAGAGTTCCCGCAAGGCTTTGACAAAGGCCTCCCGGGTGTCAAATTTTTTATAGCCGTAGGTTTGATCCGGATTGAAGCTGTGTCCGCCGCATTTCCAGACGTAGCCGCCGAATTCGGAAAGAAGCTGCGGCTTTTTTTCTTTGCCCAGGTGCGGAGGTTCAAAGTAAATGTGCAGGCTGTCCACGTCGCTTTCCTTCTGGTGAAACCAGCCGGAGGTGCTGTCGATCAGCCGGTCCGGGTCCAGGGCCTTGAGGCGGCGGTAGGCGTCGTCCGCCCGGAACTGGCCCCAGCCCTCGTTGAAAATCGTCCACAGGCAGATGGAGGGGTGATTGGACAGCAGGCGGGCGGTTTCCTCCATCGAGGAAAGGAAATTCCGCCGGGCCTCGGGGTCCGGGTGCGTCCGCAGGTCCCGGCGCTTCTGCAAATGCAGGGTGGGCAGAACGGTATCCAGGAGATAGCGGTATTTTCCGTTGTTGACCATGTCCTGAAAGACGATCATCCCCAGCCGGTCGCAGTCGTAATAGAACTGCTCCGGCTCGATTTTGATGTGCTTGCGCAGGGTGTTGAAGCCCAGGGATTTCATGGCCAGGATGTCTTTTTCATAGGCCTCCGGGCCGGCGGGGGTGTACAGGCCGTCGCTCCAGTAGCCCTGGTCCAGCAGGCCGTTAAAAAAATAGGGCTCGCCGTTCAGGCACAGGCGGGGGACGCCGCCGATTTCCCGGACGGTGATCGTCCGCAGGGCGAAGTAGGAGCGTACCCGGTCTTCGCCGCTGGTCAGGGTAAAGCGGTAGAGATAGGGGTCCTCCGGGCTCCACGAATGGGCTTCGGACAAGGTGATCCTGGCTTTCCCGTCCCGGATCGGCCAGGTACGACCGTCCAGTTCGATCTCGCCGTCCATGATCCCTTCGGCCTTCATCTCTGCCCAGTCGGCCCCGGTCCGGATATGCAGGGCGCGGACATAAGTCTCCGGTACCGGCTCCAGCCAGACGGTCTGCCAGATCCCCGAGCAGGGGGTATACCACATGCCGCCACGCTTGCGGCTCTGCTTCCCCCAGGGGAAACGCGGGTCCAGGTCGTTGATTACCCGGACGGCCAGCTCGTTTTCCCCGGGCCGCAGTACGTCCGTGATCTCCGCGGTGAAGGGAAGATAGCCGTTTTCGTGCCGGCACAGCTCCTGCCCGTTGACTGAGACCGCCGCGCTCCGCATGACCGCCCCAAAGTGCAGCAAAATCCGCTTTCCCGCCCACTGATGGGGGACGGTAAAGCAGCGGCGGTACAGCATCTCTTCCCCGGGCGCGGGCGCTTCGTCCGCGTTGGACAGCAGGCTTTCCGGGCAGAAGGGCACGAGGATCTTCCCGCTCCGGCCGTGACAGAACAGGTCCCAGCTTCCGTTCAGGCAGAGCCATTCCTCCCGCTCCATCTGCGGGCGGGGATACCGGTTCCAGGGAATTTCAGGCAGGTTCCGCCCTTCGGCGGTGATCAGTTGTTGCATCATAGGCGGGACATCCTTATTTATAGATGATTGATCGAAGAATTTCCGTCCCCGCATCTGCTCCGCCAGGCCGCCGCCATCACGTAGGAAGCCTGGGCTTCGGCGGAGGTGCCTTCGGCGGTAAAATCCGGGCAGCCGCAGACCTGGTGAATCAGGCCGATGCCGTCGATGGTTCCGGTGACGGTCTGAAAGGCGCGTTCAGCATAAACGATGTATTCCGCCGGGAGAAAGCCGTCATCAATGCCGCGCCAGATGGCGGCGGCCGTCATCATGGCGGAGGTTCCGTCCACGAAGGAGGTTGGGTCGTCCAGAATGTCGTGAAACCGGCCGTCCGACAGCTGGTACCGGAGCAGGGCGGACAGCAGCTTTCTGTATTGGTCGATCAGGGGGGCGGCAATTTCTCCGTCCCCTTGCTTCTGCGCTTCCTCCGCCGTGCGGATCAGTCCCAGCAGGGCCCAGCCGTTCCCCGTGGCCCAGCGCTTTTTGCGCACGAAACGGCCCTGCTCAGTGTCCACGATGTGGAAAAACAGCCCGGTTTCCGGGTCAAACAGGTGGCGCGTATAACCGGTAATCTGCTCCGCCGCCTCCCGGACCCGTCCCATCACGGCCAGAAAGGGCGGCACCATGTACAGCCCGTCGATCCAGAGCTGCTTTGCCGAGAAACCTTCCTCAAAGCTGATCTCGTTGTGGCAGATGATTCCGTCTTTGGTCCGGGGCGCCCGGTGCATAAGGTAATCGAGCATCCGCTCCGCGCCGGTCCGGTAAAAGCCGTCGCCCGTTTTTTCATACGCCCGCAGGCAGACCTCCCCGCAGGCGGCGGGGTCGGATACCGCTGCGCCGCCGCCCACCATGGCCAGCCGCCCGTCCGCGGAGATCCGCTTTATGGCATCATAGGCCATGGGCAGCCACAGCTCCGGCCGGTCCGCCTCATAGAGCGCCTGCATACATACGCCCTGTTCCCAGGGATGCCGCTGCATCGCCAGCATGCAGCGGATGACCTGCTCTGTTCCGCCTTCCTGATGATTCATGAGCGCTGACCTCCATCTCCGCGCATGAGCTGCGCCATGGTCCGGTGCTTACTGCCTAGCCGCTTCCTGCTTCCTTTTTCTTTCGGAAAAATCCCAAAGCAGCCGGTTGGCCGGTTTTCCAAAGGTGCAGTAGCCGCTGTTGTCCGCGCCGGCGTAATCCGGGTACAGGCGGGTGGCCGGCCAGTCCCACCAGCCGGTCCCCCTCACAAAGGGGAACCGCTCGACGGCGTCCAGGAACGCTTCATACCATTTCGCCTGCGTTTCCAGGCTGATGCCCTTGCCAAAGTTCCAGTCGTTGGGGCGGAACTCGCTGCCGAGCCTGGACGGACAGCCGCACTCCATAAACATAAAGGGCTTCCCGGTCCGGTCCGCCACATTTTTGATCCGGGTAAACTGCCGGTCCAGATCGTCCACAGGATAATAGCCGGAGGAGGAAATCAGGTCGAGCGCGTCCCACCAGGAAATCCGGTCTTCCTGATATTTGTCGCAGTTATAGGTCAGCGGACCCGCATAGATCGTCCGCACTTCCCGGATCAGCTGCCGCCATTCCTGTTCCCGGTGGTCGGTCCCCACCATCTCGCAGCCGACGCAGTACATGTCCGCATGGTTTTCCTCCGCCATTTCGGCCACGCGCTTTACGTGATCGGACCACGAAGGAAACCAGTCTCTCCAGCCCGGCTCCACCGGGACTTCCTGATCAAAGAAACGGATGTAGGCGCGCCAGTACCCGTCCCGGCAGTTGACCATGGCCTTCAGAATCACTTTGAGCCCCAGCTCCCGGGCGCAGCGGCATACGGCCTTGACATCCTCCCCGGACATCACGTCCGGGTGTACCGAATCCATCCGGGTCGAAAAGGTGTGGTCCTGCCAGGCGCATACGGGCAGAATCACGGCGTTGCAGCCCGTGGATTCCGCCATGAGCCGGAGCGACTGCCGCCAGGAAGAGGTGTTCCCGGCAAAGCCCTGCTTCTCGCAGAAGCCGAAGGTATACGCGTTGATGAATTCCATATTGCTCTCCTTGACGTTTCCAAAGGGTCGGCGGGTAGGGGAGGACCATTTTGAATCTAAAAAACCCCCTCCAAAGAGGGGGCTTTACTGGTCGAGGTGGCAGGATTTGAACCTGTGACCTTCTGGTCCCGAACCAGACGCGCTACCAAGCTGCGCTACACCTCGATCCTGGAGCCAATAAAGGGACTCGAACCCTTGACCTGCGGTTTACGAAACCGCTGCTCTACCAGCTGAGCTATATTGGCGGACGGCTGACAGATTTGTCAGCCTTGGTATTCTATCACGTGCGGCAGGAAATGTCAACCGGAAAATTTCACCGATTCTTCCTCAGGCAGCCGGCCGCCTGTGACGGCCAAGGCGTGCTTTTCCGGAAGGCGTACTTCGGTGTGCTCCCGAAGGTAATTCAGGATCAGCTCGCTCATTTCGGTCTGGATTTCCCGGACGTGGGGGAGGGCGGCGAAATAGTCGTAGTTGCCCGCGCCGGTCGCCCGGTAGTTGTTCATGCAGAGGGTGAAGGTATCGTTATCGGCGATGGGGCGGCCGTTGCGCTCCAGTTTGGTCACGCGGGAGCCGGCGGGCCGGGAAACGTCGAAGGCATAGGTTAGTCCTGTGTAATAATCATAGTTGTAATGGGCCTGCTTGGGCTTTAAATATTCGTCCGACACGCGGAGGACGCCGGCTTCGTCCTGCTCAAAATATTTGGCGCACTGCTCCAGCGCAAGGCGCAGGGTTTTCCCGTCCACGGACACCACGACCAGGGTGTTGGAATAGGGGTATGTGGCGATCACGTCCTGCACGGTGACGACCTCCTCCAGGCCTTTGACCTGGTTGGCCAGGGCGGTGCAGGACAGGTCGGCCCCGCTGGCCCAGAGCATGACCTGGTTGAAAAAGTCCGCGATGTCGGAGCCTTCATAGGCCATGCGCAGATGGGCGGCCGGGCGGAGGGGACGGGCAAGGCGGCCGACCGGCCGGGCGAGGAAGCGCTGCAGGCCGGCCCAGAGCGCGTCCTCTCCGGCGGAAATCGTCTCCGCGGGGGTGACGGGGCAGAGCTCCGAGTGGAACACGCCCTCCTCCGACAGGGTGACGCGGACATAATCCGTGGCGTTGCAGGAGGTCTGGACGACGTGGGTTCCGGCCCAGGTCTTGTTCTCCATGGGGACGTGCTGATGGCCGGCCAGCATCAGGTCGATGGGCAGCTGCTCGCATAGCAGACAGGTGACGTGCTCGCCGGTCTCGGACAGCACGCTCCCGGTGTCCGGGTCCTTTTCAAGGCCGGAGTGGGAGATGCAGACGATCAGGTCCACTTGCTGCTCTTTCAGGGCGGCGACGGCCTTCCGGGCGGCCGGCAGGGGGTCAGACACGGTGATGCCCTTCAGGTTTTCCGGCCGCTCCCAGCGGTTGACCCAGTCGGTCACGACGCCGAACAGGCCGACCTTCAGGCCGTTTTCCAACGTGTGCACCGCCCAGGGGCGCACGGCCAGGCGGTCCTGGCTGTCCTCCACGTTGGCGCACAGGCAGGGGGCGTGAAGGGCGTTCAGATGGCCGGCCAGCCATTCGGGGCCGTAATTAAAATCGTGGTTGCCCAGCGTCACATAGTCGTAGCCCATCCGGTTCATGACCGGGGCAACGGGAGCGGGCAGGCCCTCTTCGTGGCAGTAGTAGGTCAGCGGGGAGCCCTGGATGGCGTCCCCCCCGTCGATCACCAGGGTGTTGCCGTCCTTGGGAAAGCGCATGGACAGCAGGCCCATCGGCTGAATCGTGCTGTCGATAAAGTTGGTGGGAAAGAGATATCCGTGGGTATCGGAAGTGAAGTAAATCGTCAGTCGATTCATGGGCGTACCTCGCAATCGGATGAAGAGGGTTCTTCGGGATGGGTTCTGCTGTGTTCGATATCTTGCCGGATCAATGTTTTGATATAGCCCTGCCGGTTATCTTTTTCGGCAAGCCTGTCCAAAATATCCGCGTCCGTTTTGTTGTTCAGCTTGATTCCGATGAAGGTGGTATGCTCCTTCATCCAGGCCTTTCGGGCGGTGCTTTCAGCTATTGACTTTCCCTCCCTCCCATGATAAGATAACACCAGTGGAGCCGGCTGGCTGGTGCTACGCCTCGGACCGCTCCATCAGTGTATGATGACCGCTTTCCTTAGCTCGGGGCGGTCATTTCTTTTTGATCTTCCGTATGGTTCCGATCAGGGAAATGACAGCGGTGGCAAGCTTGAAAACTTCAGTTATCCATACAATAACTTCCTTTTTCATGCTCTCACCTCCTTTGCTTGGAGGCGATCCGCTCCGGCTCCGCCCGGGACAGACGTTTTTGCGTCTGACAGGAAGCATTATAGAGTGGGTTTAACCCATTGTCAAGAGATGTATCTGTTTTGTTCAAAACCCGATTGACAATCCGCCGAACCGCTCCTATACTGTTATCGGCAGTATAACTGGAAATGATCCTTTTCCGATAAAAAATGACAGGAGGAGATCACCCATGATCATCTATGTGAACGCCTGCGCCGGGCTGGACGGCAACGGCACGAAGGAAAGGCCCTTCAAGCGGATCAACGAGGCGGCGAAGGTCGCCCGGCCGGGGGACACCGTTTCGGTGGCGCCGGGCGTGTACCGGGAGTATGTGAACCCCGTGAACGCCGGCACGGAGGACGCCCGGATCGTCTACCGGAGCGAGGAGCCGCTCGGGGCGGTCATCACCGGGGCGGAACGCCTCACCGGCTGGAAGCAGCTGGACAACGGCCTGTGGACCGCCCGGGTGGACAACGGGGTGTTCGGGAACTACAACCCCTATACCACCTATGTCTACGGGGATTGGTATTTCGCCGGCAAGTCCAAGCACACCGGCTGCGTGTGGCTGAACGGCCAGGCCCTCTACGAGGCCGCTTCCGCCGAAGAGGCCGCCAGGGGCGAAATTTACCCCTGCTCCTGGGACCAGGCGAATTCGACCCGCAAGTGGTTCGCCGAGCAGGACGGAAACGAGACCGTGTTCACCTGCAACTTCCAGGGGGCGGACCCGAACCGGGAAAACGTCGAGATCACCGTCCGCCGGGAGTGCTTCTGGCCGGATAAGACGGGCGTGAGCTACATCACGGTGTCCGGCTTCACCGTCTGCCAGGCGGCGACCACCTGGGCCCCGCCGGCCGCCTATCAGGACGGCATGATCGGCCCGCACTGGTCCAAGGGCTGGATCATCGAGGACTGCGAGATCTGGGGCAGCAAGTGCGCGGGCATCTGCCTGGGCAAGTACCTGGACCCGGACAACGATCACTATTTCACCGTCAAGCACGTGAAGTCTCCCACCCAGATGGAGCGGGACGCCGTCTGCCGCGGCCAGTACCACGGCTGGGTCAAGGAGAAGGTCGGCGGCCACATCATCCGGCGCAATAACATCCACCACTGCGAGCAGGGCGGCATCATCGGCCGGATGGGCGCGGTGTTCAGCGTGATCGAGGACAACCACATCCACCACATCAACAACATGATGGAGCTGGGCGGGGCGGAGATCGCCGGCATCAAGCTGCACGCGGCCATCGACGTGACCATGCGGCGCAACCACATCCACCACT
Source organism: Christensenella sp. UBA4379 (assembly GCA_002391225.1). GTDB lineage: Bacteria > Bacillota > Clostridia > Christensenellales > Aristaeellaceae > UBA4246. The sequence continues at coordinate 8,839 of DGRV01000090.1, forward strand.
GCACCATGGGCATCTGGACGGACTGGGAGGCCCAGGGCACCCGCATCACCCAGAACCTCCTGCACGACAACCAGAAGCCCGAGAACGCCGAAATTCTCAAGGGCGGCATGATGAGCCAGGACATTTTCGTGGAGGTCGGCCACGGCCCGACGCTGATCGACAACAACATCCTTTTGTCCGACGTGTCCCTCCGCATGGCCACCCAGGGCGTGGCGATGGTGCATAACCTGATCTGCGGTTCCTTTACCAGCGTGGACGGCGGCACCGGCGACCGCTATACCCCCTACCACATCCCGCACCGCACCGAGGTGATGGGCTTCATGACCATCCTGCACGGGGACGACCGCTTCTACAACAACATCTTTGTGCAGAAATATCCGGCGGAGGACGTGACTGTCCTGTCTGACAGCGATTCCAGCAAGTCCTTCCGGGAAAACCGGATCGTCGGCACCCAGGTGATGGACATCTATCCCACCTATGAGGACTGGATCAAGCAGTTCGACATGGACACCGACGTGCCCAACATGATGAAGCTGGGCCCGGCCCACGCCGGCAAGCTGCCCGTCTGGTGCCAGGGCAACGTGTACCTGAATGGGGCCAAGCCCTGCAAGAACGAGCGCCACGGCCTGGTCAACGAGGACGGCGGCGTGTTCGTGGAGCTGACGGAGAAGGACGGCCGCCCGGCCCTGCGTACCAACGTATACGATTACCTGTGGGATTTCAGCGTCTCGATGGTCTCCTCCGACACCCTGGGCAAGGCCTTCGAGCCCGAAGAACGCTACGAAAACCCCGACGGGACGGACATCCTGTTCAACACCGACTATCTGGGCAGCCACCGCGGCGCCCGCGTCCTGCCGGGCCCCTTCGCGGATAAGGAGAGCAGCGGGAAGGAGCTGTTCTAAGATGAACTCGATCCCTGAAGGAAGTCGCGTCCCCTTTAAAGCTCCTATCGGATTTGTCTTTTGCTCTTTCAGAGCTCCGGAGTGGTAAATCCGCCAGGAAGGTTTCCAGATAGAAGTGTTCGCGACAGCGGAGGAGCTTTGTTAAATTGGAAAAGCAAGGCCGGCAGTGAGGATATACTGCCGGCCTTTTGTAATTATTCAGGAACAATTTCTAAAAGGTAGCCATTGTCGGAAGCCCAGTCGGCAGCATAGGAGTCCTTTAAGGCGTAAATAGTAATATTGCTTGGAAAAGCATCTTGTGCGATATATTCCACGCCAGAAGAAATGTATACTGTTTTTGCTGCGATTTGTGCAAATGCTTCGGATTCAATTCGTTTTGTTGCGTAGGGAATAATAAATTGATAATTTAGGATTTCCACTGGTTCAGATTCTTTGAAAAAGCTTTGTCCGTTTTTATCAGTAATGACAAGTGTTACATGAAAAGAGTATCCGAATTTAATATCAAATTGGAAAGAACCAGAAAGAGAATCAAGACTGATACTGTCAGAGCTTTGAAAAGAAGAAGATTGAGGATTAACACCAACCCACGATTCAGCAGCTAAATAATCAAAATCGGATATTCCAGATATCTCATAATCAAAAGTTATAGTATCGCCGATGTGTGCTGTTGTTACTCGAGGATTGATAGTAATGGTTGGATTAATTGGAATGTAGTCCAGAACATCTATAAGTTCAGATTCTTTGAAAAAGCTTTGTCCATTTTTATCAGTAATGACGAGTGTTACATGAAAAGAGTACCCGAATTTAACATCAAATTGGAAAGAACCAGAAAGAGAATCAAGACTGATACTGTCAGAGCTTTGAAAAGAAGAAGATTGAGGATTAACACCAACCCACGATTCAGCAGCTAAATAATCAAAATCGGATATTCCAGATATCTCATAATCAAAAGTTATAGTATCGCCGATGTGTGCTGTTGTTACTCGAGGATTGATAGTAATGGTTGGACTAATTGGAATGTAGTCCAGAACATCTATAAGTTCAGATTCTTTGAAAAAGCTTTGTCCATTTTTATCAGTAATGACGAGTGTTACATGAAAAGAGTACCCGAATTTAACATCAAATTGGAAAGAACCAGAAAGAGAATCAAGACTGATACTGTCAGAGCTTTGAAAAGAAGAAGATTGAGGATTAACACCAACCCATGAATCAGCAGCTAAGTAATCAAAATCTGATATTCCGGATATTTCATAATCAAAAGTTATAGTATCACCAATGTGAGCTTCCATAATTTGTGGTGTTACAATAATTTCTGGATCAGCTGAAGCAGAGGACATAAATAAACAAATAAATAGATAAACTAAAAAGAGTAGTGAAACATAGTGGAAAAAACAAAATCTATAAAAGTTTTCACTTTGATACTTTTTTGTGTACTTGAACATGCTAAGCTCTTCCTTTTTAGATAGTGAAACGCTAGGCAATTCCTTATGAATCATTTTTGTGATTTCAGTTATCAGCAATAGCCAAGCCGTGGATTGTTAATGTCAGTTCCTGAAGAATATCGTCAAAGGCTTCATCAACGGGGTATACTCTGCCAAGGCGGAAGTCTTTTACTGATTCTGCGAGGTGTTTGTACACAGAGAGACAGGATTGGAGGTCGCTGATTAGCTGTAACTGTTCCATATACTGGCCGTACTCCAGCAGCACGGTGTCTTCCCTTCCGTTGACGGTAATGGCAACGGGATGTTCTTTTGCTTCCGCGTAGATCTGCGCGTAATGCGTCCTGAGATCCCTGGAGGAACGAATGGAGATTTTCTGTGTCAAAGAATCCGCCTCCTTTTTCTGGTGCATTATTATATCATAATGCGACAGCGATGCCAACGGCGAAACCTGTGGATAACTCTGTTACATTTCGGTAACGATCCGCAAAACCGTTGAGAAAACGGGGTTTTCAGGCCAAAAACTGTGGATAACTTTGTGGATAATGTGGAAAAACCCTAAATTTCGTTTGCGAAACAGTCACAGAATTGTAACATTTTTTCTTGCATTTAGCGGTCTCTCATGATATTCTTGGAACTGGAAGACAGAGGAAAGAAAACAAGCAGAACGATTTTCCGGGGAGGCGGCGGGAGCGCCGTCCCGGACCGTCGGGAGACAGGGAGGTTTTTGACCCGTGAATTTCAAAGGCTTCGCGCTTGCCGCGTTCATCCTTTCGTATCTGTACCGGCTGACGCTGGCGGTGATCCATCTGCGGTCGGCGGACAACCCGGTCCCTGAGAACGTGAAGGATGTATATGATGAAGAAACCTACCGGAAATGGCGGGCGTACCATGCCGAAAAGGCCAGGTTCGGGATCCTGGAATCGACGGCTTCCTTTCTGATCGAGCTGGCTCTGCTGGCCCTGAACGCCTACGCCGCTTTTGCCAGCCTGTTCGGGAAGCACCCGGTCACGCAGACGTTCGCCGTCCTTCTGCTGTCCTCCCTGGCGGAGCTGCTGCTGACCCCCTTTGCCTGGCACGAGACGATGGTGATCGAGGAAAAGTATGGCTTCAACAAGTCGACGGCAAAGACCTTCTGGGCGGACCAGGCCAAGGGCTTCGTGATCAGCCTGGGACTGATGACCGGCATCGGCGCGGTTCTGTGGTGGCTGTGGCAGACCATGGGGGACTGGCTGATCGTGGCGTTCGCGGTATTCATGACGCTGTTCGCGCTGGCCGTTTCGTTCCTGTACCCCGTGTTCAGCCGGATCTTCAACAAGTTCACCCCCCTGGAGGACGGAGAGCTCAAGGAGAAGCTGACGGCCCTGCTGCAAAAGAACGGCTATCAGGTGCGGGCGGTCCAGGTGATGGACGCCTCCCGCCGGACGACCAAATCCAACGCCTATTTTTCTGGCTTTGGAAAGATGAAGACGATCGTTCTGTACGATACCCTGGTGGAAGCGATGACGCCGGGCGAGATCTGTGCGGTGTTCGCCCACGAGATGGGGCACGGCCTGAACAAGGACACCCTCAAAAACCAGATCCTGACCTTCGTGCAGATGGCCGTGCTGGGCGTGCTGGCCTGGCTGACCCTGCGGACCCCGGCGTGCTTTACGTCCTTCGGCTTTGAGGGGGTGAACGCCGGGTTTGCGCTGATCCTGATCATGAGCGTCGAGTTCGCCCTGATTTCCCCGCTGTTCGGCCTGCTGATCAACGCCCGCTCCCGCAGGGCGGAATACCGGGCGGACGCACAGGCGGTCCGGGAGGGCTACGGGAAAGCGCTGGTGAGCGCGCTCAAAAAGCTGGCCCGGCAGAATTATGCCGACCTGGCCCCATCCCCCCTGCTGGTGAAGCTCGAGTATTCCCACCCGACGCTGAGCCAGCGGATCGCGGCGATTGAAAACGGAGGAAACAGCCTGTGAAAAAAGAATATCTAGACCTGGCGTATGCGTTCCGCAAGTCAAAGATCTGGAAAAAGATTTATGAAGAGGAGCTGTTCGCGGTCCGTCTGCCAAAGGCCAGAGGAAAGAAAAAGGACGAAATCGGTTACTGCGTGATCATGGGGCGAAACGGGGAACACTTGTGCCTGGCGGTCTACATAGGCGATAAGGGATTTTCCACCCTGCGCGAGCTTATGTCGGGGGAGCACGAGGGCCTGGCGGGGCTTTTGAGCCAGGACTGTATCCAGTGTTCCATGGAAACGCGGGAGGAGATGGAGGAAGAGGAGCTGGAGGAGCTGCGGGCGTACTGTCAGGCCTCCGGCAAGCCGTTCAGAGCGCCGTTTCCCAGGTTTGCCCGGTTTATGCCCCACTGCTTTCCTTGGTTTATCAGGAAGCCCAGCGACTGGCAGGCCATCGCGGAGGCCCTCCGGGTCGTGAACGGGATGGCGGCGGTGATGACGGAGCAGGGGAAAGAAGCCCTGGGCCTCCGGCCAGTGAAGATCGGCCTGGCCGGTCAGGCGTACGGCGCGGAGCAGATGAGCCTGATACACAGTCTGCCGACGGAAGAAGTCACCATCCCACTGTATTCACTGGTCGGCGAAGAACTGAAAGCGGAGCGGATTCCGCTGCCGCCCTGCCGGGAAAAGAACTATCCGAAGCCTGCCCGTATCAATGACATCGCCGTGGCGAAGATGATGAAGAGCCCGCAGGTAGGAACCCTTCAGTGTGAGGTCATCCGGGCATCCGCCCCGGTGGAGGGAGACCCGCCCTATGTTCCCGCGCTGCTGATGACGGTGGATGAAGCGGGCATGGTGCATACGCCGGCCCTGGGCCATGGTCCGGAATACGATCCGGATGACATGCTGGAGCAGTTTATCGCTTCACTGGAAGGCAGCTATCCTGCCAACATTCGGGTCCGGACGGAAGAAACCCGCGCTTTGCTGGAAGGATTCTGCTCCCGAGCAAAAATCCGTCTGGAAACGTCTGGAAACATGGATTTGCTGGATAAGGCTGCTGCCAGCCTTGAAGAAAGCATGATGAACGGAGCAGACGAGGACGGCATGGTCGAAGAGACAATCCGGATGCTGGAAGCCATGCCGGAGGAGGCGATCCGGGAGATGCCGGATTTCATTCTGAACCAGCTTATGTCCATGACAGACCTGCTGCCTGAAGCGTTGATCAACAAGCTCCAAAGAGCTATGAAATAAAATAACGAGGAGGAAACGAACATGAAAGATCCAAACTGCGGGTACTGTGTGGGCGGAGCGCCGCTGGCGGCCTTCGGCATCAAAATCTGCGACCTGAGCGTCAGCCAGCTGATCCTGTTCAAGGAGCAGAGCCATCCTGGCCGCTGCATCGTGGCCTACAAGGACCACGTCAGCGAAATGGTGAACCTTTCGGACGAAGAGAGGAACGCCTTCTTCGCCGACGTCAACCGGGCCGCCAAGGCCATCCACGCCGCCTTCCATCCGGACAAGGTCAACTACGGAGCCTACGGCGACACCGGCTGCCACCTCCACTTCCACCTGGTGCCCAAGTACAAGGACGGCTACGAATGGGGCGGCGTCTTTGCGATGAACCCGGGGGAAAAGTATCTGAGCGAGGAAGAATACACCGAGATGATCCAAAAGATTCTCCGGGAGCTGTAAATGGGCTTGCGGGAATTTCGAAGAAAGGACCGTGTCGTATGCAGCATTTGGATAATCAGAACGGGCAGAACATCGAACTGTTTGCAAAGCCGGAACAGTATCCGATGAAATGGCACAAATTTCTCATCTACTTTTCCCTATGGGTCAGCGCCCTGGTGACTTTATCAGCGGCTGGTCAGTTTTTCAGCGGCAGTCATTACAACGGCCTGGCGGACGCGGTGTATGCGAAGTACGGCAGTTCCCTGAAAACATTGGACCTGCTGATGGGTATGGCAAGTATTTTTCTGGCTGTCTGGGCAATTTATACGCGGTTCCAGCTGGCGGGGTATAAAAGCGGGGCCCCAGCCAAGCTGATGCTGCTGTATGCCATCAGCCTGATCGTGTCTGTGCTGTATATGATCTTTGCCTGCAGCATATCAGGTCTTTCCTTCAGCGCCCTACTGGAGGACAGCGTGGGCACCCTGATAGGGAACGGCCTGATGATGTTCATCAACAAAGTCTATTACGACAAGCGGAGCGTTCTGTTTGTGAACTGATGGGAATATGAAAAGAATACCACATTTCCCCGGCTGCGCAATTGCGCGCCGGGGTTTTTTATGATACACTAAGGGACACCCGCGGGAGACGGACAATCTGCGCCCGCAGGAGGAAAAAGTTCGGGGTCGTAGCGCCCCGGACGGGAAATGTAAACCGTGCATTTGCCGGAAACAAAAAGGAGAGCCGCCGTGAGCAACCTCAAGCAGGACATCGCAGAAAAAATCGCACAGACCATTTTGACCGTTTATCCGGACGCCCAGGGGCTGCCGGAGGACCTTTCCGGCCTGCTGGAGGTGCCGCCGGATCCCAAGATGGGGGATTACGCCTTCCCCTGCTTCAAGCTGTCCCGGGTGCTGCGCAAGGGCCCGCCGGTCATTGCCCAGAGCCTGGCGGAGGCCTTTGAAGCCCCGGACCTGGCCCGGGCGGAGTGCGCGGGCGGTTATTTAAACTTCTTTTTGAACCGGGGCAATTTCGCAAAGAACACCCTGGATGCCGTCCTTTCCGCCGGGGATGGCTGGGGCGCGGGCGAGGAAGGGGCTGGCAAAACCATCTGCCTGGACTATTCCTCCATCAATATCGCCAAGCGCTTCCACATCGGCCACCTGTCCACCACGGTGCTGGGCAACAGCCTGCGCAAGATTTTTGACTTCCTGGGCTACAAAACGGTGTCCATCAATCATCTGGGCGACTGGGGCACCCAGTTCGGCAAGATGATCGCCGCCTACAAGCGCTGGGGCGACAAGGAGACCGTCGAAAAGGGCGGGGTGGACGAGATGACCCGCCTCTACGTGCGCTTTAACGAGGAAGCCGCCGAGAATCCCGCCCTGGAGGAAGAGGGCCGGGCCTGGTTTAAAAAGATCGAGGACGGGGACGAAGAGGCTCTGGCGATTTTCCATTGGTTCAAGGATGTGACCCTGAAAGACGCCATGCGCGTCTATGATATCCTGGGCGTGAAGTTCGACAGCTACGCCGGTGAGAGCTTCTACGCCGACAAGACCGCCGCCGTCGTGCAGGAGCTTTCTGACAAGGGTCTTCTGAAGGATTCCGACGGGGCGAAGGTCGTGGACCTCGAGGAATACGGGATGCCGCCCTGCCTGATTTTAAAGAGCGACGGAGCGACCCTCTACCATACCCGGGACCTGGCCGCCGCCCTGTACCGGATGAACACCTATCACTTCGACCAGTGCCTGTACGTGGTGGCCTACCAGCAGGACCTGCATTTCCGCCAGCTGTTCAAGGTGCTGGAGCTGATGGGCTACGACTGGGCGAAGACGAAGATGAAGCACGTCGCCTTCGGCATGGTGTCCTACGAAGGACAGGCCCTGTCCACCAGGAAGGGCGTGATGATCTACCTGGACGAGCTGCTGACCAAGGCCCAGGAAAAGGCCCTGGCCATCATCAACGAAAAGTCCCCGAACCTGGAAAACAGGGAAGAGGTCGCCCGGCAGGTGGGCGTCGGCGCGGTGGTCTATTCCACCCTGCAGAACGGCCGCATCAAGGACATCGATTTCCGCTGGGACAGCGCGCTGAACTTTGACGGGGAAACGGGGCCCTATGTCCAGTACACCTGCGCGCGCTGCGGGTCCGTGCTGCGCAAGAGCCCGGATTTAAGCGGCGTCACCCCCGACTACGCCGCCCTGGACAACGACGAAGCCCAGCAGCTGCTCCTGCTTCTGTCCCGCTTCCCCGAAACCGTGCGGGACGCGGCGGACAAGTACGAGCCCTCCTTCATCAACCGGGCCGTGACCGACCTGGCCAAGGCCTACAACAAATTCTACTACGAGCACCGCGTGCTGGAGGAAAGCGATCCCGCGGGCACGGCCGCCCGCCTGGCGCTGACCAAGGCCGTGCGGAACGTGATCCGCACCGGCCTGAGCCTCCTGGGGATCGAAGCGCCGGAGCGCATGTGAAGCAGGGAGGAGGGAGGAGGTAGGAAGTAGTAGGTTTATCTGGTTTGCGAAAAGGGGAAGAATCCCCTCGGGATGCTGATTCTCATTTGCCTTTTGAACCAATCATCTGACCATTTACCTCCTACCTCCTCCTTCCTACCTCCTACCTGAACCTCTTCTCCAGTCCATCAAGAATGACCCATAATGCGGGAGGAAATGTATGCGTTTTACCAAGATGCAGGGCATCGGCAATGATTTTATCCTGGTCAACTGTTTTGAGGAGGACGTGGCCGATCCTTCCAGGCTGGCGATCCAGATGTGCAGGCCTCATTTCGGGGTCAGCGCGGACGGGCTGGTGCTGCTGGAGCCCGCGGACGGGGCGGACGCCGGGATGCGGATTTTCAATTCCGACGGCAGCGAATCGGAGATGTGCGGCAACGTGGCCCGGTGCATCGGCCGCTATATGTTTGAGCGGGGCCTGACGGACAAGAAGGAAATTTCCCTTCTGACCAAGGGCGGCATCCGGCAGATGTGGCTGACCACGGACGAGAACACCGTGGTCAACGTCCGGGTGGACATGGGCTCGCCGGAGCTGTCCCCCCGCCTGATCCCGGTGGACCTGCCGGGGGAAATGGTCCTGCGGCACCGCCTGCAGATGATGGGGCAGACCCTGTTTCTGACCTGCGTCAACATGGGCAACCCCCACGCCGTCATCTTCGTGCGCGACCCGGAGGTGATCGACCTGCCGGTGCTGGGCCCGATGATCGAGCATCATCCCCTGTTCCCGCGGCGGATCAACGTGGAGTTCGTCCGGGCCATCAGCCGGGAAGTGCTCCAGATGCGCGTCTGGGAGCGCGGGGCGGGAGAGACCCTGGCCTGCGGCACCGGCGCCTGCGCCGCCCTGGTGGCCGGCGTCCTGACCGGGATGTGCGACCGGTCCGTCCAGATGAAGCTGCCCGGAGGCAACCTGCAGCTGCAGTGGAACGCCTCGGATAATCACGTCTACATGTCCGGCCCGGCTGAATTTGTGTTCGACGGGGAATGGAAGGAGTAAATATTGGAAGGGGCTTCACAGCGCTCGAAAGGGGGACACAGCCAGGGCCTGCCGGCCCGTTCTTCGCTGAAATTGAGCCACTGGCTCAATTTCCGGGCGCTCAGAACCCCTCGGAAGAAATCAAAAAACACCGCGCGCTGCAAGCGCCCCTTCGGGGCGCCTTCGGCATCCGCCGGATGAACCGGCGGACTCTTCTTGCAACGCGCGGTATTTGTTTTGATGAAGAGTATCTGTTTTGCCCGGATAAAAGCCAAATCAGCGGCGGCGTTTATCCTGTTGTTGCCGGGGAGCCGCGCCGGCAGGGGTACTGTCGATGAAGATTAACTCTTATATGGCCCGCATGAACAAAGCGTATCTGTTTGCCGATATCGCCCAGCGGGTGGAGGCGTACAAAACGGCCCATCCGGACAAGGAAATCATCCGTCTGGGCATCGGGGACGTGACCCGGCCGTTGACGCCGCACGTGGCGAAGGCCTTTGCCGACAGCGCCCTGGCGATGGGGACGCCGGAAGGCTTCCGGGGCTATCCGCCCTATGAAGGCTACGACTTCCTGCTGGACGCCATCATCGAAAAGGAATACGCCCCCCTGGGCGTGAAGCTGTCCCGCCGGGAGGTCTTTGTGTCCGACGGGGCCAAGACGGATACCGGCAGCATCCAGGAGCTGTTTTCCCCGGATACCCGCATTGCCGTGACCGACCCGGTCTATCCTGTCTATGTGGATTCCAACGCCATGGCCGGCCGGCTGGGGTTTCAGGAAAACGGGATCTACCCCCGCCTGATTACCCTGCCCTGCACCCCGGAAACGGGCTTTGCCCCCGTGCTGCCGGCGGGCGGGATCGACGTGCTCTACCTGTGCAGCCCGAACAACCCCACCGGGGCCGCCCTGACCTTTGACCAGCTGACCCCCATCGTCCGCTGGGCGAACGAAAACGGCGCGCTGATCGTCTATGACGCGGCGTACAAAGCCTACATTACGGAAAAGAACATCCCCCACAGCATCTTCGAGGTCGAGGGGGCGCGGACCTGCGCGGTGGAATGCTGCTCGTTCTCCAAAAACGCCGGGTTTACCGGTGTCCGCTGCGCCTATACCGTGATCCCGGAGGAGCTCATGGGCTTGGACGGGGACCGGAAGGTGTCCATCGGGGCCCTGTGGCGCCGCCGCGGGGAGAGCAAGAACAACGGCGTCTCCTACCCGGTGCAGTGCGCCGCCGCCGCCGCCCTGGACGACATCGGCCAGAAGGAAACCGCCGGGCTGGTGGCCGGGTATCTGAGCAACGCCAAGATCATCCGGGAGGGCCTTCAGAAGGCCGGCTTCACGGTGTACGGCGGGGTCAATTCCCCCTACGTCTGGCTCCAGACCCCGGATCACATGGGTTCCTGGCAGTTCTTTGACGAGCTGCTCTCCCGCGCCCAGGTCGTGGGCACCCCCGGCGCGGGTTTCGGCGCGGCTGGCGAAGGCTATTTTCGCCTGACCGCCTTCAACACCCCGGAAAACACCCAGCGCGCGGTGGAAAGAATCGCGAAAGCTTTTTAAATGTCGATAGGGGGGAGACGTCCCCTCCAAACCTCCCGGGGATTTCTGATGTCCTGATATTTTTATCATCCTGTGAAAAAAGAAATTCACTTATAGAAATGGGACTGTTGCAGGTTTTTCTGCAACAGCCCCGTTTTCTGTGTGGATTTGTGTCTGCTTGGTGTGCGATGTGTACGGAAAGCCCCCCGCGATTCAGGGTTACTCAGCAACGGATTCGGCAGCGAGTGGCAGGCGAACTTGAATGCTCTCGTTGTCGATGATGTAGGAATAGTCGTAGTCGATGCTGACACCGGAGGCGGAGGTATCCAGGCTGTCGAAGCTTTCGTCCAGGAAGGAGCGGTAGGGGTCCCAGGTGGTCAGGATCAGGGTCAGATGATGGCCCGGGGCGACGGTGTAGACGGTGGGCAGCATGTAGAAGGTGTAGTCATAGAATTCCCCGGCTTCCAGGCGGACGGTCTCTGAGTATTCGCTGGAATCCGGCCCGCAGCCCGGGTTGGTCAGGTCCGTCCAGGCGTAGGACACGGTCTTGACGGTGCCGCTGTCCTGCACGTATTCCTGGAGCGCCCCGACGCGGGCGTCTTCGCCTATCTCCTGGGTGGGCAAGAGCTGGTTCAGGCTGTCTTTGAGTCGGTAGGCGTTAAAGGCGGAGCCGTCGTCCGCGCTGTCGGCCAGCACGGCGGTGATCATCAGCCCTTCATACTCCTGGGTGCTGCAGCAGAGACGGACGTGGACCTCCGGGACGCCGTAGATGGAAGCGCCCTCCGGGAGGTCGAGGTCATACTTCGCGCAGATCCCGTCCGGCAGGGTCCAGTAATACTGGTCCCGGATCTCAAAGCTGGCATGATCATCGTTCGTGCCGCCCAGGTATTCGTAGGCCAGCGGGGCCAGGCCCTTCGTGCTGACGGTGGTTTTTTCTTCCTTAAAGGAAACCGGGGCGTCGGCGTAAGCGAAGTCCCGCCAGCTGTCATAGGCCTTCCAGCTGCCGTCCAGGTTGGACTGGGCCAATACGGTGGGCAGGTTTTCCGCCCCGTTTTCCATCCCGTACAGATAGTGGGCAAACCAGCGCAGCAGGGTTTCCTGCCAGAGCTCGCCGTGGACGAGCATGTTGTCCAAACCAGTGTGGCCGTCCTGGTGGAGCACCAGCTTGTAGTTTACGCCGGCCTTTTCAAAGGACTGGGCCATCAGGTCCGCCTGACGGGAATCGACGTTATAATCGTTCAGTCCCTGGACGATCAGGGCGGGACAGCGGATGTTCGCCCAGTCCCGGGTATAGTCGGACTGCTCCCAAATGGGCGTGTAGTTGCCGTTGGCTTCCAGCTGGTCCTGAGCGATCTGCCACAGCCAGGAGCCGTATTCCTTGTTGGGCACCTTCCATTCCTCGTCCAGGAAGGTGCCGCCGCAGTTGTTGGCGGCCAGGGCGTTGGCGTAGTTGACAGCCTGGGTGGTGGGGACGCCCTGGGCGTTGGTATAGTCGTACCAGCTGGCGATGCCCGCGATGGGGACGACGGTTTCCAGGCCCTTGACCCCGGTGGTGGCGACCTCAAAGGCCAGCGTACCGCCGTAGGATGCGCCGATCATGGCCACCTTGCCGTTGGACCAGTCCGCCCGGATCTCGATGTTCTGGGTCCTGTCGGTGAAGGCCCGGCGGTCGCCGGTCAGCCATTCGACCACGGCCTTGTGGCTGTCCCGCTCCAGGGGCATGCCGCACAGCTCGAAGCCCTCGGAGCCGTAGGTGCCGATGCCGCTGGCGCAGACCACCGCGAAGCCGCGCTCCAGGTAGTAATCGTAATGGCCCATATACAGAATGCCGGGGTCGGGGTTCATCGGGACGGTGTAGTTCCAGCCCTTGGGGTCGGCGTTCTTCGCGGCCTCCAGGGTGGTCATTTCACCAGCGGGGTCGCGCTTTTCACAGGAGCGGTAGAGGGTGCCGTAATCAATGGGCTTTTCCACGAACAGGTTATGCCCGTCGTCCCCGGCAATGGCCTCGTCGACGGTGCCCGCTCCGTAGGGGGTGGGGTCATAGATGGAAGCGGCCTTGTATTTGCCCTCCGCCGCCCCGCGGGGCACCTGCACCACGGCCTTGACCAGGTCGGCCAGGCCGTCGTTGTCGGTGTCGTTGTCGGTTTCCACGTAGATGCAGTAGCGCAGGATGTCGCTGCCCTCGTTCGTGTAGTCGGGGTCTCTGAGGTCGCTCATTTTGAGCATCGGCAGCAGGGTGCCGTTTTCCATTTTGAGCGTCCCGTCAAAGGCCGGGGTCTCTTCGGCAGGCGCCGGGCAGCAGGTCAAGAGCAGGCAGAGCGTAAGCATGGCGGGGAGGATTCGTTTCATCATAAGCTTACTCCTTTTACACACGGCCGTCGTCCGGCCAAAGATGAGGGGACACACAAAAACCCAGGGGCTTTTCTATATCCTGATGTAACCATTCTTATAGCACATTTCCGCGCCGATTTGCGCGGCAAAAAAGATTTTTTCCCTACGTGAACACAGTCTTTTCCCCGCCCCGGAGCCCTACAAAGAAATTGCCGGAAAGAGAAGGAATTAAGAGCCCTTATGTTGAATATATCATATTTTGGACCGCTGTGTCCTAACACAAAAGGGCAGACCGGCCCGCGCGAACAATTCATTACGCATTACGCATTACGCATTACGAATTAAAAAGGACCGGAGGGAGCGACATTATGGTGCGAGCGATCGTCGGCGCCAACTGGGGCGACGAGGGAAAAGGAAAAATCACGGATCTTCTGGCCTGCCAGAGCGACATCGTGGTCCGCTTTCAGGGCGGCGCCAACGCGGGCCATACCATTATTACGGACGAGGGCAAGTTCGCCCTGCATCTGCTGCCGTCCGGGGTGCTGCATCCAGACGTGGTGAACGTGATTGGCATGGGCGTGGCCCTGGACATCGAGGCCCTGATCAGCGAGATCGAGCAGGTGCGCAGCCGCACCGGGCGGACGCCGCAGCTGCTGATTTCCGACCGGGCGCAGGTGCTCATGGACTACCACGTGGCGCTGGACTGCTACGAGGAAGCCCGCCTGGGCAAGGGCAGCTTCGGCTCTACCAAGTCCGGCATCGCCCCGTTTTATTCGGATAAATACGCCAAGATCGGCATGCAGGTCTGCCAGCTGTTTGAAAAGGACCTGCTCAGAAAGCGCTTTGAAAACGTGGCCTCCCTCAAAAACACCGTGCTGCGCGAGCTTTATCACCAGCCGGAGCTGGACCCGGAAGCCCTGACGGAAAAGTATTACGCCCTGGGCCAGCAGATCCGCCCGATGGTAACGGACGTCGCCCAGTACCTGAACCAGGCCGTCCGGGCGGGCAAAAAGATCCTGCTGGAGGGCCAGCTGGGCACCCTGCGGGACCCGGACAACGGCATCTTCCCCTTTACCACCTCCTCTTCCCCGCTTGCGGGCTACGGGGCGGTCGGCGCGGGGATTCCCCCCAGGGCGCTGGAGGAGGTCATCGCGGTAACGAAGGCGTATTCCTCCTGCGTGGGCGCGGGTCCCTTTGTGACCGAGCTGTTCGGGGACGAAGCGGAAGAGCTGCGCCGCCGCGGCGGGGACGCCGGGGAGTACGGGGCCAAGACGGGCCGCCCGCGCCGCGTGGGCTGGTTTGACGCCGTGGCGACCCGCTACGGCTGCCTGCTGCAGGGAGCGACCGCCGCGGCCCTGACCAACCTGGACGTGCTGTCCTATCTGGACGAGATCAAGGTCTGCGTGGGGTACGAGACAGAATCGGGCGTTACCAGGGACTTCCCGGTGACGCCGGTGCTCGAGAGGGCGAAGCCCGTCTACACCACCCTGCCCGGGTGGAAGCAGGACGTCCGCGGCATCCGGAATTTCAAGGACCTGCCGGAGGCTTGCCGGAACTATGTGCTCTTCCTCGAAAAGGAAATCGAGACGCCCATCCGCTACCTGTCCAACGGCCCCAAGCGGGATGAGATGATCGCCAGATGACGGCCCTGCCTGCCTACCGGACGGTCAGCGTCCGGCGCGCGGAGCTCCCGGCGGGGCGGCGGGTGCTGATCCTGTCCGATATTCACGGCCACGCGGAAGCGCTCAAAAAGGTGCTCCGCCGGGCAGCCTTCTCCCGGGAGGATACCCTCGTCGTCGTGGGCGATCTGCTGGAAAAGGGCACGGGGAGCCTGGCCGTCGTCCGGACGCTGATGGAGCTGTCAAAAGACCACCGGGTCTACACCCTGATGGGCAACATGGACGTTTTCACCCTGAGCAAGCTTTTGAGCGACGACCCAAAGCAGCGGCACAGCCTCTTTGAGCTGGCCCCCAAAATGAAGAACTGGTGGGGCGGCTGCCTGCTGATGGAAATGTGCTCGGAGCTCGGTCTTCCCTTGGAGGACGGCGCGGACGAGGCGGTCGTGATCCGGGCCATCCGCGGGCGGTTTGAAGGGGAGCTTTCCTTCCTTCAGGGCCTGCCCACCATCCTCGATACCCCGCGGATGACCTTCGTCCACGGGGGCGTTCCCCACCTGCGTCTGATTGAGCTTTCCGGGAAGGACAGCGATCCATATCTTAAATGCGACGACTTTCTGGCCCGTGGCCTGTCCTTCCCCAAGTATGTGACGGTCGGCCACTGGCCGGCGGTGCTGTACCGGGACGACAGGATGGATATGTCCCCCCTGCTTCTGCGGGAGAGGAACATCCTCTGCCTGGACGGGGGCTGCGGGGTCAAAAAGAGCGGGCAGCTCAACTGCGTGATCTGGGAAGACCCGGCGTCCGACCATTTTTCCTTTATCTGGGAAGACGAGCTGCCCCGGGTCCGGGCCATGGCCGGCCAGGAAGCGTCGGATCATTATTCGTATATCAAGTATCACGACCGGGAGGTCACGGTGCTGGGTAAGGCCGGGCCGGAGTACACCCTGGTCTCCTGGCACGGACGAAAGGTCCGGGTACCGGACACGGCCATCGATCGGGAACAGCCGGGCCGCCTCAATACGGACTATACCGATTACGTCCTCCCCGTCCGGGAAGGGGACGTGATGAGCCTGGTCCGCTCCTTCGGCGGCCGGCATTACGTCCGCCTGAACAGCGTGCTGGGCTGGTACGAGGGCCCCATCGCCCCGGCGGACGAAAACTGGGTCGTCCCGGAAAGAACGTTATAAATGAAAACGCTGGTTTATGGAGGAATATCAAATGCTGCGCAACATTGCCGATGATCTGTTTTACCTGGGCGTAGACGATACCAAGACCGACCTGTTTGAGAGCGTCTACCCGATTCCCCGGGGCGTGACCTACAACAGCTATCTGCTGAGGGACGCAAAAACGGCCCTCTTTGACACGGTGGACGAGCGCGAGGGCGAGGCCTTCTTTCATCACCTGAACGAAGCCCTGGGCGGACGGCCGCTGGACTATGTCGTCGTCCACCACATGGAGCCGGACCATTCCGGCACCCTGGCCCGGCTGCTGAAGGCTCACCCGGAGACCACCGCCGTGATGACCAAGAAGGCCGCCGTGATGTTCGGCCAGTTCTTTGATCTGGACATCTCTTCCCGGCTGATGGAGGTAAAGGAAGGCACGGAGCTTTCCCTGGGCCGGCACGAGCTGGTCTTCACCCTGGCGCCCATGGTCCACTGGCCCGAGGTCGCCCTGTCCTTTGACAAAACCGCCGGCTGGCTCTTTGCCGCGGACGCCTTCGGCACCTTCGGCGCCCTGCGCGGAAAGCTCTTTGCCGACGAGGTTTGCTTTGAAGAAGACTGGCTCCCGGACGCCCGGCGCTACTATACCAACATCGTCGGCAAGTACGGAACGCCGGTGCAGAACGTCCTTAAAAAGGCGGCCAAGCTGCCCATCCAGATGATCCTGCCCCTCCACGGCCCCATCTGGCGGGAAAACCTTTCCTGGTTCATCGGCAAGTACGACCTGTGGAGCCGTTATCAGGCGGAGGACAACGAAGCGGCGATCTTTGCCGGTTCCGTCTACGGCCATACCCTGCAGGCGGCCAAAAAGCTGGCCAAAGCCCTCAGCGCCCGCGGCGTTGCCGCCCGGGTGTACGACGCCGCCCGGGAGGACATGAGCTTCCTGGTGGCCGAGGCCTTCCGGGCGAAGGTCCTGGTGTTCGCCTCCGCGACGTACAACAACGGCATCTTCACCCCCATGGAGCACCTCCTCATGGACCTCAAGGCCCACGACCTGCAGAACCGCCCCTTCGCCCTGATGGAAAACGGCACCTGGGCCCCGAATTCCGGGAAGCTCATGCTGGAAATCCTGTCCGGCCTCAAAAACTGCCCCCAGCTGGGCGCGACCCTGACGATGAAATCCTCCCTCCAGGAAACGCAGGCCGACCAGGTGGATGCGCTGGCGGAAGAAATCGCCGCAGCGGTTCAAGGATAAAACCATATCATCTGTTTTCAGCGGCATGGCTGTCAGCCATGCCGCTGTTTTAATGAAATACGAAATAAGCATGTGTTGCCGGATTTTTCAAAGATAGAGAAATGTAACAAAAAATTAATCAAATTGTAATTCTGTGACATAAATGACGCAGCCAAATCAATTGACAAAAATATATGGAGGGGGTAGAATAGTTCTCATAGATGAGCCCAAAAGCAGGCTCTGCATATTCGAGAAAAAGGGGAAATCATCATGAAAAAGACGGTTGTCCGGCTGCTTTCGCTGCTATTGATCTTCAGCCTGGGGCTGGGAATCATGCCGCTTTCTCTGGCGGAAACGCTGCCGGCAGAAAGCGGAAACGGGATTACCTATCAGGGAATCAATCTGGAAGCCGGCGGTCAGAAGCCGCTGACCAAGGCGGAAACGGATTATTATACGGAAATTTGTGACATCCTGCGGAAAAACCGTAACAAAAAACAGATGACCGTTACCGAAGGGGACAAGACAAAGGTTTATACCCTTTCGGGGCAGGGTGATGCCGCCGGGCTGCAGGAGGCCGTATATCAAGGCAAGAAGGCGGAGGCATCGAGTCTTTCCTCGGTTTCCAATATCAGCTTTTCAAATAGATCTGCTGGGCAGAGTGTTTCCGATCCGGACGCAGGTTCAAGGTCGTCTTCGGCAACCAATGCGATGAATATGCTAAAGGACTGGAAAGAAAAGAAGAATTCCCCCACGCCTGTAACTTTTACGGCACAGCAGGGCGGTGCTTCCGGGCAGAAAGCTGACGCTGATTCCAAAGAGGCAGTAACAGATGGTGCGGCAAACAAAAGCGTCGGCACGCTGGTTAGCAATAACAACGCCTCCGTTTCCGTGAAGGATGCGTCTGCTGCGAGCTTCCGGGAGCTGTACAATTCCAGCGTCGACGGCGGTCCTGTGACGATTACGGCGGAGGAGCTGCTTCAATATATCGAGCTGGGCGACGAGATGGCGATCGAATTTGCCGAAAGCCTGGGCTTCGGCAGGAGCGAAAAGAAGCAGAAAGAAAACCTGTCCGCCATGGTGGAGGAATACAAGACCCATTCGGATTATAAGGAACCCGCCTTTATTATCAATGGCGTCATGATCGGCTTGGACAAGGAAATCCAGGAGGATACGGAAAACGGTGGCTACCGGACCGATGTGTCTGTGAACGCCTCGGCTTCCGTGACCATCGTCTATGATGAAAAGGGCGAAGCCAAGGTGATGCGGCGCGTATCATCCGATGATCCAACAGACTTTATCATCACGTTGGATGCGACCGGAAGCATGCAGGAAGACGGCAGAGGAACTGCGATGCTGTCTGCTCTGGAAGTACTGCTGGAGGAGATTCTCGCTAAACCTGAAAACACTGTATCGATCATCTTTTGGGGCAGTACAGCGGCTGTGATGCGGATAGATATTGATCAGGGTCATTTTTCTGAAACTGTTTTTTCAGGTGAAGCGGGTTATACAGTTGAAAATATTTATGGAAGTACACTGATTGGTCCCGATGGAAATCCGGATAGTTACAACACGAAGCTTGAGGATTACAAAACGATTGGTACCAAGGCAATTATCAGCAGGCTTGAAAAACTGTTTGGTCCTTATGACAGCACAAAACCGCATACGGGCCTGGAGGAAGCGATTAAGCTGCTGGATACCATACAGCAGAGTGAGGACAGGAATCTGGGAGTACTGCTGTTTACGGATGGCGAATCCTCTGATCAATCAACAGGGGTATGGAAACGGGATTTTGACAGTGAAAATAAGACGATTGATTATGAAAAATGGCTTGTCGAACAAGGAATTCAGGTAGTCAATGTATCCATTGGCGATGAAGCACAGGTCGAGGAATATCGCTCTTATCTGGACCCCAAAAGCCAGACTTACCGTGGTGGTGAAAACGAGCAGCTGCAGGAAAATGTACTGTATTATAACATTCCCAAATTGACGAATGAACAGCTGGCGGAGCGCATCACAGAAATGTTCAGTACAGCGTTCAGTGAAATGACCACCGAAATGGTACAGCTCAAATCGGAAACGGTCACCACGGGCGTGTTGGCGGCTGTCAAAACGAAAGTAATTGAAACCATTCCTGCCGGTTTCCAGGTGAAGCGGAGCGGCAGAACTTACACTGTAGAAGGGACGGACGAAAACGGCAATACCATCGTATCTTTCGATCTGGGTAACCTGATGGCCGGGAATGGCAAGACCGTCTCCTATTTCACCGTGCCGCAGGACGGTCAGAAGGACATCGGCGTCACCGCCTACACCTCTGCCGCCGGCACCTCCCTGTATGTCGAGCCGGTCAACCGCTTCCATTTTAAAAAGTACAACGAAGAAGGCAGGGAGACCCAGAACGAGCGCGGGGTGGAAGTGGTCTACAAGGAGAGCAGGTATACGTTCGGAAAGAAAATGGTATATGCTGCGCCGACGGTGATTAATGAAAACCACCCCTATATCACGGCCGAAATGATCGCGGCTCCCCGCCTGCATCCAGGGGAAACAAGGCGCCTCCCCATATCGTTTGATCCTTCCATTGAGGATTTGCGCGTTTATGCAACATATATGTATATCTATGATGATGACAATCATCACGTGATCACGGCGACGGATCAGGGGACGGCGACCGAACGTTTGTTTGATATAACAGATTGTTTTCATCCGACCGGAGATGGAGAGGGCTATCTGGAAATCACGGGGAACGAAGAAGGTTTCTTGCGCATAGACATAGAAAGCGCAGAAAAACACACTGGGGATTATTTTACTGTAGAAGTTTCTTCCCGTTCTTTCATGGATTATGAAGCGTATTTCCGCACGCTGTCCGGGCTGCCAGCTGACCAGCGGGCGCTGGACAATTATGACGTCCGGAGGATGATATATGAGGAACTCCTTTCGGAAAGCGGAAATGAAGATCTCGCCACAAACATGATGAAGAAACTGGAGGAAGCGCCGGCGATATACAGCAATCTGTACGCATGGTCTTTTCCGGATTATGTGCGGAATTTTGATCCGTCACGTCCCGGTAGTTATCATATTGCAAGTTATCTGCAGGTGGATGTAGATACTCTGGATGTGTTTTTCCATGAATCAGGCCATGCTATTGATTATTCTATGGATCATACGGATCGTTCATCATCAGAGGATTATAAGCTGGATTTATATGTGTCGCTTTGGTCTGATGTGTCGAGAATTATCATGAAGTATTTTAGCGGTGAAAACTCCATAAAAAGAGATCTGAGCGCTGAGGAAAAAATAGAAATCATGCAATATGTTATGGGCCCTGCTTATTCATATAATGAAGAAAAATACATTAATGCGGCACATGCTTATGAATTTATTAGAAGTCCTTATCTGTATATCGCAACAGCAAGTGCGATGAAAGTCGCAAGTAATGAGGCATGGAAAGATATTCCAGGATTATCAGAGCTCCAATCTGGTTTACATGCTTTAGGAGGCGATTTGATAGAAACCAATTATGCGCCGCAACTCAGTGGAGACTTTTCAAAAGAGCAAAAAGATTATTATGAAAAATTAAGTGAAGCTGTGCAAAAAGACTTGTTAAGTCACAAAACAGAAGGTGATATGAATTCCCAGATGTATCATGATATGATTGCGGGACTGACAAACCAGGCCCTGCAAGGAAGAGACAGCAATATCTTTGCAAATAAGATGCGCCATTATTGTTGGGTCGGCCATGGACCATTATTAAGTAAGTTTGATAAAACAGGAAATTACTCTGAAGATTATTGGTACAATAAAGATAACGGCAACCCCACATATGCGCAAAACAATGAAGCCTGGGCTGAGTATTTTTCCAGCCAGATCACCGGAAACAACAGGCAGGATAACCAGGAGAACTTCTCTGAAGCCTGCCGGATCATGGATGAGATGGCAGAAGAATTGCTGAAAGATTACAGGGAAAAACATGCGCAGGAGTAATGCGCGGCGTATTCTCGCATGAAAAACAGCGGACACAGACAGACAGCGGCATGGCGAAAGCCATGCCGCTGTCTGTCCCGGAACAGATCCATCGTGTGTCGTCAGCACGCGGCATCATGTATGGGAAACATCTTACCGGGATAACCATTTCTTTTTTACTCTCGTCAGGTTCCTTTCTATCCCTTTCCCTCGTGAAGAACCAAAAAAGAGCTGTTCTGCAGCTCTTTTTTGGTTGAAGATATGACCCGTTATTCCACCCTTGGGCTGACAAAGCTGTTCAGCTTCCGCAGGGTCTTCCGGCCTCTGTAGAATTCGCCGGTCACCAGGCTGACCCAGCGGTTGCCGCCGAAGTACTTGCCGGAGGCGTTTTCGTACAGTCGGCCGGGCACCTCGCAGCCGGTCAGGGGGTTCTTGGTCACCACGTTGGGGTCGGACAGGTCGTTGTAGTAGCCCCTCAGGATCTGGTCTTCCTCATAATGGACGCCGTCGCATTCGTAGGTCTTGCCGGAATAGGCGATCAGGTAGCGGTCCACCGGGCTTTCGTCGTAGACGATCCAGTAGCTGTCCAGGGTGTTCTTTTTGTTGTTCAGATAAAAGGCGATGGCGCGGCGCAGATAGCTGCCTTCGGGATAGGTGACGCTGACCCGGTCCATGTACCACACGCGGGTCTGGATCTTCTTTTTGACGACCTTGCCGGTCTTGTCCTTTTCGGTCTTCCCGCTGGGATCCGGGGATTCGATGATCACGCTTTCCCAGGTAATCACCGATTCGCAGCTTTCCGCGCCGGAGCGGAAATAATCCGTGTCCCCGGAAAGCTCCATGCGGACGGCGCAGCCGTATTCGTTGTAATACACGGTCAGCGCGTCAAACTGAACCTTGGCGCAGTCCAGCGTACCGGGGGTGATGTAATCGTAGACGGCGGTCCCTACCTCGGCCCGGATGTTGATCTTCTGCATGTCGGTCAGCTCGGCGGGGATTTCGCCGTAGCCGTTTTCGTCGATGGGGACCTCGACCTCATCCACCAGGCAGCGGTCCACCAGCTGGCTGAACTGCAGATGGAAGTCCCCGTCCGGGTCAGCTACTTTCGGGCAGTCGGGCGTTTCTTCCAGCAGGTCCATCCAGCAGGAAAGGGCCGGGGCCTCCGGCATGGCCGGGATGTCCGGCATATCGGGCAGACGCAGGGCCTTCAGCCGGTCTGGAATGAACAGCGACGGGGTTTCCGCCACAGCCGTGGAACAGAGGGACAAAAATAGGAAAGCGAAAACGATCAGGGACAAAAACCTGCTGATCCTCTTCATCAAAAAACACCTGCCTTTTTGAAGGAATCGCCGCGTAAACGGCGGATGACAGCGGTCATTCCTCATCATTGTACAGGGAAAAACCCCGCCTGTCAATGAATTTATGAAGAAATTGTAACAAAATCATTAAGAAGACGAAACAAAAGGCTGGCTTTTCCATGCCTCCCGGAACCTTTTTGTAACAATTTGAGGGAGGGATTGCCGGGAGGAAGAGCGGGGTGATATAATGGGCGGGCAGAGTCCCGCCAGGACAACCGCACGAGTAAAAAAGATCACATGAAGTATTGCCGGATACAGACAAAGGGGTTATGAAGGGGGCAGAGCCCCCTTCAGGGAAATCCGCAGGACCGGCTTTGCCGGGCCGAGGAGAATTTTTGCGGAGGTTAG